>JAMPGE010000026.1 GCA_023664085.1 Muribaculum sp. | reverse complement strand
TGTGAAAGTTGAGGCTTTTGTCCATTTTTCTAGGGTAGTTCTGCAACACCCTCATATCAAGTAAGGCAGGCTGGAAGCCTGCCTTGTTCAGTAATTCCGTTTTACAGGTTGGAAGCCTGTGTTGCTTGGCTTATTATGTGCCCTGTGTTAGATCAGCAGGGCTATGCGGTAGGTGATGAAGGCCAGCACCCATGCCAGGGCCGTGTTGTAGACCACGGAGAAGAGGCCGTATTTCCAACTGCCGGATTCGCGGACCACGGCCGCTATCGTGGCGATACAGGGGAAGTAGATCAATACGAATACCATGAATGCCAAGGCTGATGCCTGTGTGAATGGCGCTTTGCCTGTCACGGCAGAGGGGGTGGTAAGTCGCTCTGAAAGGGCTTCGGCGTCATCATCTCCTACGTAGAGCACTCCGAGTGTAGACACCACCACTTCTTTGGCAGCGGCTCCGGTGATGAGCGATACTGTGGTTTTCCATCCGAAATCCAAGGGACGCACTATCGGGGATACGGCTTTGCCGATCACTCCGAGTATGGAATGCTCCTGTTGATATTCATTCGTGATTAGTTGGTCGATCTCTTCGGAGGAGTTTTCAGCGAGAGTGGCGGCCGGCATATCGGCGATCACTTCATTGCGGAATGCCTCGGGCACTTCCTCAGGTGTATATTGAGGGAAATAAGAGAGCGCCCATATAATAATGGAGGCCACGAGTATGATGCCGCCCATCTTGTTGAGATACTGACGGGCCTTGGCCCACATGTTGCGCACGATGGCTTTGGCTGTAGGTATGCGGTAGGGAGGAAGCTCCATCACGAAGGGAGTCTCATCCTGTTTGAACCAGAACTTGCGGAGCATTCGGGCGGTGATCACAGCCACTATTATGCCGAGCAAATATAAGCCGAAGAATATCCATGTGCCGTTATTCTGGAAGAAGGCACCTACAAGGAGCACGTAGATAGGGATTCTGGCCGAGCAGCTCATGAATGGGTTGATGAGGATGGTGATGAGTCGGCTTGAGCGGCTCTCAATGATTCTGGTGGACATGATGGCCGGCACGTTGCATCCGAATCCCATCACGAGGGGAATAAACGATTTGCCGTGAAGCCCCATGCGGTGCATGAGTTTATCCATAATGAAGGCTACGCGGGCCATATATCCGGAGTCTTCCATAAACGAGATGAAGGCATAAAGGATCAGAATATTGGGCAGGAATACGATCACGCCTCCCACGCCGCCTATGATTCCGTCGAGTATCAAATCTTTAAGCGGACCGTCGGGCATGAGGATCCCCACTTTCTCGGAAATCCAGCCCACAAGGTTTTCGATCCATTCCATGGGATATGAGCCGAGTTCGAACGTGGCCCAAAACATCAGCCACATCACCAGCAGGAAGATAGGAAAGCCGAAGAGTTTGTTGGTGACGAATGCATCGATTATCTTGGTGGACTTTTCTTCGGAAGCTTCCGTGCCGGAGAGCGTCTCCGCCAGGGCTCCGGCTATAAAGCCGTATTTTTCAGCGGATATCAGTTCTGTGGGGTCCTGCCCCAACTGGGAACGCAGTTTGTCGGCTTCATCATCGCGTACTTCCTTGATATGCTCAAAGCTGGGGGAAGCCTCGAGCATTTTCGATGCCTCCGGATCTCCTTCAAGCATTTTTATGGCCATATATCTGGGAGCGAATCGCTCCGGGAGATTCTTATCGGTCTTTATCTCATCCTTGATGGCGTTTACGGCTTCTTCCACTTCCGGACGCATGCGCACGTGAATGTGGCGCATCTCTTTGTTGCGCAGTTCGTAAACGTCGATCACAGTATCGAGCAGTTCATTCACGCCCCAACCCGTGGAGGCCTTGGTGGGCACCATGGGCACGCCGAGCAATCCTCCGAGGGTCTTGTAGTCGAGCACGGCACGGCTGCGTTCGAGCTCATCATACATATTGAGGGCTATCACCATGCTGCGGTTCATGTCGATAAGCTCGGTGGTGAGATAAAGATTACGTTCAAGATTCGACGCCACCACTACGTTTACAATCACGTCCGGTGTCTCCTCGCGAAGATACCGCATCACGTACAATTCCTCGGGGGAATAGGCCGAGAGCGAATAAGTGCCGGGAAGATCCACAATGTTGAACTGATATCCCTTGTAGAAGAGTTTTCCGGCCTTGGCTCCGACAGTGACGCCTGCATAATTACCTACGTGCTCGTGGGCACCGCTCACAATGTTGAATAGAGAAGTCTTGCCGCAATTGGGATTGCCCACCAAAGCCACATTGATGATGCGGTCTTTTCTCACCACCGGTTTCTCCGATGAATCGTGGGTGGCCACGTCTGCTCTGCCGGCTTTGTCGGACTCAAGGTCCCACTCCTGAGACGACACCACTTCTATCAGTGCTGCTTCCGAGCGTCGCAGACTCACTTCATAGTCCATTATATGGTATTTCACCGGGTCCTGCAGAGGGGCATGAAGAATGGTAGTGACCTTATGGCCTCTTACGAAGCCCATTTCCATCACGCGTTTGCGGAATGCACCATGTCCGAGTATCTTCGTGATGATACCTGTCTGGCCGGGTTGCAATTCGGATAATTTCATATGGTAATTGAAGATTGCTTTCGAACAGAGAAGTTGGTGGAACAACTTCTTTGATAAAATTATTTTCAAAATTAACAATTCTCGCCCAAACCGGAGGTCTTGGCTCTTAAAAATACCTAATAGTAGTGAGTGTCGGTGCGTGCTTTCAATAGAGATTCAAATTTATTTTTGTAAATTTGCACAAAATATCGCTATGGAAAATATCCTGACCGCAGAACATGTCACCAAGACGTTTACCAACCATACGGCTCTGAACGATGTATCCATCAGTGTGCCGCGTGGCAAAGTATATGGTTTGCTCGGCCCCAACGGTGCCGGAAAGACCACTCTGATCCGAATAATCAATCATATTACGGCTCCCGACAGCGGCCTTGTCACTCTCAACGGACATCCTCTCACGGCCGCGGACGTGGTCAATATTGGATATCTGCCCGAAGAGCGTGGCCTTTATAAGAAAATGAAGGTGGGCGAGCAGGCCATTTTCTTCGCACGCCTAAAAGGTCTGAGCCGGGTGGAAGCCACCCGCAGACTCCGGGAATGGTTCGACCGCATGGAGATTACCGACTGGTGGAATAAGAAGGTGGAGGAACTTTCCAAAGGAATGGCTCAGAAGGTGCAATTCATCGTGACCGTGCTTCATAACCCGCAGCTTCTTATTTTTGACGAACCTTTCTCGGGTTTCGATCCCATAAATGCGGAATTGCTGAAGCGTGAGATCCTACGTCTCAGAGACGAGGGAGCCACTATCATCTTCTCTACCCACAATATGGGGAGTGTGGAGGAATTGTGCGACAATATCACCCTTATAAATAAGTCGCGCAATGTGCTCACAGGCTCGGTGAGTGATATCCGGCAGCAATATGCGGATCATCGCTACAGACTTACGTATACAGGCGCAGCCGCCGATTTTTCAGCTCTGAACGAGCACTCCGGCATAGATATCACTTCCGGAGAGCTCGATAAGTTCGGACGCAATACGGCTGTGATCACTCTCGACAGTGATAACTGCAAGCGGGATGCAATATCGGCAATCAACGGGTTGGTGGATATCAGTTCGCTTGAACGTATCATCCCCTCCATGGACGATATTTTTATTTCCGCGGTTAAGGCGGCAAATGCAGCAAATGCAGAATCAGCTTCTTGCCCCTCCGTTTCTTAAAAATTCAGATCATTTCAATATGGCAAACGTATTAGGCTTGATTATAGAGCGTGAGTATTTCGAACGAGTACGCAGAAAAAGTTTCATAGTCACCACTATATTGGTGCCGATCCTGATGATAGGGCTGATGCTTGCTCCGGCTCTCATCATGGCTTTTGGCGACTCGGGCGAGAAGACGGTGGCGGTAGTGGACAATACAGGCACTATAGCCCCGCGCCTGAAGGGCAACGATGACATAAAATTTCAAGTCACCACAACGTCGGTGGATTCTCTACGGGCCGACGAAGACAATGAGTTGATTCTGGTGATTGACAGGAATGCCGTAAAGGATCCACAGCACGGCATTCTGCTACTTACCCGCGGATCATTGCCAATGATGACCGATGCCTACATCACCGAGCAGCTTAAGCAAGCTATAGAAGATCAGCGGCTGGAGCAGTATGACATCCCCAATATCAGGGAAATAATGGATAGCGTCACGGCAAACGTGCAGATGGCTACGGTAAGAATCGACAATGACAGAGACACGCAAACATCCTCCACCGTGTCTTATTTCTTGGCTCTCATTATGGATATGATGCTTTATATGTTTATCCTGATCTACGGGCAGATGGTGATGACTTCCATTATCGAGGAGAAGACCAACAGGGTGCTGGAACTGGTGGTGTCTTCCGTGCGTCCTTTTCAACTTATGCTTGGCAAGATAGCCGGAGTGGGTCTCACGGCTCTCACTCAGATACTCATTTGGGCATCTATAATCGGAGTGGCGGTGGCAGTGTCAGGCCCGATGCTGACGTCGGATTCGCTCAGCTCCGAAATGGATGTGGATATGGTGGCAGCCGTGACCACGCTGTTTGACCCCTCGTTCCTGCTGCAACTGCTTATGTTTACCCTCCTCTTCTTCATAGGCGGCTTTATGTTCTACTCCTCGATTTTTGCAGCTATCGGTTCTTCGGTGAGCAACGTGCAGGATGCGGGCCAACTCTCATCGATAGCCACGATGCCTATCATAATCGGTATAATGGCTTCGATGTTTATCCTCAATGATCCCGATTCCACACTTGCATTCTGGTTGTGCATGATTCCTTTCACCTCCCCCATGTCGATGATGGCAAGGATGCCATATGGCGTGCCTGTATGGGAATCGATACTTTCTCTGGTTATCCTTTACGCATCGTTCATATTCATGATATGGCTTTGCGGCAAGATCTACAGGGTGGGTATCTTCATGTACGGGAAGAAACCATCGTTCGCGGAAATAATCCGCTGGGCCAGATACAAGTGATTTCAGACAAATATTTTGTAGGTAACTGTTCAAATTAAGAGTCCGTCTAAAAAAAATTTAGCTTTAGGGACGGCTTATTTTTGAGATAATTTCTTTTCATCCGTAAGGGAGCAATCTTTCGGTTGTGACCGGAAGGATGGAAAGAAATTAGCCGAAAAGAAGCCGGAACCAAGCTGATTTCAACATATACGGACATTATTTGTAAATGAATTGTTAAACTCAAACGAGCCGGTCATCTGTAAAAAAGTTACCTTTGTCTCGCATTCTTGGTCGCTTTTGGGCCTTGTCTTTCAGGTCACAACCATAAGGTTGCTCCCTCAGACAAAACTCAAAATCAACTCAAGGCTGCGACCCCTAAAGTTGAATTTTTTATGAGACGGACTCTGAAGGTTTCAGGGCGGAGCTCATCCAAGTTCGATCACTTCGCAATTGCGGATGTCGGATCCATCGATTTCAATCCGGATAAGGGTCCTGACCTTTTGCCAACCTTGTCTGCCGGCAGCTCCGGGATTGATGTGAAGCACGTTGAGTTCTTTGTCAAAAATTACTTTCAGGATGTGGGAATGACCGTCGACCATCAATTGGATTCCTTCCTCTTTGAGCAGCTTTTTCATGCCGGGCGCCCATTTGCCGGGATAGCCGCCGATGTGGGTCAGTAAGACTTTTACGTCCTCCACCTGAAATATTTCAAGCTCGCGGCATGCTCTCCTCACCGCACCGTGGTCTACGTTGCCGGCCACAGCCCTCACTGTCGGGCCAAGGTCTTCAAGGCGTTCGAGAATGGAGATGTCGCCGATATCGCCGGCGTGCCATATTTCGTCGCACTCGGCAAAATAAAGGGCGTATCTGTCATCCCAACAGGAATGTGTATCGCTGAGAATTCCAATTTTTTTCATTTGAAAATAAGTTTAACCTACGTCATTGCAAATTTACTAAAATCTCTGCCAAAACACCAAAAGCAGGACATTGATATGACTCCAATGTCCTGCTTTCGTTATTGATTATTATGATTTTATGGCAAGGTTAAGAATCTGATTCCAGATTGTCGGGGGTGTCGGCTTTGTCAGGTAGAGCGGAAGATTCCTCTTTGAGTTCGTCATCAATATCGGAGTGATATGCAAAGGTGAGCTTGTCGCTGCCCTCGATATAGGCGGCATTGATAGTACCTCCGATTTTGCCCTCGGCATTTAGCTTGAGCATGATTTCTGCCAGATCGTCTTCAAGATATTTCTGGATGGCACGCTTTAGCGGACGTGCACCGAAATTCTTGTCGTAGCCCTTGTCGGCTATGAAGTCTACCGCTTCGGGAGAGAGGTTGAGTTTCAATCCCATGTTGAGAATGCGCTTGAAGAATCCGTCGAGCTCGATATGTATAATGTCATGTATGGCGGCTCTGTCGAGCTGATCAAACATTATGATGTCGTCCACACGGTTGAGGAATTCCGGAGAGAAGGCACGGTTGAGGGCTTTTGTAATCACCCCCTGGGCCTGCTGCTTGCTTACATCGGCAGTGTTGAAGCCGACGCCGCCTCCGAAATCCTTGAGCTGGCGGCTTCCCACGTTGCTGGTCATAATCAGAATGGTGTTTTTGAAGTCAATCTTACGACCCAAGGAATCGGTAAGTCTGCCTTCGTCCATCACCTGAAGCAACATGTTGAACACATCGGGGTGAGCCTTCTCAATCTCATCAAGAAGTACTACGGAATAAGGTTTGCGACGCACCTTCTCGGTGAGCTGACCTCCTTCTTCGTAACCTACGTATCCCGGAGGAGCACCCACGAGACGGCTCACGGTGAATTTCTCCATAAATTCGCTCATGTCAAGGCGAATCAGGGAGTCGGCCGAATCAAAAAGATATTCGGCAATCTTCTTGGCGAGCAGGGTTTTGCCCACGCCGGTAGGTCCGAGAAACATGAAAGTGCCGATTGGCTTGTTGGGATCTTTAAGGCCGATGCGGTTGCGCTGGATGGCCTTGACCACTTTGGCAATGGCATTGTCCTGCCCCACCACACTGCCTTTGAGGGCATCGTTCATCTCAAGCAACCGTTGGCCTTCTCCTTGAGCCACACGCTGAGTGGGCACACCCGTCATCATGGCCACCACTTCGCTCACGGCCTCTTCATCCACAGTCTGGGGATTGCTGTCGACTTCAGCTTCCCACTGACGGGTCTTTGCGTCCAGTTCGTTGCGCTTGGCAAGGATTTCGTCGCGGTATTTGGCAGCGAGTTCGAAATTCTGTCTCTTGGCCGCGTCAAGTTTCTTCTCGTTTACGTCGGCTATCTCCTTCTCAAGATTGTCGATCTCTTCGGGCACGGTGTAATTGGAGATATGGGCGCGGCTTCCGGCCTCGTCGAGGGCGTCGAGTGCCTTGTCGGGGAAGTTGCGGTCGCTTACGTAGCGCTCCGTGAGTTTTACGCATGCCTCAAGAGCACTGTCGGTGTAGCGCACGTTGTGATGCTGTTCGTATTTATCCTTCACGTTGCGCAGTATCTCAAGGGTCTCCTCGGCGGTGGTGGGATCCACCATCACCTTCTGGAAACGCCGTTCAAGCGCACCGTCTTTCTCAATATTCTGACGGTATTCATCCAGAGTGGTAGCGCCGATGCATTGGATTTCACCACGGGCAAGCGCAGGCTTGAGAATGTTGGCGGCATCCATCGAACCGGGGGATGAGCCAGCTCCCACAATGGTATGGATCTCGTCGATGAAGAGGATGATGTCGGGGTTCTGAGCCAACTCATCGAGCACGGCTTTGATCCTTTCTTCAAACTGGCCACGGTATTTTGTGCCCGCCACCATACCGGTCATATCAAGTCCCACTACCCTTTTGTCAAATAGAATACGTGGCACCTTCCTCTGGGCTATGCGCATGGCAAGACCTTCCACAATGGCCGACTTGCCTACACCGGGCTCTCCGATGAGCACAGGATTGTTTTTCTTGCGGCGGGAGAGCACCTGCGCGAGACGTTGGATTTCGCGTTCGCGGCCCACCACAGGATCCAATCGGCCTTCGGAGGCAGCCTTCGACATGTCGTAGCCGAATTTGTCAAGAGCCGGAGTGCCGGATTTGCTTTTGGCATTCTTTCTGCCGGATGGTTTCGGCGAAGAATATCCCGGAGCATTGTCTTCATCCTCCTCCTCGTCGTCGTTGAGAGAATTTCCCTGCATGGATTGGGTTGATTCGGAATCGGCGGGATAGCTGCCCACAGCCTGTATGCTGATGTCGAAATTAAGGTATTTTTTCTTCAATTGATCAAGGAAATCATTGTCCATGGATCTGGGGTCATGCATGAGGGCGAGCAGAATATGCTCACCGGCGATAACCCCGATATTCATCTTTCTGGCCTCGGCGGCGGCAAGCTGCAGATGGCGGATGGCAGAGATTGTGAGTCGATAACTTTGTTCAAAAATCGTGGTTACTTCTTCGGAAATTTCAGTAGACTCGATATTCTGCTTGAGTTGAGACTGCAGCTTTCCGATAGGCACGCCAAGCTGGGAAAGAATCTTGCAGCAGGTGCCGTGGGGATTGCTCAGGGCAGCCAGCAATAGATGCTCGCTGCGGATGATGCCGCCCCCCACTGTCTCCGCTTCGAGCAGAGCAGCGTCAAGAATAGCACGAAACTGTTTTGAATAGTCGTTTTTCATATAATGATGTGATTCGTTAGCGTTGATGTTTTGTAGTCAAGAAGTTTTTCTTTTGTTTTGACGGCAATATTCTTTACAGAATTATAATGCGTGAATTGTAAAAATAGTTTACAATTATCGTGCCAATTTGTAATCTGCATACAGAACGGGTAGTGGGAACAGAGTCATAAAAAATCGGAAAATTTTTGTCTGATTCGTGAAAAAATATTAATTTTGTTGCTTGGCAACGGTAGTGAAAATATCTCTGCCGAAGAAAAAAGAAGCCGAAACAAAAACTATAAAGCATGCAAGGAGACGATAAGATAATTCCTATTAATATCGAGTCGGAGATGAAAAGCGCCTACATCGACTATTCAATGTCGGTGATAGTGTCGAGAGCTTTGCCCGATGTAAGAGACGGATTTAAACCGGTTCACCGCCGTGTATTGTTCGGTATGAACGAGTTAGGTAATTTCTTTTCCGGAGATACCAAGAAGTCTGCCCGTATCGTCGGTGAGGTGATGGGTAAGTATCACCCCCATGGAGACTCATCCATTTATCTGACTATGGTAAGGCTTGCTCAGGATTGGTCGCTGAGATATCCGCTCGTATTCGGACAGGGTAACTTCGGATCGATCGACGGAGACTCCCCCGCCGCCATGCGATATACAGAGGTGAAACTCGACAAGATGGGTGAGGAAATGCTTCGCGATCTTGATAAGGATACCGTGGACTTTGCGCCCAACTTCGACAATACCCTCACGGAGCCTGTGGTGCTTCCCACGCGCATCCCCAATCTTTTGGTCAACGGAGCATCGGGTATAGCCGTGGGTATGGCTACTAATATGCCTCCCCACAATCTTGCGGAAGCCATCAATGCTTCGCTCGCCCTTATCGACAATCCTGACATTGATCTTGACGGACTTATGGAGCATATCAAGGCTCCTGACTTTCCCACAGGCGGTGAGATATTCGGACTCAAAGGAGTGCGCGAAGCATATGAGACCGGCAAAGGGCGTGTCATAGTTCGTGCCAAAGCTGACATTGAGGCTGACGCCAACCATCAGCAGATAATCATCTCCGAGATCCCTTACGGAGTGATTAAATCCGAACTCGTGGAAAGCATTGCCAATCTTGCCAGAGAAAAGAAGATCGACGGCATCGCCGATATTTCCGATACATCCGCCCGTGGCAAACTCCATATAGCCATCGACATCAAGCGTGACGCCAATGCCAACGTGGTGCTGAATAAACTCTATAAACTCACCCAGCTCCAGACATCGTTCAGTATAAATAATGTGGCTCTCGTAAAAGGCCGTCCCAAGACTCTCTCGCTCAAAGAGATCCTTGAAGCCTTCGTGGAACACAGGCATGAGGTGGTGATACGCCGCACACGCTACGAATTGGCGCGTGCCGAAGAAAGAGCACATATTCTGAAGGGATTGATGATAGCATGCGATGCCATCGATGAAGTGATCGCTATCATTCGCTCATCGTCCACCACTGAAGAGGCCCGCTCTCGTCTCTCGGAGAGATTCGATCTCGACGATGTGCAGACACGAGCCATTGTGGAAATGCGTCTGCGTCAGCTCACCGGTCTGGAAATGCAGAAACTCAAGGATGAGTATGATGAACTGATGCGTCGTATCTCCTACTATAATCTTATCTTGAGCGACGATCATGAGTGTCGCGAACTCATGAAGAAAGAATTGATCGAGGTGCGCGACAAGTTTGGCGACGAACGCCGCACCCGCATCAGCAAGTTCTCACCTGATCTTAATGCCGAAGACTTCTACAGCGATGACGAGATGATCATCACCATCAGTCATATGGGCTACATCAAGCGTACGGCACTTTCTGAATTCCGCGCTCAAAACCGAGGCGGCGTGGGTCACAAAGGTTCAAATACCCGCGATGAAGACTTCATCGAACACATATATCCTGCCACCAACCGAAGCTATATGCTCTTCTTCACCCAGAAGGGACAATGCTATTGGCTGCGCGTATATGAAATTCCCGAACTTCCGCGCAACAATAAAGGACGTGCCATCCAGAATCTCCTCCAGATTGATGCCGACGACACCGTGAATGCATTTATCTGCGTGAAGAAACTTAACGACGAGGAATTCACCAGCAGCCACAACCTTATTTTTGTCACCAAAAACGGTGTGATAAAAAAGACATCGCTCAAAGAGTACTCCCGTCCGCGCACAAATGGAGTTCGCGCAATCGTGATACGTGAAGAGGACCGCGTGATAGACGTGGCCATGACCGACGGCAACTGCGAGATCGTGCTTGCCAACAAGAAAGGTCGCGCCATCCGCTTCCATGAAAGCAAAGTGAGGGAAATGGGACGTGTGGCCACCGGCGTGCGCGGCATGACCCTCGACGGCGGCGATGATGAAGTAGTAGGTATGATTACTATAGACAACACTGTAGACCAGAGTATCATGGTGGTAAGCCAGCAGGGATTTGGCAAACGCTCAGCCATAGAAGATTACCGCGTTACAAACCGCGGCGGCAAAGGCGTGAAGACAATCAATGTCACCGATAAGACAGGCGAACTTGTAGCCATAAAGAATGTCAGCGACAATAATGATCTTGTCATCATCAATCAAAGCGGCATTACCCTCCGCATGTCGGTGGATTCCATCCGTCTGCAGGGCAGAGCGACTCAAGGCGTACGCCTGATCAATCTGAGCAAACGTGGAGATACCATTGCCTCTGTATGTAAAGTGGATTCGGATCCTGAGGAAGATACCACTGAAGAAGAAAATCCCGCTCAGACTGAAATAACTGAGGATCAATCCATAGCAGATATTCAGGAAACAGCCGAAGAAATCGAAGGAGGCGCGGAAGAGATCAATGCCGAGAATGAAGCGGCAATAGATTCCGAAGAATAAGGCGGCTTTTTCCAGTAAGGTTACATCAAGGCGAGTAAGCAAAAAAGAAGAAAAACTTACGGGCCATGTAAACTAAAGCCTATTTACGTTGTCTTTATAAGAAAGGAAATTAACAAAACCCGATAAATATGAAAAAATTTTTTGCATTCACACTCTGCGTGGCGGCCGTAGCATCCGTCAACGCGCAGAAAGCCAATGTGGATCAGGCTAAAAAATTAGCCGGCAAGCTCGACAAGATCGAGGAAGCCCGCAGCCTTATCCAGCAAGCAATCAATAATCCGGAAACAGCCAAAGACGCCAACACATATTTCGTAGCTGGCAAAATCGAATGGGATGCCTTCGACAAGGCCAACTCAAATTTGGCTATCAATCCCAATGATGAAAAAGTAAATAAGGAAGCGATGGGTCCACAACTTCTCAACGGCTACAACTACTTCCTGCAGGTGATACCTCTCGACCAGCTCCCCAATGAAAAAGGCGAGATTAAGCCCAAATATACAAAAGACGTAATAGGCAAAATCGCATCCCATGCCGACGACTTCTTCACTCAAGGCGCCAACCTTTTCAACAACAAGCAATTTTATCCTGAAGCATACAATGCCTTCATGATTTATGGCGATCTGCCTACCATGGAGCTCCTCGGCAATAAGGCTCCGCAGATACCGGACTCCATTCGTGCCACTTCATACTACAATGCAGGTCTGGCCGGATGGTCCGCCAACAAACTCGAAGAAGCTGCCAAAGCATTTAAGGCATCCCGACTCGCCGGATATCCCGAGCCTGAAGCTTATATCTACGAGATAGCTTGCTGGCAGAATATCGCAGGCCGCGACACTACTATGATTGCCACCTCCGACAAGGCCATCGCCGACGCCGCAGCCGCCGGTTTTGAAAAATTCGGTCTGAGTAAACCTATCTTCTTCAACAATATGATCAACGGCATGATCAACCAAAGCAATTTCGACGGTGCTCTCAACCTGATCAATACTCAGCTTGCCAACACACCGGACAATGCCAATCTTTACGGTTTGCGTGCCTTCGTCTACGACCGCAAAGGAGACAATGACGCTTCTCTCGCTGATTACATTAAGGCCGCTTCGCTACCCGACGCTGACTTTGAAACTCTTAAGAACGCTGCAAAGAAAGTGCTCCGAGTTGGCACTGAGAAGCTCAACGACGTAGACCGTTCTAACAGAGATGCCTTCCATGCAGTAAAAACACAGTATTTCGACGTTGCCAAGCAGATTGCTGAGCAGGCAAAAGCCATGAAGGCCGATGATTCCGATCTCCTCAATGTGCTCGATAACATTGATTATGCTCTTGAGACTTACTTCCAGTAATTAAGATATTCCCCATCAATCTGCAAGCTTCTCATGCCGAGCCGGCATGAGAAGCTTTGATTTTTTGTTGGTACTTCCAGAAAATATGCTGAAAAGCATATTTTTTTCTTCTATGAGTATATTTTCTCTTGATTTTTGGTATGCAAATTATTAACTTTGCAGTTGCTATTGCAGAAAAGATATAAATTTTATCTATTCACTTATAAAATAGCTCATAAAAGCACAATAATAAAAATGGGACTGTTCTCTTTTACTCAGGAAATAGCAATGGACTTGGGCACTGCCAATTCCATTATTATACACAACGACAAGATTGTGGTGGACGAACCCTCTGTCGTTGCCATAGAAAACAAGACTGACAAACTTTTGGCTGTGGGCACCACAGCGCATCAAATGGAAGGCAAAGAGCCTCCCGGCATCCGCACCATCCGTCCGCTGCGCGACGGTGTCATTGCAGACTTCAACGCGGCAGAGATGATGATCCGCGGCATGGTGAAGATGGTAAGCAGCAAGCGCCGCTGGTTTTCACCTTCGCTCCGCATGGTGGTATGTATACCCTCCGGCTCCACAGAAGTAGAGATACGAGCCGTACGCGACTCTTCCGAACACGCCGGTGGACGCGATGTCTACATGATATATGAGCCGATGGCCGCTGCCCTCGGTATCGGACTGGACGTGGAGGCTCCGGAAGGCAACATGATTGTGGATATAGGCGGAGGAAGCACTGAAATCGCTGTAATCTCTCTCGGTGGAATCGTAAGCAACAAAAGTATCAGAATCGCCGGCAATGATCTAACTGCCGATATTCAGGAGCACATGGGACGTGTGCATAATCTGAAGGTAGGCACCACGATGGCCGAACAAATTAAGATCAACGTGGGCTCCGCGCTTCCCGAACTTGAAAACCCGCCTGAACCATTCATAGTGACAGGTCCTAACAGAATGACCGCATTACCCATGGAGGTGCCTGTGACTCATGAGGAAATCTCCCACTGCATAGAGAAGTCAATCTCTAAAATGGAGGCTGCCATTCTCGCAGCATTGGAGCAGACCCCCCCCGAACTCTATGCAGACATAGTACGCAACGGTATTTACCTCGCCGGCGGCGGTGCATTGCTTAGAGGTCTTGCCAAGAGATTTACCGACAAGATCCGCATCGAATTCAAAATTGCGGAGGATCCGTTGCACGCTGTGGCAAAAGGTACCGGCGTGGCTCTCAAAAACATCAACCGATTCTCCTTCCTAATCCGATAATTTGATTCGTCGTAATAAGTGAAGTTGTTTACGCACCTTCAATAATTAAATCAGTTAAGACCCAAAGGTGAGAAATCTTCTCAACTTCTTGATAAGACACAGCACATGGTTTGTTTTCACATGCTATGTGCTGATATCTTGTATCATGTTGGCGGGAGGAGATTCTTATCATAAATATATCTATCTCACCAGCGCCGGAAAATTATCGAAAACCGTCTACACTGCGAGCAACGCCGTGACCGGATATTTCAATCTCAGGTCAATCAACGAGAGTCTGCAGGCATCCAACGCCAAGCTTGAAAACGATGTGCTTAATCTTCAGAATCAGCTTGCGGAATGCCGGAGCCTTCTCTCCGACTCGGGGATGAAAGCCGACACCCGAAAACGGTTTGATTACATACTTGCCACAGTAATTAATAACAATACCCGCCATCCCCGCAACTATTTCACCATCAACAGAGGGGCTGACGCCGGAATTCGTCCCGGTATGGGTGTGGTGGACCATAACGGTATTGTAGGTATCGTGAACGTGGTTGGCCCCAATACCGCCAGAGTGATTTCAGTGATAAACCAGACACAGAGGTTCTCGGTGAGAATAAAAGGAACTCAATATGTGGGAAGTCTTACCTGGAGAGGGCGGGATCCCAACACTGCCTACGTGGAAGAAATACCACGCCATGCAATATACCATACCGGAGACACGGTGGTGACAAGCGGATTCTCCACCACATTCCCTTCCGGAATGCCTGTAGGAGTGATTATGGGGAGGTCTAAAGCAAGCGATGACAACTATTATACCTTTAAGGTGCGTCTTACTTCCGATTTCAAGTCGCTCTCTACGGTGAGGGTAATTAAAGATATCTACAAAGACGAACTCGACTCGCTGAGCACTTACGATATAAAGATTGAATAGTTTTTGTGGAGAAAGTATAAAGATAAAGTATAAAGTAGTAAGGAGAGAGTCTGGTATCTTATTTCGTTTCGGTAATTATGAACAAGGAAATCACCGTATATGCCGTAATCTTTATTGTACTTGTATTATTGCAGGTGCTGATATTTAATCATATCGCAGTATTCAATATAGCGGTGCCTTTCGTATTTATCTTATTCATAATACGATTGCCAATAGCTTTGAGATTAAACTGGCTGTATACATTTTCTTTTCTGCTCGGCCTCTTTGTTGATATCTTTTCAGACACTCCCGGGGTCAACAGCCTGTCGTGTACGCTTTTGGCTGCGCTGAAAAGACCGGTGTTTTATGCCTACGTTACACGCGATGACAAAACGCAGGACATTACTCCTACCATCACGACACTCGGCTGGAGCACTTTCTCCAAATATGTGCTTACCATGACGGCCATCTTCTGTCTGATAAATTTCTCCATAGAATATTTCAGTTTTGCTTCCGTTAAAGATATAGCGATCATCACCGGCGCCAGCACAATTCTGAGTTTCCTTTTAATAATGGCAGCCGACAGTCTAATAGCGACACAACGTGAAAGATTATAATCTTGTAAAAAGAAAATATATTATCGGAGGCTTCATATGCGTGGTAGTGCTCCTCTTTATAATTCGTCTCTTCAACATTCAGGTGATGGAGACGAAATTCAAAGAGAACGCACTGAGCAATGCATTTCTGCGACGCACCATTTTTCCGGCCCGCGGTCTTATCTATGACCGTAATGACCGGCTGGTGGTCTTCAATCAACCCACCTACGACGTGATGCTTATCCCCAAGGATATCGGGGAGAATTTTGATACTGCAGCCTTTTGCAACGTGCTCGGTATCACACGCGAACAGTTGCGGGGAAAATGGGCTGATATGAAAAATCCCAGAAAGAATCCCGGCTATTCAGCCTATACGCCCCAGAAACTAATATCTCAACTAAGCCAGAAAGACTACGGCCGACTTGAAGAAAAGCTCTATCTTTTTCCCGGGTTTTTCGTGCAAAAGCGCACCATCCGTGAATACAATTACCATGTGGCATCCAATATTCTCGGAAATATCCGGGAAGTGAACGCTGAAGACGTCAAAAGAGACGAATACTACAGGGCGGGTGATTACACGGGCGACCTTGGTGTGGAAAAAAGTTATGAAAAGCTGCTCCGGGGCCATAAAGGAGTGGAGATTCTTATGAAAGATGCCAGCGGCCGCATAAAAGGGAAATACCAGAACGGCATCAATGATGTGGCGCCCGTGTCGGGGAAGAACCTTACACTCTCAATAGATGTGGAACTGCAACAATACGGCGAACAGCTTATGAGGGGTAAAATCGGAGCCATCGTCGCCATCGAACCGTCTACGGGTGAGATCCTCTGTCTGGTGACTTCACCCAACTATGATCCCTCCATGCTTGTGGGTCGCGAAAGGGGCAGGAATTATTCTGACCTTGTAAGAGATCCGTATAAACCGCTTTATGACCGTGCGTTGCAAGGAGCATATCCTCCCGGATCCACTTTCAAACCTACCCAAGGATTAATTTTCCTTCAGGAAGGAGTAGTGACGGCAGGCACTGCCTATCCCTGTCATCGCGGTTACGTAAACGGACTCCGCGTGGGATGCCATGGCCACGGCTCCCCTATCGCGCTTAAGCCGGCGCTCCAGACGTCGTGTAACGCCTACTTCTGCTGGGGATTGAAAAACTTCATTGACAAAAGCGGCACCACGCCCGGCAAACAGCTCGAGAAGTGGAAAAACTATATGGTGGAAATGGGATATGGATATCCATTGGGCGTAGATCTCCCAAGCGAAAGCCGCGGCTTTATTCCCAACACTGAATACTATGATAAGTCGTTTCGCGGTCCAAACTGGCGTGCCAATTCCATCATATCCATAAGTATCGGTCAAGGCGAAGTGCTGGCCACTCCCCTTCAGATTGCCAACCTGTGTGCCACCATTGCCAACCGGGGATGGTACTATACCCCACATATCGTCAAAGCCATTTCCGACACCGTGATAGATGCCAAATACCGCAAACGTCATAAACCAAGCATTAGGAAGAATTACTATGAGATGGTGGCCGAAGGAATGAGAATGGCCGTGACCGGAGGTACGTGCCGCGCTGCAAATCTTCCGGGCCTTGACGTGTGCGGCAAAACCGGAACTGCCCAGAACCCCCACGGACGGGACCACTCTGCATTCATGGGGTTCGCTCCTATGAACAAACCCAAAATAGCGGTGGCTGTGTATGTGGAAAACGCCGGATTCGGTGCCGCCTACGGTGTGCCCATCGGCAGTCTGATAATAGAGAAGTATCTCAACGGAGAAATATCTTCCGCGCGAAAAGGAATAGAAGCCAGAATGTTGAACTCAAATACGATATCGTTAAGTGGAGTCAAGAAGCACTGAAGCCAATGAATCCGTGTTTCGGTCGGTGGACTGGATCACCATCTTACTCTACCTCTTGCTGGTGGCGGCAGGAGTAGTGAGTATATATGCGGCGAGCTACGATTTTGATAAGGCAGCCATGTTTGACTTTGCCGGCTTCAGTGGCAAACAGGCTCTTTGGGTAGGACTCAGTCTCGCCCTCGGATGTGCGATCCTTCTGCTTGATTACCGTCTTTACGAGGCGTATGCATATCCCATATATGGCTTTGTATTACTTGTGCTTATCGCCACGATATTTCTCAGTCCAAATATTAAGGGATCCCACTCTTGGCTCGTATTCGGCCCGGTGAGTCTGCAGCCGGCGGAATTCGGAAAATTCGCCACCGCGCTTGCACTTGCCAAACTTTTTGATTCCTACAACTTTGTGCTGAATGCGAAATTGAGCAATTATTTCAGGGCCATGATCATTATCTTCCTGCCGGTAGTGTTCATTCTTCTGCAAAATGAGACCGGCAGCGCTCTGGTTTATTTTGCCTTGATCTTCGTGCTCTACAGGGAAGGTATGAGCGGTCTGATCCTGTTTTCCATTCTATGTGCCATTACGTTTTTTGTGGTGGCCGTAAAATACAGCGAACCTCTGATATTGGGCATCCCTGTAGGCGAATTCGCGGTCTTTACCGCTATATTGCTGATATATTCGCTGATGCTGCTTTTTTATTGTAGAGATATAATCATCGCCCGAAACGTCATACTTTGGTTCGTGGGCAGCGGAGTGCTGGTCTCGGTGCTGGAATATTTCGGAGTCCATATTCAGGGCGAAGTTTTTTTCATCACGGTGCTCGCAGTAGGAATCATATATACAGCCATCGCAATGTTCAGACACCGCATTAACAAATTTTTAATTACTATAAGTTTCGCAGCGGTATCGGTGATGTTTCTGTTTTCAGTTAACTATGTGTTCCAAAATATACTTCAACCTCATCAGAGACAAAGAATCACGGTGGTGCTCGGCATCGAGGAAGACCTTCGTGGTGTTGGTTACAACGTAAACCAGTCGAAGATCGCCATCGGATCCGGCGGTCTTGTAGGCAAAGGATTCCTTAACGGCACGCAGACAAAACTGAAATATGTGCCCGAACAACACACCGACTTTATATTCTGCACGATAGGAGAAGAGGAAGGATTTGTTGGCGCTGTGGCAGTGCTTCTGGTGTTTTTGGCTTTTATCCTGAGGATAATGAAGATAGCGGAGCGGCAGCCACGCCCGTTCGGAAGAGTGTATGGATATTGTGTGGCCTCGTTTCTGATATTTCATGTTGCCATCAATGTAGGGATGGTGTTGGGTTTATGCCCTGTGATCGGCATTCCTCTTCCCTTCTTCAGCTATGGCGGCTCTTCTCTGTGGGGATTCACAATATTGCTTTTTATTCTGCTTCGTCTTGATTCGAGCCGAAAGGAGCGTTAGAGAATGAATTTATCAGTAATTATAAAGTGACATAGGGTACAGGTTTGAACCCAAATATAGCGTCAAGTGTTAAATTATAGAAAAATAAACCGGAATTTTTCGGACCAAACAAATAGTATTATGGCTAATAAAAGACAATTCAAAAAGACAGCCGATCTGCTCGGCGCCCAACTGTGTGAGACGATGATGACAGCCTATGTCAATGTGCCGGAGGCCGACAAGAAGCAGATAGGAGAGGCTATCGGAAAAGTGCTTCAGACAGTTGAAACTGCACAGCGAAACGCCAACACATTTTTTGATCGTGGCGTGAAAGCCTTCCCCGATCACCAACAATACAGCAAAGCCAAAAGAGACTTCTTCAAGGCTCTCTGGAAGCGCATCTATAAAGACTTCAACGAAGGCGTGGAAGCAGCCCTGAAGCAATTCAACGCTGCCCTGCCCGAAGATGTGAAGAAGGCACAGAAAGCCGCGGTAAACTAATTATCACTCAGTAACATCTAAAAGAATATGAATCTCTGGGGCCGAATATTGAAGTGGAGAGGCTGGACAGTGGATATCACTGCTCCGCAAAGGGAAAAATGCGTGATATGCGTGGCGCCCCACACCTCCAACTGGGACTTCATCATCGGTCTCGCCGCATACAAATCATTGGGAAGAGAAGCCAATTTCCTCATGAAGAAATTTTGGTTTTTCTTCCCTTTGAAATATCTTCTTAAAGCTTTGGGAGGAATCCCCGTGGCCCGCGGCGGCAAAGGCGGCGGACTTACGGAGAATATAATAGAAACGTTCAAAAAACGCAGGTATATGAACTTGGCCGTGACGCCTGAAGGCACCCGAAGCCAACAGGCAGAGTGGCATACCGGATTCCTGAGAATTGCCTACGGAGCAGGCGTACCTCTCCAATTGGGAGTGATCGACTATCAAAACAAGAAAGTGATCATTAAAGAAGAACTCGCTCTCAGTGGAGATATCCGGCTTGATATGGAGGCGGTGAAAAAGTTTTATGCCGCTTATGCATCGGCAGCCAGATATCCTGAACTATTTACCATTTGAATACCACGAACTAAATGAATCAAAATCTCAACGTCTGTCTCTTCCCGATGGAAATTTGCTGGGAAGACAAACAAAAAAATATGCAGACCCTTGAAGAGGGTCTTTCTTTGATACACCCTGCCACCGACTTGGTAATCATACCTGAGACATTCTCCACCGGGTTTGTGACGGGCGATAAAGAAGAAGTGAGAAAACTTGCCGAAAGAAACACGGGAGAAACTATTGACCGACTCAAAGCCCTTGCCGCCAAATACAATGTGGCGATTGCCGGCAGCTTTATCGCCGATACAGGCGGTTCTATCTACAACCGTGGATTTATCGTGGAGCCGGGAGGCGACGAGACGTTTGAAGATAAAAAACATCTTTTCACAATGGCGGGAGAAAGCAAGGTCTTCTCCAGAGGCCATAAGCGTCTGAAGCTGCGTTATCGTGGCTGGAACATCGCTATGGTGATATGCTACGACATTCGTTTCCCGGCATGGTGCAGAAATGTGGATAATGAATATGATTTGCTTATATGTGTGGCCAACTGGCCCGTGGCGCGTATCAATGCCTGGAATCAACTGCTTATAGCCCGCGCTATAGAAAATGAAGCCTATGTATGCGGCGTAGACTGCAAAGGTACCGATAGCAACGGATTTGTATTTGACGGTTCTTCTTCCGTTATCGATTTCAAAGGGCTTAGAATAGACAGTGCGGATCCCTCCGGCAAATTCCTGTATGCCACGCTGAATATGGAGAAACTTATACGTTTCCGAGAGAAGTTTCCCGCCTGGAAAGACGCTGATAAATTTAGATTTGAGCAGGACTGAGCAATAGCCTTTCATTTCATTTTTGCTCATGTTGTCATGATGGCTACCGGCTCTGGTTGAACAAAATATAAGATCTCCGTGTTTCTATAGAAAACGGACAGAACACTGCCCGCCCTATAATACGATTATACTATGGAAAAATTTGAAGATCTTATTAAGGTAAAAGAGCCTGTACTCGTCGACTTCTTCGCAACATGGTGCGGACCATGCAAAATGATGCATCCAATCCTTGAAGAACTGCACTCCAAGGTAGGAGAAAATGTGAAAATCTATAAAATTGATATAGACAAAAACGAGCAATTGGCGGCCATCTACAACGTTAGGTCGGTGCCCACGCTCATGATATTCAAAGACGGAGAATTGAAATGGCGCGCATCCGGTGTGCACGATGCCGACACCTTGGAGGCAGAATTGAAAAAGTATTATTGACTCCATTCCGCTTACTTACAGTATCAGCAGCGTAGTTTCAGCGGAAGAGAGTATCAAGAGAATCAAACCAGACACTTTCCAATTGTCAAAAATGACAAAAGAGAAGTGTCTGACTTGTATGTGATTACTATCCATTGTATTTTTTATGAGCCGGAATCTAAACTTTGGGATGGAATTTCGGTCCAAAAAATAAAGTAAATATCGAATGAGAAATATAATATTGCGCATATTCTTCCTCATAACATTCCTCTCTTCACTGCTGTTTGCTAAAGCATTCGTCAATGAAACGCTGCATTATACCATCTCTTACAAGTGGGGATTGATTCATAAAGACGCGGGTAAAGCAACGCTGAGACTTACCAACTCAGCAGATACGTATCGGCTGTTGCTTACAGCACGCACCCTCCCGTGGGCTGATGATATGTTCATGGTGAGAGATACTCTGAAGGCCACCGTAAAGAAAAACGGCTTCAGATCGCAAGGATATGAAAAAATCACACACGAAGGAGGAAAATATGCCAAAGACGTGATACGTTTCCAGCACACCGGCAGTGTGGTGAAGGGCACTGTGGACAGGGTGCGCGAAAAGACGCGGGACAATAAAACGGTAGGCTTTGACCGGAGCCGTCGCATACTCACAGGCAATGGTCCGGTATTCGACATGTTGTCCGTATTCTACTATATCCGGATGATCAATTGGCATGGAATGAAAGTGGGCCAAACCACAAAAATGACTATCTTCAGTGGAAGCAAAAGCGAGAATCTTACGATAAAATATCTTGGCACAGAGACCATAAAATTACGAAATAAGACACGACGACCAGCCTATAAACTCAACTTCATTTTCACTCAGCACGGAGGCAAAAAGTCGAGCGACAACATCAGCGCCTGGATTTCGACAGATGCCAATCATATACCCCTCTATTTAGTAGGAAAACTGCCTATAGGACAGGTACGCGTCTATCTTGATGTGTAGACCATAATACCTCAAAAAGCGTTAAAATGGGGGATAAAAAGTAAATTTTGGGTGTTTGTGAAATTATTATTATCTTTGCAGACCATATGCGGAAGCAAATATACTCTGCAATGGACAATAATAAGAACGTAAAATTCTGTAAAGTTTATGATATTGCTTGTGATGAAGCTTAATACCTCTATTTAAACTCATCCGATAATATCTTATCGTTTAGCCTTAAATATTACCTTAATAAATACCAAACAATCTAAATCATGAATTCAGAAGTAAGACTCTGCCCCAACAAGCTGGTGCAGTATCTGCAGAAAACTCCTGACCAGTTTCGTAAGTCAGACATCATTCGATACATCAAGGAGAATGATATCAAGATGGTTAACTTCATGTATCCAGCTGATGACAACCGTCTGAAGACCCTCAATTTCGTTATCAATTCAGAGGAATACCTCAACTCGATCCTCAGTTTCGGCGAGCGAGTAGACGGTTCAAGCCTTTTCCCTTTCATCGAAGCCGGCAATAGCGACCTCTATGTAATACCGCGTTTCAGCACGGCATTCGTCGATCCCTTTGCCGAGACTCCGACATTGACTATGCTCGCTACATTCTTCGACAAAGAAGGAAATCCGCTCGAGACCTCACCTGAATACACTCTTCGTCGTGCCTGTGAATCCTTCAAGGAAGTGACCGGCATGGAATTCTATGCCATGGGCGAACTTGAATACTACGTGATTGCTGAAGATACGGAAATGTTTCATGCAAGTGACCAGAAAGGTTATCATGAGTCTGCTCCATTCTCCAAGTTCAGCGAATTCCGCACAGAGTGCATGGCCCTTATCGGTCAGGCAGGCGGCCAGATAAAATACGGCCACAACGAAGTAGGTAATTTCACACTCGATGGTCTTATCTATGAGCAGAACGAGATCGAATTCCTTCCCATACCCGCAGTTCAGGCCGCTGACAACTTGATGATCGCCAAATGGATCATCCGCACTCTCGCTGCCAAGAAAGGCTACGACGTGACATTTGCTCCGAAGATCACAGTGGGAAAGGCAGGCAGCGGTCTGCACATCCACTTCAAAGTGATGAAGGGCGACCAGAACATGATGACGGAAAACGGCAAGCTCAGCGACATTGCCAAGAAAGCTATCTCCGGCATCCTGAACCATGCAGCGGCTCTTACTGCCATGGGCAACAAAGTGCCGACAAGCTACTTCCGTCTCGTTCCTCATCAGGAAGCTCCCACCTCTATCTGCTGGGGCGACCGCAACCGCTCCGTGCTTGTACGTGTGCCTCTCGGTTGGACTGGCGAGAAAGATATGTGTTCACAGGCCAATCCTCTTGAAGTCGACGTTATTGAAGAAGCTCCCCAAAAGCAGACAGTGGAACTCCGCAGCGCCGACGGCTCTGCCGACGTTTATCAGCTGATCGCCGGTATGGCAGTGGCTGCCCGCACAGGTTTCGAAGACGCCGATGCTCTGAAGCGTGCCGAAGACACTTATGTGAACGTCAATATCCACAAAGACGAAAACAAGGAAAAACTTGCAAGTCTCAAATCCCTTCCCGATAGTTGCGCGGCATCTGCCAAAGCCCTTCGTGAAGACCGCGAGGCATTCGAGAAAGCCAACATCTTCTCATCCCGCATGATCGACGGCATCATCAACAAGCTCGAAAATTATGATGACGCCAACCTCCGTAAAGACACGGAAGGCGACCACAAGAAGATGATGAAACTTGTACACAAATATTGGCACTGCGGCTAATGAAGTGAACGCTTCACTATCCCCATCAGCAATTAATAATAGGCAAGGAAGAAAAAATCTTTCTTGCCTATATTATTTGTGAATGTCTTGCCTATATACAATTTTAATATTAATTTTGTAAAAGCTTTGAGACCCTAAGCTTAAATAATGTTATGAAATGGGTCTGATATTTTGAAATATGGAATTCAATACACTTGCCGCAAAGCGGTTTTCTTGTAAAAAATATAACGATAGGAAAGTTGACATGGCCTTGATCGAAAAGATACTTGAAGCGGGTCGCCTGGCACCTACTGCAAAAAATCTTCAAGAACAACATATTTACGTAGCTACTTCAGAGGAGGCTCTTGCCAAGATTGATTCAGTGACTCCCTGTCGCTACGGAGCTCCTGTAGTGCTTATCGTAGCATTCAATAAGGACAATGTCTATACATATCCCGGAGGCAAACGTCAGTCAGGTGTGGAGGATGCATCCATAGTAGCCACTCATATGCTACTGGCCGCTGCTGATGTTGACGTAAATTCCTGCTGGGTTAATAATTTTGATCCTGATAAATTACATGATATTCTTGGCCTGCCGGAAGATGAAGAGATTTTAATGCTTTTGGATCTCGGCTACATCGCAGAAGGATTCGGACCGCTTCCCAATCACTCAAAGCGTAAGCCTTTATCGGAAACTGTATCTTTTGTTTAATCCCTAAGCCAATATATTATATGGGACGGGATCTTACCCCTGTAAAAT
The DNA here is from genome assembly GCA_023664085.1 of Muribaculum sp. Lineage (GTDB taxonomy): Bacteria > Bacteroidota > Bacteroidia > Bacteroidales > Muribaculaceae > Lepagella. The sequence goes on along the minus strand of JAMPGE010000026.1, from coordinate 1,911 downwards.
AATAGCTCCAAGGATGGGCCCCTATAACATAAAATTTTATAAAATGGAGTATAAATTTTAGGAGGTAATTTTTCGGCTGACGGAGCATCAACTTATAAACTTATAATAGGTGAGAGATTCCTAATCTCATAAAAGAACAAAAATATATCTAAACGGCACATTTTTAAACACTTCTTTAGTTATTGTAAAAAGTTTAAAACACTTCGTTATTAAAAATGTCAGTAGATCCATCTTTCCAACGCTACTCTGTCAATCTCCGTCTTGAAGACTTTGGTAGAAGCGGCCAGAAAAAACTTCTTGATTCTAGGCTGCTTATAGTGGGTTGTGGTGCTTTAGGTGCCACTGCGGCCGTATATGCCGCGGCCTCCGGAGTGGGCACCATCGGACTCGTGGATTTCGATACTATCGAAATATCCAATCTTCAGCGCCAAGTGCTATATACGGAAGAGGAAGCCGGAAAGTCGAAAGCCACTACCCTATCAAATCGAATCAGAGCTCTTAACAGAGATGTAGATGTCAAAACACATAAAATCTTAAAAACTGATAACGCTGAGGAAATCATCTCCTCATACGATTGCATAATAGACGCCGCGGATAATTCCGCTACCACCTATCTTATCGAAAAAATATGCAATCTTCTGGAGAAACCCTATGTCACGGCCGGGGTTGCCGAATATCATGCTCAACTTATGACGCATATGCCCGGCACAACCAACTTTTCCGATATCTTCCCTCCCGAAGATCAGAATGCTGAAGGTATGCTTCCATGTTCAGCGGCAGGGGTGTTTGGCCCCCTCACCGGGGTTGTGGCTTCTTTGGAAGCCTCGGAAGCTGTGAAGATACTCAGCGGGGTGGGTGAACCTATTGTCAACAAATTGTTAATTATTGATTTACGAAACAATAGATTCAAACTTGTGGAATTTTGACTTAAGTTTATATAGAAAGTTTCAGTATAATCGATCCTTGGCAGGAATATTGTTAAATGTTAATAAGATTGGCACAATATGAAATACAAAAAGCATTTGATAACAATGTGAACGATGTTTAGAACTTTAAAGAATATGGCGAAAGCGGATCTGCCGATTCGCCTTTAAGATTTTAGATTGTTTGCATTAGAGTCAAGTTTCTTTAAGTAATAAATTTCTTCAATTTCTAATAAATTTTCTTCCAAGTTTGCCATTATTGGTAAAATTGTTCTAAATATAAAATAGAATAGAATATTCAACCATCGGTAAAATATATTGTAGATATCTTTTCTAAAATGGAAATTTTCTTCAAATATTGTTTTGAGTTTGTATAATTCTCTCAATGTAGTCAAATGTTATTATAATAGATAGTTATGAAATGATTACAATCTTTTATAGTTAGCCATAAAAATTCAGTGTTTGTAAAATATTTGCTTTAAGAGAAAATATTTCTATAGGATATAGTGCTGATATTGAATGTAATGATAAGTGCAGCCTTTGTTTTGTTTAAAAAATGATAGTAAAAATTTGGAGTTATTAACAATTTGTTCTAACTTTGTGGGCGTCGGAACGAACAAAGTGTAATAAATATCCGTCATTAAAAATTTAATGAATAAAATGCTACCGATAAAAAAATCTACTTTGTGGAATAATAATAATCAACCTTTGGAAAACGATAGTGTCACATAAAAATTCATACAGACTTTAAATTCCGTTTGGGTTTAAAATCTGTTCAACCAAATTTTGTTATTGAAAGATATCAATAAAGAAATAAAAAGTTCACCTAACAATTATATTATGAAAAAATTTTTTACAACATTAGCTGTCTATGCACTGGCACTGACCGGTTCAGCCGCTCTAGCACAGGATGCATCCAGACCTACTAAGCTGGAGGGTGTTGCAGAACTACCCCTTACAGATGCTCTGAGAATTGAATATTTGGGCG
>JAMPGE010000025.1 GCA_023664085.1 Muribaculum sp. | reverse complement strand
GAAAGAATTTACTGCTGATTTTAACTTTCGTAAATAAGTTTAGACAACTTCATTGATACGTGAATCAAATCGTGAAAAACATCTTCACTGTCTTGGCGGCAATATTGGCCCTCAATACTGCCATAGACTGCTACGGAGCAGATCCGGAGCAACTTAATCGTACCGTGGAAATCAACACCACTATCACAGCCGTGACGGCAGCAGACCTTGACATTAAAGATGTACGGGTCAGCAAGACCGATTCTTGGCGAATAAAAATATTTTCTCCTACTGATCTTGAGCAACGTAAAGCCAATCTTATTGTGGAATTATGCAGGGAAGTAGGAGCGGATGTTCTCGTAGACCCACAGTTTACATTTACCAAGAGACCACTCGGCGGCGGTAAACTCACAGTGTCGGGATATCCTGCCACCTACAAAAACTTCCGGTCTATGACCGATAATGAAGTAGATGCCTTCATCACCACTCCAGAATACCAACAGGGAAAAGTAGTCTTCATAAATAAATAAGCGCCTACTTACCCCAAAAATTAACATATCATTTGGATGTGACGCGTTGGACTTGGAAGGCCGCGCCCAAGACTTTTGAGTTTACAACCCGCAAGTTTTTTCTCGTAGGGTATTGGGTGGCAACTTACCGAGTCTGCTCAGGGAAGGCGAGCCTCCGGTCTCGCAAAACAAAAATGTTCCTAATGCTGAAAAGGCGAGCACGGAGAATCAAATTCCTTGAATTTAAATTTCTGCAGCAATGAAGCACAAATCCCTTTTATTTAGAAATTAATTTTGCAAAATCAATCATTCTAAGAATATTCATCTTATATTTACAAAATATCTTGCATTTTTATTTAATTATGCAAGAAATATTGGAAAATTAACCATTGGAATTCTTGCTTTTTTTTAACAGAATTATATATATATTTTGTATTTTTAGTTTATATTTCTTTACTTTGTCTTTAGGATAAGATTTTTGCAATGCAGAAAACAATATTTGTAGAAGAATTATTGCGACAGTTCATCTACGAATAGAAATTTCTCAGAGTTTAAATTCACACACACTTAAAGATGTTTCAAAACATCGTAATGTTAACTTAATTCATTGATTTAATGAAACTATTTAAACTATTCACAAACAACACGACTCTTGCATTGGCCGCTATGGTAGTTTTCAGCACAGCCAGTGCCGTAGCCGCCACCAAGGTTGACCTTGGAGAGATAGATCTCGGCAAAATTTATTCAGTGCCAGACTCCGAAGAAGCAACCGGACATTTGACTATACCGGTGGACGGTACTCTTCTTGTACATGGTGCTGATTACACCATCTACACCAATGAAGCCATGACCACACAATTAGGTCTCACATACAAAGGATACGCATCCTATGGAGATTTTAACGGACAGCTTTACAGCAACAAGGTAACCGCTGGGCAGGAATTATGGGTAAAAATTGCACCCTGGTGGGGTACAGCCAACGTAATGCTGGAAATCGAAGGATATACCCCCGCCGCAATGAAACTTGATATGGCGGATCCCGGAGTGGGCACCGACGGTAATCTCACTACTTTCAATCTCTCTATGTACAGCACACTGACGCTGCGCTTCAATATGCCCATCAAACCCACTCCGACAGCTTTTGTAAGATATACAAATAATGGCGGGGTCTCCTCAACGACAGCGCTTACCTGCAAAATCGATGACAAAAACGACCGTGTGTTGGAAGTCACAAATATTGGAGAAGTACTCGAAGGCCTTCTCGCCGACAACAGCGATAACGGCATAACTGCCGGCTCAGAATTTGAAGTGATCTTTGCCAACCTTGTATCCACAGGCGGTACCGCTGTAGAGGGCACTGATTCCAATGGAGCCTATATCCTTAAATATAAGGTAAGTTCTCCGGCTGTGACAATTGAAAAGATTACAGCTCCTGAATATTTCCTCTCCTATTGGGCTGCCGACAACAAAGAAGGTATTATCACTATTGAGGCCACAGGCGCAATTTCCACTACCAAAAAGCCCACTTGCATCATCTCTTTCGGTAATTCGGAAGGTGTGGTCGGAGAGGATTATTATCGTGAAGTGATCACTCCCACTGTAGAAGGCAACTCTGTATACGTAAATCTCACCGACAAACTTCGTCAGCTTTCCAACTATAAAGCTGGAGCAGGCTCCGAAGGTCGCACAAGCGACATGGTAAGCATTGCCATAAAAGATCTGTATGATCTTGAAGGTAAAGTTATCAATACCGGGGATGACAAATCTCCAGGTTCGATTTCTCTGAACATTCCCTATAAAGAAATTCCCAAGGCAGAAGTAAAGGTGTCCTTCACTCCCGAAGCCGGCAACAAACTTACTTCCACCACAATGGAAGCTACCATCATCGGTCTGAACACCATTGACTTCACCGGCTTCAACGTGACCTATACTCCGGCCACCCGTGCTGATGAAGTAACTTCCTTCATCGCCAAGGCTGACTGCACGGAGTCCAACGTCAGCAGCGACGGCAACGAGGCTACATATACCTTCACAATCCCCACGGAGGCTCTTGCAGCAGATAACGTTGTAGTAGGCCTCGCCGGTGTTACCAGCAACGACGGTTACGACTATGCCGATGATGTAAAGGCTACTTTCAATGATGTAAGCTCCGCCGTAGAGGCAATCGGTATTGAAAACGGCAATGCCCCGGTATTCAACATTCAGGGTATTCAGGTAGGCACCGGTGTTCAGGATCTCCCTGCCGGTCTTTACATAGTAAATGGCAAAAAGATAATTGTTAAGTGATATTTTTACAAGTGAAGTTGCATAAACTTCATTGGCATTAAGCAGAGTTTCGGTTTGAAGTCGAAATAACTTCCAATGGAAACGTCTACTTAGTCGCAAATGCCAACTCTCTTAAAAAAAGCTCCCGGTATTGCATTGCCGGGAGTTTTTTTATTTGGAGGGTTGCCGATTTTCAGAGACAAATCACTCTTATTTCGAATTCTCTTAAACTTGAATTGGTTGAAAGTCCGCTATAAAAGTTAAATCATTATGAGATAAAATCTTAATTTCTTTCAAGTCGGAGCATGTACTCCTTAATATGAAGTCCACCGTTATAGCCAGTGAGATCTCCATTGCTTCCGATCACTCTATGACATGGTATTATAATGCATAGAGGATTTAATCTGCATGCGTTGGCTACAGCCCGCACTGCCGCAGGTCTTCCTATTTTTTCAGCTAAACTTTTATAGGAAACAGTCTGCCCGTATGGAATCTTGCTGATTTCTTTCCATACAAGTTTCTGAAATTCCGTACCTTTTAGCTCGTAATCTATCCTAAACGATTTTATTATTCCCCTGAAATACTTCTGCAACTGAATAATAACGGAATCAATAATTATACCATCCGTTCCAGTGGAAGCATTGTCAACAGCAGCCAGCTCATTAGTATCCTTTTGGTCAGAAGTAATATAATCTATCCATTTGCAACGGACCAACTTTCCTTCTTCTACAAAAATATCAAGTGAGCCACAGGGGGTATGAAAAATTTGATGCATCCGTAAATCCCTTAGGAAAACGTCACTTGAGACGAAACCAATATCCGACTGTCAAAGACACCGCCATATCGTTGCTGGCTCGATAGGGATCGCGGGGGCCGGATTCAAACAGATTGCCAATGCCATAATAGAAGCGAGCCTCCAAGTTAACGGCATTGCGACGGTTTATTGAGAATTCCCCGCCTATACCTGCGGTGATCCCAAAATCCACTTTCTGGTGGATCGGTAGCCAAAAGGCATCGTTCACTCTGTTTTTATACGGGAAATTAGGCAGACTGCTTACATTGTTGTAATCAAAATTTGAAGTTGTGGAGTCTCCGATTTTAAATCCTACCTGCGGACCTACGTTGAAAAAAAAGCGGCCTCTACGTCCGAAATACACGTGAGCAAGAACAGGGATTTCAATATAATCTATGCCTCTGCGATATTTGTAATCGGTCTCTTCAAAACTGTTTTCCCAACCCTTTCGGGCATAATTTACCTCTGCAATAAGGCCGAAATGCGATTCTTCAATGTATCGAAACTGGATGCCGACAGTAGGTCCAATCGGTAGCTTTTGCTTCATGGAGGGATTGAAAAACACTCTGGAAGTTTCAATTCCACCCTTTACACCTATAGCCACATTGGAACTATAGTGAGTCTGTGCTTCTAAGTTGACGCTGCCCAATAAAATCATAAGGCACAGAAGCACTGCATTCAGCTTCTGATTAGAAGAAAACGACTTCATTCTATCGTGATTTTATCGATATTACCGAAGGGGTTGAACTTAATCATATAGACCATATCGTTGACAAGCCCCTTTGCACCGTCTGCGTGTTGCAGATTGAAACCATTTTGCAGTCCTATGCTGTTGGGGGTGGCAAGATCCTTATCAAGCTCACCGGCTTTTTCGTGCATTGCAGGTATGAAATAGCGGGCGATGTCGTAACCGGATATTGCATAGACAGGAAACGATTTGATAGGAGTGTGCGAATAGAGGTCTTTATATCCGTCGATAAATTTCTTTCCGGAAGAAAGTTCAGGATCAAAATAGAATCGTGAAGGGAAATAAATCTCATTCTCACAAAAAAGATCGTTGAGATACGAAGTCTGTGTGATAAGATTAGGTCTGCCAAGCACGGCAAAGTCGGTAGTAGCGGCTTTCTCGCGCAGAGTCTTTATTTCTTCGAGAGCTTTTTTCACATCCGCACGTTTGGTATCGGTGATATAAATCAGATAATCGCCATATTCAGGATTGAAATCCTTGATTTCCGCTGTCGGGACTGTGACTACTCTCAAAGGATCAACTGCATTGAGCACGGCCTCCGCCATAGTGTCGTTGCTGTCCGGTTCGCCAAGTATGATCAATCTTCTGTCGCCAAACCTATCGGATATAAACTTTGAGATTTTGGCATTGAACATTGATGACGGTGGAAGAATATGAACCACGTTCCCGTTGGTCTCATATACGTTTGACTTTACGTCGAACGAATTGATCAATTCGCAATCTTTGGATGCAGCATAGTCTACAAGTCTTCCCGGTAATTCCTTTTCATTGGTGGTTATGATCAGGGAAGGGCCGAATTCTGTAAGGGCGGTGATCAGAGTAGGGGAATTCTCCTCTATAATCTTCACTGTGATTTTATAGGGCGACTTTTTGAGTTCGTCTATCGCCATGAGGAATCCTCTGGAAAACTCCATATCCATGTTGGAGGAAAGATCATTGAGCACAAGGGCAACCCTCACGTCCTTGCTCTTGCTTTCTTCCACCAACTGCTTCTGAACATCCTCGTAAATTTCCTGACGGCCTTCGGGCGTTGATTCGCGTGGATCAACCACTGCCACGTCTTTCATTACATTTACCGCAACGGCATTAGGTATAATAATTTGTTTGCCTTTTTCAAGATGCGACACTCCGGGATTAGCCTCCTGCAGCAAAGCGGTGTCAACTTTGAATTTCTTCGACACCTTTTCCCATGTATCGTTTTTTCCCACCTTATATGTGCTGAGCGACAACACATGGTTTTCCACCACGGATTCCTTCACCATATTTCGGTTGCGACTGTCTGGTAAAATCTTCACGGTGTCTCCACTCTTGAAATTATGGTCGCTTACTCCCGGATTGGCATACATAATGTCTTCTACGGATGTATTGTATCGTTTAGCCACTCCGTAGAGTGTCTCACCCGGCATTATTTTGTGCACTACGTAGTCTGAGCCGATATTTTTTGCAGTCGGAATGGTGAGTGTCTGCCCCTCCTTTATTCCGAATTCCGAGCCGGGATTGGCAGCATAAATCTGCTCTGTGGATACGTTATACTTTTTTGAGATACCGTAGACAGTCTCACCCTTCGCCACTTGATGGGATACGGTACCCACCCTGGTTTCATTCTTCTTCGATTCCGGCACAGGGTAATATATAATCTGGCCTTCTTTAAAAGGAGAGGATAATTCCGGATTCAGACTCGTGATCAATGCCTGATCCCATCCATATTCCTTAGCTATGCCATAAAGGGAATCTCCTTTTTTAGCTTCATAGCGGTAATACTGCCTGCCAAGAATCGTAACTTCGGGCAACACCGCTGCACTGCTACCCGCAATTGCACAACATAATGTAAGTGTGGAGAGAATATATTTGAATTTATTCATTTTTGGAGAAGATGAAATTTCTATTTGAAGTGATTTAATTTTTTTCAAATGCAAGATATATTAATGAATATTGAGTTTGAAGAAAACATTCTAAACAATTCTTTAGTTTTCGTATAAAACTTAAATCACTTCATTATGTCAAAACATTTGAAGGGAATTGCAAAGTCCGGCGATTGCGGCAAACATGATATAGACAGCCATGGCCGGCATCACAAACAGCAGAGAATCAATTCGGTCGAGAATTCCTCCGTGGCCGGGAATAAGATTTCCGCTGTCTTTAATATGCAGGGTACGTTTGCACAGACTCTCAAACAAGTCTCCCCACGTAGAAAAAGAGGTGATGATTATGGCGGTTCCAACCCAGAAGGGTATACCGAAATTCATTGAGAAGAATTTTGGACAGAACATGGCAAACAAAATTGCCGCTATAATATTTAGGGCCAAGCCCCCGAAGAATCCTTCCCAAGATTTCTTTGGTGAGATTCGTTCGAAAAGACGGTGGCGTCCGATCATGCTTCCTACAAGGAATGCTCCCGTATCATTGAGCCATATCATAATGAAAATAGCCAACAAAGGCATGGTGCTTTCTCTACAAAGCGTAGGGATAAACATCATCATTCCTAAGGGCAATCCTATGTAGATAATGCCGAGCACAGAAAGGGCAGCGTTGCGAAGAGGATTTTCTGAATGAATGTAAAGTTCGGAAATAAATCTGACCAAAAGCACCGGAACAAACACCATGAGCGGCAATCCCGCCGACATCCATACCAGACACAACATGGCTGCCATATCAAGGATCAAGGCGGTAAGGCTTACTGATTTTCCTTGATGAGTTATCTTGGTGAACTCATAAGTGGCGAGCATTCCGAATACAGAGGCCAATATATTCGTGGCTGTTACTCCTAAAAAGATACACCCTACTATCAGGATCACGTAAATTAAGCCGGAAATCGACCGGGTGGCAAGAACTTTAGTATCCATACCGCAAATTTAGCAATTATCGTTGACAATGACAAATCAACAAAAAATGTCTCGCCGAATATACCTTAACCCTATGGTTAAAGGTATTCCGACGAGACATTTTTATTACTGAAATTTCAACATTCCTTTATGTTTGGAAAATTGAAATATATGAAAGAGCGTCTTAGAAGTCCATTTCCATATCGGGGGCGGCAGCAAGATTATTCTCGTGATTTTTAATAAAAACGAGGATATTGTCACGTTCCGTAGTCTGCGGCACATCCACCTCAATGCGACGCATGGCATTGAACACACTTGTGTTGCACTGATAGACGTGGCGATAGCATTTTGCGATATCATCTATCTGCTGCTCCGTAAAGTTGTTGCGGCGCATCACGTAGGCATTCACCCCGTAGTATGAGATGGGGTTGTGGGCCATAACGCAATAGGGGGGCACATGATTAGTCACACGGCACCCTCCTTTAATCAGCACCCATTCTCCGATTTCACATTTTTCATGTACCAATGCATTGGAAGAAAGGATCGTGCAATCTCCTATCACGCAACGTCCGGCCACGCGTACGGCGTTGCCAAGTACGCAGTTGTTGCCGATTTTAGAATCATGACCCACATGCGAATGTGCCATGATGAAATTACCGTTGCCGATCACCGTAGCTTCCCCTTCGTGGATACTGCGGTTGATGATCACATGCTCGCGGATCACATTATTGTCGCCTATCACGGCCAGGCTTTCCTTGCCATCCCAGCGAAAATCCTGAGGTGTAGCAGCAATTACGGAGCCTTCGTAGATTTTGGTATTCTTTCCGATACGTGCTCCCGGGCGAAGCGTAGCCTGCGGGTGAATATGGCAGCCGTCGCCTATTTCAACATCCCGGTCAATATATGCGAAAGCATCTATCGTAATGTTATCCCCGAGTTTAGCCTCAGGATGAACATATGCGAGATTACTGATATTGTTCATAGTTATAAGAAGTTGGTAATTATTGACATAGATCAGCGTCCTCCGCCCACTGCCTGATAAAGATCAATCAAGGCAGACACCTTGCTGTGCCAGCAGGCCAGACTCGACATCTGGGCATTGAGCAGACCCGACTGTGCGGTCAACACCTCGAGGTAAGTGGTGGTGCGGTTGTAGCTGAATAATTCCTGAGTGTATTCCACCGATTTCTCAAGGCTCTCCACCTGCTTTTCAAGGTACTCCCTTTTCTCTTGATTGGTACGGATGGCCACAAGAGCGTCGCTGACGTCAGCACTGGCGGACAACACAGAATATTCAAAATTATTGAGAGCTATCTGCTGGTTGGCCTTGGCAGCTTCAAGGGCAGCGATGTTCTGGCCTCTTGAGAACAGGGGGGCGGTAAGCTGTCCGGCAAGTTGTATAAACCATTTCCCAGGGTTGGAGATTATGGAACCGAGAAGATTGGTGAATCCTCCCTGTGCCGAAATATTGAGGGAAGGATAGAAGGCAGCACGGGCGGAGTTGGTCTGATAGTAAGCTACCGCGAGCGCTCTTTCCTGAGCATATACGTCCGGACGGGCTGCGAGATACGACATAGGCACACCAGATTCCACTTCCGTAGGCATATCGAAATCAAGATTGGAAGTCACAGGCCAGGTTTGACCCGGATAGGTATTCATCAGCAGGCTGAGAGAATTCTGTGCCAATTGAATATTGTTTTCAAGGTCGGGGATTGAGGCCAATATAGAATAATATTGGGCACGGCTCTGAGCCACGGCTGCGGCATTTGTCATACCGGCCTCCATCATAAGTTCCATTGATTCCACCTGATCCTTCCATATATCTGCGGTCCGTTTGCTCAGATCAAGTTGCTGTTCAAGCATTACAATGGAATAGTAAGTGGCTGCGACTCCGCATACAATCTGCGACTGCACGGCCTGACGGTAGGCCTGCGCTTGCTCCACAGCCACCTGCGCTCCTCTCTTACGGTTGAGAATTTTGGCAAATGCATCTATCTCCCAATTGGCCGCCAAGGGTATGGTATATGACCAGTTCATATGACTGCCACCGTAGCTTGCGGTACCTCCGTTAGGAGAAAGTGCAAGGGAGGGGAAATAGCTCAGTTTCGCGCCTTTTAACTGCGCCTTGGCTGCTTCAATATTGAGGCGGGCATTGTCAAGGTTCACGTTATCTGCCAAGGCTCTGGAGATATATCCCTGTAAGATAGGATCTTTAAACACATCCTTCCAGCCAAGATAGGGAAGGGCGGTGGAGTCCGGGGTGGACTCCACTGCCTTCTTGTAATCGGCTACATATTTACTTTGGTCGGCAGGCAACTCGTACTTCTTGTAGAGTTGACAGCTTGTGAGAGACGATATCGCCAACGCCAACAAAGCATATTTATAAATTTTCATATTATTGTCAGTTCTTCGAATATTGTTCAATTTCAGAGTCAAGACCGCTATTGTCTTTGTCTTTCCATTTTATCGGTGATATCTTCTCCTGAATAGTCTGGAACACTACGTAGAGCATCGGCACCAGAAGCACCTGAAGAATCATACCTACGAGCATGCCGCCCACCGCACCGGTGCCCAGAGCCTTATTGCCGTTGGCACCTGCACCGGAGGCAAACATCAGAGGCAACAGACCGATAATCATGGCCAAAGACGTCATGAGGATAGGACGCAGACGCGCCGTAGCTCCCGCAATGGCCGCATTTACGATACTCATGCCCGTAAGTCGGCGTTCACGCGCAAACTCTACTATAAGAATAGCATTCTTGGCAAGAAGACCGATAAGCATGATAAGCGCGATCTGGAGATAGATATTGTTGTCAATGCCACGGAAATGGGCAAAGATAAAGGTACCCATCAAGCCCAAGGGCACGGATATGATTACCGCCCACGGGAGCAGATAGCTTTCATACTGGGCACTCAATAGGAGATATACGAAAAGCAACACAAGTGCGAACACATACGCTGTGGAGCTTGAACCCTGTTCGGCTTCCTCACGCGTCAGACCTGAGTATTCATAACCGAAGCCCTGCGGAAGAATCTGGGCGCCCACCTCTTCGATGGCCTGAATTGCCTCACCGTTGGAATATCCCGGTGCGGGAGTGCCTGTGATGGCTATGGCTGTAAACATGTTGAATCGGGAGATAACGTCCGGTCCGTAGACTCTGCTGAGTTTCACATAGTTGTCGATCGGAGCCATTTCGGAACCATTGCGCACTTTGATCTGCTTGAGTGTCTCGGGGGATACGCGGGCCTCGGGTGTGGCCTGCATCATCACGCGATACAGCTTACCGAAGCGGTTGAAGTTGGAAATATACATACCGCCGTAGTAACCTTGAAGTGCGGAGAGAATAGCACTTTGAGTGAGACCGGCCTGTTTCACTTTTGCCACATCAATTTCCACAAGATACTGTGGGAAAGTGGGGTTGAAGGTAGAATATGCCATCTGTATCTCCGGACGTGCATTGAGGGCTGCGATGTAACGCTGATATACCTGGAAGAAGTTGTTGAGATCTCCACCGGTCTTGTCCTGTAATTTTATCTCAAAACCAGATGTGGCCGAGTAACCGGAAATCATAGGCGGTTTGAAGAACATCACACGTGCATCATGAATCTGCGATGTCATCATAAACAATTTTCCGAGTACAGCATCGGCCGTGGAGTTGTCTCCCTTACGGTCATCCCAATGCTTAAGTTTGAAGATGAATGAACCATATGTGTTGCCCTGGCCACCCACAAAACTATAACCGGTAATGGCAGTGCGATAGGCAATCTCAGGAATTGTTCCCGCTATGGAATCCACTTTATTCATCATCTCCACGGTGCGTTCCTGAGAAGTGGCCGGTGGCATGTTGAGCACACCCATGATGGTGCCTGTGTCCTCATCGGGGACCATGGAGGTAGGAGTCTTAATCATCAGGAAGGCAAGCACTCCTACGCAGACCGCGATAATAAGGAAACTTACAATCTTGTTGTTGATAAAGAATCCGGTAGCTTTCTTGTACTTGGCTAGCAGAGCATCAAAGAAGATGTTGAACCAATAGAAGAAACGTTTGTGGAAAGGAAGTTTTCCCGCATTTGCCCTGCGTACTTCGCCTGAGTCGCCGCCATTGAACTCTGCATTGTCAATACCGTCGAATTCGGCTTCTCCCTTCTTGTGGGGTTTAAGGAAGAGGGCGCAGAGGGCAGGCGAAAGAGTAAGAGCGTTGATGGCTGAAAGTCCGATAGACATGGCCATCGTAAGACCGAACTGACGGTAGAATACACCGGAAGTGCCACCCATAAATGATACAGGGATAAACACAAGCATCATTACCAAAGTGATGGAGATAAGGGCGGAAGCGATTTCATTCATCGCATCTATGGCTGCCTTTTTCGACGATTGGTAACCCTCATCGAGCTTGGCATGCACCGCCTCCACCACCACTATCGCATCGTCCACCACAATGGCAATCGCAAGCACAAGTGCGGAAAGAGTAAGCAGGTTGATTGTAAATCCGAAAATATTGAGCAGGAAGAATGTACCTATAAGTGCCACAGGGATGGCGATCATAGGAATGAGGGTTGAACGGAAGTCCTGTAGGAAAAGGAATACCACCAGGAACACCAGCACGAACGCCTCTATAAGAGTCTTTATTACCTCATGAATTGAGGCAAAAAGGAAGTCGTTGACGTTGAGCACTGTCTCAATCTTAAGACCTTCCGGGCATTCTTTCTGGAATTTGTCGAGTTCTTTCTGGATGGCTTCCACCACCTGGGTGGCGTTGGAGCCGGGCGACTGGAACACCATGGCGGCACAACCGACCTTGCCGTTGGTTGTAGACTGGAAACCATAGGTGAGTCGGCCAAGTTCCACTTTCGCCACATCCTTCAGACGAAGCATGTCGCCGTTGGGCAGAGCGCGGATGATGATATCCTCAAACTCCTTTTCATTCACCAGACGGCCCTTGGTACGCATCACGTACTGAAAGCTTTGGTCACCTTGTTCGCCAAACTGACCGGGAGCTGCCTCCACGTTCTGTTCGGCGAGTGCGGCCGTGACGTCCGTCGGCATCAGATTGTACTGAGCCATCACGTCCGGCTTAAGCCATATTCGCATTGAATAGTCGGCACCCATCACCATGGCCTCACCCACACCCTTCACACGCTTGATCACCGGCACGATATTGATGGCCATATAGTTTTCGATAAACTCCCGACTATAGTGTCCGGTGGCATCATAAAGGTTGAAGACCACAAGCATAGAGGTCTGCTGCTTCTGCGTGATCACACCTACCTGGTTTACTTCAGAGGGAAGGAACGAGGCGGCTTTGGCCACACGGTTCTGAACATCAACGGCAGCCATATCGGGGTCAGTGCCCTGTTCAAAATAAACATTGATTGTGGCCGAACCGTTGTTGGCGGCCTGAGAATACATATAGGTCATATTCTCAGCACCGTTGATCTGCTCTTCAAGAGGGGCGATCACAGAGTTGAGCACGGATTGAGCATTCGCACCGGTATAAGTTGTGCTCACGCGAATTGTCGGAGGTGCAATATCCGGGAATTGCTCAATCGGCAATGAGAACAGTCCGAGAATACCGAAAATAACGATAAATATCGAAATTACGGTAGACAGCACCGGCCTATTGATAAATGTTGATAGATTCATATTTTTAGTTCTTTACCGTTGGATTTCAAATCATTTCGATGCATTCTTACGGATTCTTTCATAGATCCTTCAAGTGGAGACGGAAAGATCGAGTAAGAAATGTTGAAGAATGACTGTCAATTGATTTAACGTTGATGAGATGTCCTCTTCTATCAATCAGCAAATTTAATTGACGCCAACAGTTTAGGTCGTTATTAGACTATAGTTATCACCTTTATTTCTGCTTGGGTTTGATTGTCATACCCTCCTGCACGGAGATACCCACACCCTCAGTGACAATTTTTTCACCGGGCTTAAGTCCGCTTGTCACGATATAGTTTTTGCCGTCGTCCTGCTTGTCTACTGTGATATTGCGCTGGTGAACGATGCTGGAATCGTTGACTACAAAGACATACTTCATATCCTGAAGTTCGAAGGTGGCAGCCTGCGGGATAAGCATTGCATTGTTATGCACACTTGGGATAAGCACCTGACCGGTGTTGCCGCTCTGAAGCATTCCGTTGGTATTGGGGAAGACTGCCTTTACAGAGGCCGAACCGGTAGAGGGGTCAATCACACCGGACACCGAAACTATTTTACCCGGTTCTGAATAACGTTCGCCGTTGGCAAGCTGAAGAGTGACCTGCGGCATGTTGTTGAGAGCAGCCTGCAGAGAGCGCTGTCCATTATCGGTAAGTTCGTAGATGTCTTTCTCATTAAGTGAGAAATAAGCTTCCATAGCGCCATTGTTGGAGAGGATGGTGAGCAAGGTTTGAGGAGACACAAGAGTACCTTCCTTATAATCAATGGAACCAACAACTCCGGAAGTAGGAGCAGTTACTGTGGAGTAGCTGAGATTGCGACGGGCCGACACGAGATTGGCCTGAGCCTGATTAAGCTGGGCGAGTGCCGCATTGTAGGAATCCACAGAAGTCTGATAGGCCGAAGAGCTGATGATGTTTTTATCTACCAAAGCCTTGTTGTTGTTCATATTTGTTTTGGCAGTGTTGACATTGGCCTGAGCCACCTGCACGGCGGCCTGCGCTGCTTCTACTGCAGCCTTAAGCTGCACCTGATCAATCTCAAAGAGCACCTGACCGCGGCTCACATGCTGACCTTCATGCACGCATACTTTAGTAAGGAAACCGGAGATCTGCGGACGTATCTCTACGTCGTTTTCGCCACGAAGTGTTGTGGGAAAACCTGTCTCCATTGTTGCTGCATTCTCACTAATGGTCATTACCTCCAATTCGGGGGGAGCCTGTTGTTGCTGCTGCTCCTTTCCTTTGCACCCGCTCAGCATAGTCAAACCGGCTGCAACGGTGATTCCAAAGGCATAAAACTGCTTTATTTTCATACAGATTTAAATTATATATTGAGTTTTTTGTTATACAGTGATTTTGTAATTTCCACTTGGTTTCAACACACAAAATTAGGAAAAATATCTTAAAACCGTTTAAAATACACTCTATAATCTGACAAATAGAACAATATTTCCGTCATTGAGAAGTCATAATGTTTACAGTTAGGCAACTACTGGATTCATTTAGACCATCATAAATTACATCTACGAAAAAAGTCTGAAATGATTGGCATTATATCATTCCAGACTTTCTAGGGGGATCTCAGTCTATTTTTCGCAGATACCTATTTGTTAAACGGCGGGGGAATGCCTGCGTCACCGTCATCCGATCTCCTTTTATCCGGGCCGGTTTCAGAAAGGCCATTTCCGGCATCTTTTATCTGATCTGAATCTTTGCTTTTGGATGAAGAGGGAGAGTCCCACGCCGGATTGGGCTCGGCATTTTCGGTGTCTATGTATGGATTGTTCTCTTTCTTTTCCGGATGCCTTTCAAGTTCATTTCTGCGGTTTATCTCCATGATTTCATCCGTATGGCTTTTCCATTTGCGGGGTCCGAGGATCTTCTGTACGTCTTCAGTGTAAATCACCTCGCGCTGAAGAAGGATATCGCGCATCTTATTGTGCTCTTTGGCATATTTGCGCAGGATGTTTTTGGCTCGTTCGTATTGCTCCCGTATGATTCTTGCCACTTCCTCATCTATTAGATTGGCTGTGTTTTCGGAATATGGCTTTGAGAATCCGTAATCCTGTCCGGTGGAATCATGATAATTCATATTGGGGAGCCTGTCGCTCATGCCATATACGAGTACAAACGCCCTTGCCATCTTGGTGCATCTTTCGAGATCGTTGCTGGCACCTGTGCCGATCTGGCCGAGAAAAACTTCTTCGGCAGCTCTTCCGGCAAGCAGAGAGCACATCTCGTCGAGGAGTGCCTGAGTAGGAAGCACCTGGCGGCTTTCACCCTCATACCAAGCGGCTCCTAGTGCACGTCCTCTGGGCACAATCGTCACCTTAAGAAGGGGCTGACCATACTGCACCATCCAGCTTACGGTGGCGTGGCCTGCTTCGTGAGTGGCGATGCATTCCTTTTCATTATCGGTATAGACGGTGGATCGCTTTTCAAGTCCTCCTACGATTCTATCTATAGCACTCATGAAGTCTTCCCAATCCACCGACTTTTTGTTGTGGCGGGCGGCGATAAGAGCGGCTTCATTGCAGACATTGGCAATATCCGCTCCCGAAAATCCCTGGGTCTGGCGGGCCAATTGCTCCACATCGAGTTTGCTGCTTACCTTGATATTGCGCAAGTGCACGTTGAAGATTTCCACACGATCCGAAAGTTCCGGCAAGTCCACATATATCTGGCGGTCGAAACGTCCCGGACGAAGCAATGCCTTATCAAGCATGTCTACGCGGTTGGTGGCTGCAAGTACGATTACTCCGTTGTTCGAACCGAATCCGTCCATATTGGTCAGCATCTGGTTCAGCGTGTTTTCACGTTCGTCATTACCACCCATGCTTGGATTTTTGCCACGTGCACGGCCTACGGCATCGATTTCATCGATAAATACTATACAGGGGGCCTTTTCCTGGGCCTGCTTAAACAGATCGCGTACGCGGGCAGCTCCAACGCCTACAAACATTTCCACAAAATCGGAGCCTGATATGGAAAGGAACGGCACATTGGCTTCGCCAGCAACGGCTTTGGCAAGCAGAGTCTTACCTGTGCCCGGAGGACCTACAAGAAGAGCACCTTTAGGAATCTTGGCTCCCAAATCGGTGTATCGTTGCGGATTCTTCAGGAATTCAACTATCTCCTCCACTTCTACTTTTGCCTCTGCCAAACCGGCTACATCCTTAAACGTAACGGATGTGCCGTCTTTCTTATCAAAAACTTTTGCACGGCTCTTTCCTACGTTGAAAATGCCTCCGCCGGCACCGCCGCCATTGCTCATACGACGCGACATCCATATCATCACCAATACGAAAAGCAGAATCGGTCCGAAATACCAGAAAAGCTTCATCAAATCCGAACTTTTCTCATAATTTACCTTGATTTCCGGCTTCTTCTCTTTGGCAAGCACTGCGTTCCATTCATCTATTTTGTCCTGAATCTTATTCGACGATGGAATGGTTGTCTTGATTTTTCTGGATGCCTCGGCTTGTAAAGGAGACTCATTCCCGGTACTGACATTTTGATGCTTGGCACCTTCCGGTGTGAGATATCCTTCGGCAATGCTTCCTTCCGGGATTACTACGATTTTTTCTATATCGCCGGCAAGGGCCGCCTTTTCAAAATCTGTCCAGTCCACATCCTTGGTATTGGATCCGTCCTGAAAGAAATACAGTGCCAGCAACGACAGTATTATCAAACCGTACATCCAGTACATACTGAATAGCGGACGCCTGTTGGGATTGTTGTTTTTGCGGGGTAAGACGCTCATGTATTTTTGTTTTTACGTAAAAATTTCAAAAGGGCTATTTGTCAATCAAGATCGGGAATATTTTCTATTTTCCCATCGCCCCAGAGTTCCTCAAGATTATAAAGTTCGCGAAACTCAGGTAGAAACACATGGACCATCACATCGCCATAATCTATTACAATCCATTGGCTGTTGCGATATCCATCGTAATTGTATGGTTTCCTTCCAGATTGTCTCTGGATTTCTTCACGAATGTTATCGGCTATGGCACTGACTTGCGAGGTGGATTTTCCTTCACAAATCACAAACTGCCGGGCAGAAGACACCGCTATGTTCTGAAGGTCGATCACGGTGATGCCACTGCCTTTCTTATCTTGTATCGCCTCAATTGCTGCCGGTATGATTGGGGTGTCGTATTGCATATTCTTATTGTTGCTTTTTATGGGTAATGCCTGCGCGTATGATATGCGGGCAAAACAATTCGCCGGCATCTATGCGAAGCATCCTTTTGTATAACAAATATTGAGCCGTTTTTATTATAAATATCAAAAAAATTATACTCTGATCAAAAAAGGTATGTACAATGAATCCTGCTTAGGTAATCCCGTTTGCAGAGTTGCGATATATTCCGATAATGAAACCGAAATCTAAGAGTCTGTACTGATATTTGAACCTTAGTATTGTTTCAAACGTTTTAAATTTAGTTTAACTTTAATCAATCCTGCTTATGAAATTTGAGAAACCTCAGTTGCCGTATGCGCCGGATGCTCTTGCTCCTGTAATTTCCGCCGAAACCGTTTCCTATCACTACGGCAAACACGAACAGAATTATATCGATACTCTCAACGCCCTCATTAAAGATACTCCATTTGCCAATATGGCATTGGAGCAGATTGTGATGGAGAGCGACGGCAAGATTTTTAACAATGCTTCCCAGGCCTGGAACCATATCTTCTATTTCTTCCAATTCTCACCTACACCCAAAAGAGAGCCTGAAGGTGAACTGCGCCGCAGAATTGAAGAGCAGTTTGGAAGCTTCGAAGATTTCAAAAAGACTTTCGTAGAAACCGGTGCTACCTTGTTTGGCTCTGGTTGGGTATGGTTAAGCGCTGACAAGAGTGGAGTATTGTTTATCACTCAAGGTCCCAATGCCCGCAACCCGATGACAGAAGATCTGCGCCCGCTACTTGTGATGGACGTCTGGGAACATGCCTATTATCTTGATTACCAAAACCGCAGAGCCGATTATCTGAAACGTCTGTGGGACATAGTAGACTGGGATATCATTGAAATGCGCTACAGTTGAACCTCTCTCTTTATGACAAAGAAAACCAAAGACTCCGGAACTCCAATGGGCTCCGGAGTCTTCTTTATATCAGGTTAATCAAAAATCGAATCCCAATCTTTCCATACCGGCTGGTAACCTTTGGAGACTATTGCTTTCTCTACTTCAACCGGGCTTCGTTGGTCGGTGGTCTCAAATTGTTCGAGACTTCCCTTATCCACTGCATAACCTCCCGGATCGGTCTTGCTGCCGGCACTCATGGAAGTCACACCGAGGGGGATCATATTATCCCGGAAATATGACTTCTCGCGAGTGGAGTAACTGATGTCTGCATCATGATCGAAGAGTCGGAATGCCACAGTGAGTTGTACAAGTTGTCGATCCGATATCAAACTCTTAGGCTGAAAGCCACTCTCGGAAGGGCACATCCTTGGGAAATTGACTGAAAACCGACTCTTCCAATATTTGCGTTGAAGATAACGGAGATGACGCGCAAGCATCACAGCGTCGCCCCTCCAATCGGACAGACCGAGCAAGGCTCCCATACCGATCTTGTGGACTCCGGCGTCTCCCATACGGTCATATCCATTAAGACGCCAGTCAAAATGGCTCTTCATGCCGCGGGGATGATACGTCTTGTAGAGTTCACGATTATACGTCTCCTGAAAACATACCACACCGTTTAGGCCGCAATGTGTGAGGCGTTCATAATCGCGGGCGCGCATAGGCTGCACTTCTATGGTGAGATTATGGAAATAAGGTCTGCACACGCGAAGCACTTTTTCCAGATAATCTACGCCGCACAGCGAGGGGTATTCTCCGGCTACTATCAGAAGATTCTCGAATGGACTGAGTTTCTTTATAGCCTGACATTCCTGCTCTACCTGCTCGAGCGTTAGGACAGTACGTGTGAAGGGATTATCGTGATTAAAACCACAATACACACACTTGTTGGTACATGCGTTTCCCACATACATGGGAATATACATTGAGATAGTCTTACCGAATCTCTCGGCCGTAAAGTGATTGGCGAGAGAAGCCATCTCCTGCAAATAAGGAGCGGCTGCCTCAGAAATCAGAATGGCAAATTCCTCCGGTGAAAGGGGCTTGACGTTGCGACGTGCCTTTGCAAGCACCCGCCGTACGTCGGCGTCGGTTGCATCGGCCACTAATCTCACCGTCTCATCCCAGTCGTAGCGGTCTATGATATCCGCATATCCGTAACCAAATATCGAGTCTTTGTCCGGATCGGATGCAAATTTGGTTTTTAATTCTTCATTCATATAAGTTTCTTGACTTTCATAATCAAAGAAAAGGGTTGAATATCCGCTGACTAAAATTAGTGGTTCTCATTTCCCCCACATTTGTCGGCAATATTCTGCGAGATGCGCATGGCGCAGAAATTAGGGCCACACATGGTGCAGAATTTATCATCGGCATCCGGGGCATTTCGACGTGATTCAAGATAGAAGCGTTTTGCCTTCTCGGGGTCAAGCGACAGATTGAACTGGTCTTTCCATCTGAATTCGTAGCGGGCTTTGCTTAAGGCATCGTCACGCACCTGTGCGCCGGGATGTCCCTTGGCCAAGTCTGCTGCATGGGCTGCGATTTTATAGGTAATCACACCTTCTCTCACGTCGTTGAGATCGGGAAGTGACAGATGCTCCTTTGGAGTGACATAGCAGATCATCGCCGTGCCGAGACTGCCAATGATAGCGGCGCCTATCGCGGAAGTGATATGATCGTAGGCCGGGGCAATATCAGTGGTGAGAGGGCCAAGTGTATAGAAGGGAGCTTCGTGACATACATCGATTTCCTTTGCCATGTTGGCCTTGATCTTTTGCATAGGGACGTGGCCCGGGCCTTCTATCAGTACCTGCACGTCGTGGCTCCAGGCTTTGAGTGTGAGCTGACCGAGCACCTCAAGTTCGAGAAACTGGGCTCTGTCGTTGGCATCGTGAATCGAACCGGGACGCATTCCGTCGCCAAGCGATACGGCCACGTCATACTTGTTGAGGATCTCACAAATCTCATCGAAGTGCTCGTAGAGGAAACTTTCCTGATTATGGAGCACACACCATTGGGTCATGATGGATCCACCTCTCGACACACAACCGGTGAGACGCTTGCTCACCAAATCGGCGTGTTCGCGAAGCACTCCGGCATGGATAGTGAAGTAGTCCACACCCTGTTCGCACTGTTCAATAAGCGTGTCGCGATAGATTTCCCATGTAAGTTTATTTACGTCGCCGTTTACCTTTTCAAGAGCTTGATAGATAGGAACGGTACCTACGGGCACCGGACAGTTGCGGATAATCCATTCGCGGGTCTCGTGGATATGGTCGCCCGTGGAAAGATCCATCAGCGTGTCGCCACCCCAGTAGCAGCTCCACATGGCTTTGGCCACTTCTTCCTCTATGCCCGAAGAGAGGGCTGAGTTGCCGATATTGGTGTTGAGTTTTACGCTGAATCCGGCACCTATCACCATGGGTTCGGCTTCAGGGTGGTTGATGTTGGCCGCTATGACGGCACGGCCAGCGGCCACCTCGTCCCTCACAAATTCAGGCGTGATATGGCTTTTGATTCCTCTGCGCTCATTATCAAGGTTTTCACGAATTGCCACATATTCCATCTCCGGAGTAACGATCCCCTTGCGTGCATAGTGCATTTGAGTTACTCTTTTTCCTTCTACGGCTTTACGGGGCTTATGCTCAATCGGGAAGCGTATCTCGTCGAGACTTTTGTCGGCTCGACGCATTTTGCCGTATTCACTTGTGATATCGCTTTGCACTTCTGTGTCGCCTCTGGAAATCACCCATTCTTCGCGAGTGCGCGGCAGTCCTTTATATACATCAGTAGTGATGTTTGGATCAGTATACGGCCCACTTGTGTCATATACCACTATATCTTCATTTGGGTACTCCACGCGTTTCCCGTCTTCTATCTTTACTGTGGGATATTGATGGATTTTCCTCATCGCCACTTTAATGGGATGGATACTTCCGTCAACGTATATTTTCTCTGAATTGGGATAAGAAGAGAGATCGATGTTTTCTATTTTCATATCTATGGGGAGGAGAGTTGTATTTATTATTACTCCATTCTACTCCGTCAAAGCGAAGTCAGGAAATCTGTAAACGGGCTTGTAGCCTGAGCGGAGGTGGATACTACTCCGAGCCCAGCCAGAAAAGCTTCGCGTCCTGCTTCTACAGCCTTTGCAAATGCTTTGGCCATCATCACGGGATCTCCGGCCACTGCTATAGCCGTATTCACGAGTACGGCATCCGCACCCATCTCCATGGCGTCTGCAGCATGAGAGGGCGCTCCCAGTCCGGCATCCACAACCACCGGAAGGTTGCTTTGCTCGATTATTATCTCAAGCATATCGCGGGTGACAAGACCTTTGTTGGTGCCGATCGGAGCTGCCAAAGGCATCACTGCCGAAGCACCGGCTTCTTCAAGAAGTTTGCATAATACGGGGTCTGCCTGAATATAGGGCAATACTATGAAGCCGTCTTTGGCAAGTTCTTCAGTAGCACGAAGGGTCTGCACCGGATCCGGCATAAGATATCGGGGATCGGGATGTATTTCAAGCTTGATGAAATTGGTGCCGAAGATCTCGCGGCTCATCTGTGCGGCGAGTATAGCCTCTTTGGCATCGCGCACACCGGACGTATTAGGAAGAAGCTGCACATGCTCTCTATTGATATGGGTGAGCATCTCATCGGTGGCCTCGTTCATCATATTTACACGCTTCATGGCCACGGTTATCATCTGCGAACCGGAAGCCATCACCGACTCAAGCATTACATCGGGAGAAGAGAACTTACCGGTGCCTACAAAAAGGCGCGAGGTGAACTCCTTGTCGCCGATTTTAAGGATATCGTTCATTCTTTATGTGGTTGTTATTCTTGTTTGTATTTAGAGGTTTTTATCACACCATGCGATTAGCCCGTGGAAGAGATCCCGTGGGGTCCGGCGGTCTTCCAATCACACTTCAGCAAAGACAATTAGTTCTTCGTAAGAAATTATACCTTTGTCGGCATCAGGTCGATAAATTCTCTGGTGGCCGTGGCTATATCGTCGGCAAAAGCTATGGCGCCGCTCACTGCTATGCCGTTCACTCCGGCTTCAAGCAATGGTTTTACATCTTCAAGACGTATGCCGCCTACGGCCACTATCGGGGTCTCGATTTCGGCTTCTCTGCGCTTGTCGCATAATTGCCTTATGCCTTCAAGCCCAAGGATCGGCGCAAGATTTTTCTTCGTATTGGTCATGGCATACGGACCGGCTCCTATATAATCTATGTCAAGCGAACGGATGGCCTCGATATCCTCAAAGGTATTGGCAGTGACGCCTATCACAGCCGCCGGGCCCAATTCTATTCTGGCCTGGGATGGAGGCATATCTTCCTTGCCCAGATGCACTCCTGTCATTTCCAATTCCTTGCAGAGAGCCACTCTGTCATCGAGCAGCAGAAATGTCTCTGTTTCCGCCGCTTTGGGCAATACAGCCTTCACGACTTCGCGAATCTCATCATCGGAAGCTTCCTTCATCCGTATCTGAATCCAACGACAACCACCGTCGATTACGGAATGTATCTGATCTACCACAGATCGATGGCTTTCGGTATTGGTTATGTACTGTAACATTTTTTATCTTTCTTTATCCGCCGTAGATATTTCTTCCACAGCACATTTACTTTCCATGAGCAGACGCAACCTTTCTCCCATGGTGCTTTTCGGACTCCAAAGATAGCCCAAAATTGCGACTCCTGCAAATCCGGCCTGCGAAACTTCTTCAAAAACCTTAGGAGTGATACCGCCAAGCGCAATGACCTCAAGATTGAGAGAATTAAGACTTCTGTGTAAATCCGGATTTTGAGGTAAAAACGCAGATGTGTAACCCGGTTTGGATATCGAGTCGTAAATAGGGGAGAGGGTTGCATAGGTATAACAATCTTCTGCCGACATTTGCTCAAGTTCCGCTATGGAATGTGCCGATTTACTCACCCTTACTTTTGACAAGTCCACATTTTCCGACAGCGTGGGATGTCGGGAATTGAGGTGTATTCCTCCCAGACGATATTTGCCTAAAAGATTAAACCAGGAGTGGAGCGTGAGCCGACGATGATATTTTTCAGGTATGGCCTGAATCAATGCTTCCATTTCGCCACATGTGGCCTGAGGTTTACGAAGATGTATATAGTTGATGGCGCCGCTTGTCAACGCCATGCTGATTTCTTCCGCCTCTTCTGCCACATCCCTCATCTCAGGATTAGTGATGGCTATGATTTTGAATGAAGTTTTCAAACTTCAAAATATTAGGGTCGGTTTCATAAAATTCATATTATTTAGCCGCCAAAAGCTGCCGTGATGACCGTGATGCGGTCATCTTCATGAAGTAAGGTGGCCGACCAATTGCGTTTCATTACCAATTTGTCGTTGACGGCAATGGCAGTGCCTTGCTCCGGTATCTGTTTCCATTTCATTAGATTCTCTACTGTAAGGATTTGTGCCGGAAGTTGCAATGTTTCATTGTTAATATATACTTTCATAATATTTAAATCTTCAAAAGTCTTTTTAGGTTAGTTGAATCTGAGCAACGGTGGGTCATCAGGCATCAAACATCAATAAAAAATCCCGCCGGACCGTAGCCCTGTCCGAATCGTAAGGCCTTATATTTTTCCAATTGGATATGCAAATATTCCGATGCATTTTTTGCTGCTCTGTATACATTTTGTGGGCTCAACAAATTATCCGAATAATCCGATACAAGCGAACATGCCAATGCTGAGGAAAACACGCAACCAGTGCCATGCAGATTTGGTGTGTCCACATATATCGATTCGATGTTTTGCAATGCAGTGGTGCCGTCTGTTCCAAACGAAACAAGACGATCAGCCCATCTTCCGCTTCCCGTGGCAAGTATATGCCTGCATCCCAATTCTTCCAAATCCGATGCGATACATATTAAGGCATCATCGTTGTCGCCTATTTCATTCTCTTTCACTGTGGAATCACTGAGTTGGATTAGTTCCGCAAGGTTTGGAGTGAGGATATCGCTTTGGGGTATTAGAAATTCGCGATAGGATTCGATCAAATCACTTATATTGCCGATCTCTCCGGACATTGTCGAAGACAATATAGGGTCGGTAACCACAGGCCCGTGCGGATACTCCTTCAATACCTGAGCTATCGATTTGACCGCTTCCGGGCACCCTGTCATCCCGACTTTAATCACGTCAGGTCTAAAATCTTCCATCACTGCCTGAAGTTGAGCTCTTATGGAAGATGCGCTGATCTGTACCACAGAACGTATACCGGTACTGTTCTGCGCGGTAACGCATGTCACCACTGAGGCCGCGTATAACCCATACGCCATAGCTGTTTTGATATCAGACTGCAGGCCGGCACCTCCGCACGAATCGCTCCCGGCCACCGTAAGAAACGTGCGGTATCCTTCCTCTCTGAGACTCATTTGTCAGATGGATTACCGCAAGATTCTCCACGATCTTCTTCGGGCAGTGCACTTTCTATCACTTCTCGGCATTCAGCCATGAGTTTGCGGGTATTAAAGCCCTTTTCGCCGGGATAGATTGGTGGATGAATGGTCATTTTGATTGTGCCGGGAGTGACATTATACGTGAAGCGGGGCATTCTGCGGAATGCACCGTCGATGGTAATGGGCACCACCGGCAATCTGAATTCACCGGCAAGCATAAACGCACCCTTTTTGAACGGTCCCATCTTGCCGTCCCATGTGCGGCTTCCTTCGGGGAAAATCACAAGCGACATACCGTCTCTCAGTGTCTGTTCGGATTCTTCGATAGTTTCTCGGATGGAGGCAAGTTTTGTATCGTCTACAAAAATATGTCCGCATCTCTTGCAGGCATAGCCTACAAGCGGTATATATTCAAGGCTTTTCTTCATCAACCATTTAAAATTATGGTTGAGATAGCCATAGATCATCCATATATCAAAAGCGCCCTGATGGTTTGAGACGAACACATAGCTCTGCTTCTTATCGATATTTTCTCTTCCTGTCACCTTTACCCTTACAAGAAAGAAAAAGCATACGCAGCGCGACCATATATGGGCCGGATAATATGTCCATTTATGACCGCCCCCGAGCAAGGATGAAATGATAGTGACGAGGGCTGTCAAGATGGTTAGTACCAAAAGTATGGGAGCGGCTATCAGCCATTGGTATATCCTGTAAAAAAAGAGCATTGATGGAGATATATCAGTTTTTTAACGTTATGGATGAATCTCAAACCGCGGAGATAAAGAACAGCAATCCTACTGCTACCCCGTGAATTAAGTCATTCGGATTGAATCATGACCTAAAATCCATCCATAGCGTCCATTAGTATTTAAAAATTTTGCATTCCCTCCGCACACAGGGGGGAATGCAAAATTAATAAATTCTTTTTAATTATTAAAACTGACTGTATCTCCAAGAATTACTCTTCCACTACAGGCATGATGAGTTTATATCCTTTGCCGTGTACGTTGATGATCTCAATGTTGGGATCTTCCTTAAGGAGTTTTCTTAATTTGGTGATATATACATCCATACTGCGGGCGTTGAAATAATTGTCGTCTACCCAAATGGATTTAAGGGCAAAGTTTCTCTCAAGTATATCGTTGGCGTGCGAACACAGAAGCCGCAGGAGTTCCGACTCTTTGGTGGTCAATTTCTTCACCTTTCCGTCAGCCACGAGCACCTGCTTATTCGTATCAAAAGTATATTTTCCTATTTGATAGAGAGACACTTCTTTGTTTTTCTTGCCGATCACCCTGCGCATTATCGCAGAAATTCTCAACACAAGCTCTTCCATGGAAAACGGTTTGGTGATGTAATCATCGGCACCGATATTGAATCCTTCGAGTTTGTCTTCGTTGAGAGATTTGGCGGTAAGAAATATAATCGGTACTTCTCCATTGAGGTTGCGAATTTCCTGGGCAAGCGTGAAGCCGTCTTTCTTAGGCATCATAACGTCGAGTACACATAAGTCGTACTGTCCCTTGAGGAATGCTTTATATCCCTTGTCACCGTCGTTATAGAGCTCACAATTATATCCTTTAGCTTGCAGGAACTCTTTAAGCAACAGGCCGAGATTTTCATCATCCTCACAAAGTAAAATTCTAATTTTATCGTCCATACCGGATATGTATTTAATTTATTTTCTAAATTTGGAGTAAGGTATAGGCGGACCAATACCATTATAACTTATTAACGTTTTAAAAGCAATTTTTCTTTTCTATATGTTAAAATTTATTCAATTTTATGCATAAACAGATGAGTCATCGCCTTTAGTTGGAGGAAGATACGAGAGGTAAAGTGATCACAAATTCCGTCCATTTGCCGAATTCACTGTCTACGGAGATAGTGCCGTCGAAAATTGTAACCATTTTGCGGACATAGGCCAGCCCCAGTCCGAATCCTTTCACATCGTGGATATTACCGGTGGGCACACGGTAAAACTTTTCGAATATTCGCTTAAGATTGTCTCGCTTTATTCCTATTCCATTGTCGCGAACCTTAATCACGAGATGGCCGTCTTTGTTTGCGGTGGAGACCTGAAGGTGAGGCTCCACTTCTTCGCGTCTATACTTTACGGCATTGTCCAGAAGATTAAATATCACGTTGGTAAACTGCATTTCATCCACATATATATCTGCATCGGCCGCATCAAGATTGATCTCAATGGAGCCGCCGAATTTCTCCACCTTGATCTTAAATGTATTCACCACATTGGCAATCACCCCGTTTGCATTAAACTCTGATGGCTTCAGTGCGTTTCCCGTATCGTCAAATACCGACATCTGAAGCACTTTCTCCACTTGAAATCTAAGACGCTTCGACTCCTCGGTTATCACAGTGGCAAGGTGTTTGAGCGTAGAGGGTGATTTCCTTACCGCATCATCATTAAGCATCTGCCCGGCCAATGATATGGTGGAAATAGGTGTCTTCAACTCGTGCGTCATATTGTTGATAAAGTCAGTCTTAATTTCAGACAGCTTCTTCTGGCGAAAGATCAGTATCACGGTGTATAAGAAGACTACAAACAACACTATGGTAAGAGCAAGTGTGGGAATAATGAATCTCACCGATGAAAATACGTATCTTTCTTTGGTAGGAAACTGCACCACAAGACTCAAGTCTCCTCCTGAGTTTGGAAAGAGAGCTTCGCTATATACGCCCCTTTTGCGGGATTGATCAAATCCCGCGGTGCTGTAGATAATATCACCTTTGTCGTTGGTCACGGCAAATACAAACGGCACGGTGAGTCCGTTGCCGGCCAATTCCTCCTTAAGAAAATTTCTAACTTCGGTAGAATCCGCGCGTTCGATAGCCGGACGGTGTCTGGCCTCACGCAAGATGGTAAGTATCACTTCGTCGAGCAATCCTTTCTGATAAAGATACTGACTGCGAATCGTCTCCTGCATCATCTTGTATCTTTCGGTAAGATCATTCGCCGGGTTGGACAGAGCCAGATTCCCGTTGGAATTCCCTTTCTGCTTTATCGCAGTGAGTGAATAATCGGTCACCGTGCCGTCGGGATCCGTCACCGAATATTCTATTCCGCTGGAATCAGCGCCGGAGTCATCTTCATTATAATAATAGCTAGACTCTATCACGTTGACGTCCTCCTCGAGATAATACAATGTCTCCTGACGTTCAAGATACCCTATAGTGGCGTGTAGCGAACGCATCACACTCTCAGAGAATTGAGCGTCGCGCATAGATGCCATATTATCAAGATACATTATCTGAAAATAAAGCAATCCACATATGGTAATGACCATTACCGCGGTCAGGGTCCAGATTAAGGATTTTTTCATTTTTTCTCACAAAGGGTAGGTGTAGAAAAAACACCTTTATATATACATTAGTTCGTATTTTTTGACAAATTTTTAATCATAAAGTTTATTCCGCTCCGTTAACTACATTTAAACATGAGATTCTTGAAAGCTATTCTTCTTGTGTATAAAATATATTTTACATAATTTTGCCAATCCTATGATCAAACATTCTTCTTACCGCAATCATTCTCTAACAATGAAACTGAAACGTCTTTCGATATTATCCCACAAGCTGATCTACACTCTATTAGCAGTCTCGCCCGCACTTTCACTACCATTAACATCCTGCTCGTCAGATCTGCGCATGGACGAACCCGGATCCGATGAAGAAGACACTCGGGTGATTTCCTCAGCCCAGTCTGGTGTTCTTATCTATGCCGTGGCATCCAATAATCTGGAGTCGTATTTAAAAGCCGACACTCTGGAGATGAAAAAAGCCGCATCTCAAATTGATCTTTCGAATAGAGACGTATTCCTGTATTCTTCTTCCAAGGCGCGTACAAATATTCTTAGCAAGCTAACAAAGGCAGCCTCCGGCAACGATTATTTCTTCATTCCGGTGAAAGAATACGATGACAATCGCTATTCTACCGATCCTGAAAGAATCAACGAAGTTATATGCGATTACATCACAATAACTACAGCCGAAAGACACGGCATCGTCTTTTGGTCGCATGCCACCGGATGGACTCCCCATTTTTCCGATCACGTGGTGCGTCGATCCTTCGGTCAGGACAATGTGGACAAGACCAACGATCAATGCGACATTCCGGAACTCGCCTCCGCCATTCCCGACAAATTTTTCGACTTCATTTGGTTTGACTGCTGCTATATGGGATCTGTGGAAGTGGCATATGAATTACGCAACAAAGCTAACTATATTGTGGGATATCCTACAGAGATCGGCGCGGATGGAATGCCGTATGACCTTACACTTCCCTACATCACAAACGCCTCGACAGATATTTTGATTGCCGCCGAGGAATTGTATTCTTACTATAACGGACAAACTACGGTGCCCGTGACAATCGGCGTATACGACACATCAAAACTCCCCGCTCTTGCATATCAATATTCCAAGCTGCAATACATTCCAGCAGCCTCCACTGTGTCTGTTAACAACTATGCACGCAGTCCTTACGGTCCGTTTTATGACTTGGGTCAACTCGCCGACCAAAAATACCAGACGGTGCTTGATGCCCGCCACAACACCACTCAGCACGTTTATCCCTACAACGGCAACCAAGAAGAATTCAAACGAGCTCTTAATGCCGCTGTGATCTACAAAGCCGCTTCTCAACGTGATTTCTCCAACAAGGAGATTCCTGCAGATAAATATTCCGGAATCTCGGTTCACAATTTCCAAAACAGCGGTGACAAAACGTCGGAATTCTACATGAATCTGGAATGGTTCAAAGCCCTTATGGATCCCGAAGATCCAAACCAGGGAAATGAGAATTCTTTCGTTAAACCCATCTTCAAGTAATATTAATATTGAAGTTGTATAAACTTCATTATTTGATTTCCTCAACATAATCCCATGTTACAATCCGACATCACTCCGGTAGTGGATCTCCCGGATATTGAATCCGGCAAGGAAAACGCGCTCAGCGCTCTCAAAGGCCTTTCATTCGACGATGCCATCGCCACAATCGCCGAGAGCATTGTGAGTTTCTCTTTTCGTCTGCTGTTGGCTATTGTGATTCTTTATATCGGCAAATTCATCATTAAGCGCCTTTATAAGACGGTCTCCGGCATTATGATACGCAGAAAGGTAGATGCTTCTCTCACCACTTTCACGCTATCGCTGATCAAAATTGTGACATATTTTATACTGATTATAATAGTAATCAGCATTCTTGGCATTGAGACAAGTTCGTTCATCGCCTTGTTTGCCTCTGCAGGTGTGGCCATCGGTATGGCCCTCAGCGGCACTCTCCAGAACTTTGCGGGCGGTGTACTTATCCTTCTTCTCAAACCTTATAAAGTAGGGGATTTCATCGAAGTGCAGGGATACGCCGGCACCGTGGGCTCCATCAGCATTTTCAACACAATCATAAATACCCCGGACAACAAATCTATAATTATACCCAACGGGGCACTCTCCACAGCTTCCATCAACAATTACTCAATGGAGAAATTCCGACGCGTGGACTGGTCGATCGGTCTCTCATATTCCACTGATTTTGATTCAGCACGCAATGCAATTCTGGAGATGTTGAGTGAAGACCAAAGGGTGCTTACCAATCAATCGGAAGAGGCAAAAGAAATTTCTGCAGAGGTGAATACTCCCATTATCAGAAAGAGAGATATGACCCTCTTTGTAGGATTAAACAATCTTGGCGACAATAGTATAGAAATCACAGTGAGGGCATGGACCCGTTCGTCTGATTATTGGGGGCTCTATTTCGACATGAACGGCAGATTCTACAAAGAGCTTCCGAAGAAAGGCTTCGAATTCCCCTTCCCCCAATTGGACGTCCACATGCAGCAATAAAAAATATATAAGTAGTTGATAAAAATTAACCGATATAAATAGTAAAAAATCTTGAACTATAA
>JAMPGE010000024.1 GCA_023664085.1 Muribaculum sp. | reverse complement strand
GCATAAAAGGCTTCTTGAATTTGAGTTTTTGCGTGGTCTCCGACATGGAAGCGCAGAGAACCATCTGGTTTCTGAAAAGAGAAAATACCATGTTTGCCTTTTTTGGTATTTGGAGCATATTTTGAATTATCATGCGGTACTCTTTCATACTCATGACAGTGCGCGAAGTGATAATCTATGCGGTCAAGTTCAAATTGAGGCAATGATAATTCAGGCGAATTGTCATTAATATCGACAATATCACGCAAAGTGGGATGACCACCTAAGGGTTGGGGGAATTCAAAAGGAATGTCCTCGCGAAACGCGACACAATACCATCGTTCTCTTTTTTGCGGCAAGCCGAAGTCAAGAGAAGATAAAACTTTCCAATGGGGATAATATCCGAGGTTTCTAAGAGAAGAAATAACTGTATCTAAGGTTTTGCCGCTTTCGTGCGAGACTAAACCTTTAACATTTTCGAGGAAAACCATCGGAGGTTTGTGTTCTTTTAATATTTTACAAATATCGAAGAACAACGTTCCGCGGGTTTTGTCCTCAAAACCTTTCTTTTCACCTGCATAGCTGAACGGTTGGCAGGGAAAACCTGCGCAAAGCAAATCAAACTTCTTTGGAATAAAACTCTTGGTTTGGTCAGTAGTTATATCACCAAAAGGTACTTCGCCATAATTGGCGAAATAGGTCTTTTGGGCTTGTGCATCCCATTCTGATGAAAAAACACAAGCACCACCAAGATTTTGAGCAGCCATTCTAAAGCCTCCTATTCCCGCGAAAAGGTCAATGAAAGAAAATGTGGGATTTTCTTGCGCTTTAAAAGGGGCTAAAAAGAAATCTTGAAAAAGAGAATATTGGATTGCTTGAGATTCAGAGGCAACTGAAAGAGTTTTTGTAATTTTGGGTGCATTTACCCAACATTCAATTATGTCGTTTGCCTTATTGTAATTCGCTCCATATGGTGAGTTTTGAAGCATACAATAATGAGAAACGATAGCGAGCTGCGTTGAGAAAGGTAAAATATCACCATTCTCATCTAAAGAACGCTCATCATAGACTTCTACAGGACCGGCACTTTTTATACCTGCATCCATTAGAGTAAAAGTTTTTCTTTCTTTTGAGTTGCTCATCTCAATATGTAGTAGCCAGAGGCTGTTTTATCCTTTCTTTATAGAATGGTTTCCAAATTAAACAAATTGGAACTCCCTTGTAGTGCTGACAGGCGACCAAGCCCTTTACGACTACAAGGAAGTTCCTTTATATGTTGAATATAAGTATTTACTTACATTATTGGTCTTTGTCAGCTCGAGCGCATTGTAGAATGCAAATTTAACAAAAATTTTTGGATTGGCTGTTATGCGTTGCAAAGATAGTTTTAAGGCAGGGCAAAAATGTTGCTCGAAAAAGTTAAATACGGTCAATGTTTACCGTATTCGACCTCCGGCTCAGCGGCTTCCGCATACCGAGAGTGTGGGAAACTGTTAGTGCCGTTGCTGATGTCGTTCAACTCCCGGACAAGATTGGAAAGGGTTTTCACTCTGACGGCCTTATTCTTCAATTCACACTCCCATACGGTGATAACTCGCCAGCCAAGACGATTTAGTTCTTTAAGGTTACGCTTGTCGCGGCTGATGTTTCCGGTGATTTTGGTTTCCCAAAATTCTATATTTGATTTCGATGGTCGGTAATACCTGCAACCGTTATGTCCATGCCAGAAACAACCGTGAATGAAAATCACGGTTTTGAGTCGGCGTAACACGATATCGGGCTTTCCGGGCAACTTGGGGTTGTGCAGACCATAGCGAAAGCCATGGGCATGAATGTAACGTCGTACTATCATTTCGGGTTTGGTATCCTTGCTCTTGATGTGCGACATACACCTGCTACGCTGTTCGGTGGTCATTACGTCTGCCATATCATTATAACAAAAGAATGAAGGAAGTAGTTGCAAATACAATTACTTCCAAATCTGTTTGTAAAACGAATAATTCGGTATTCGGAGATTGTGAGCTGTCCGTTCAAAGATAGTTGCAATCGCCACGAGCATTAACATCAGAAATACTCCGATGGCCGTTAATATTCGTTTTCGAACTTCACTAATTGCTTATGTGCCGGGCCTTGTTGTTTTTACTCATAATTATGAACACCTTTTTCAAGGAAGAAAGTACGCATCGGAGCAGTTGCTTCCATGATTCCTTTTTTTTACCCCGTTGCGGTGATTTGCACTAGAGTGAACTCAACATTGTGATTGACCATAAAGGTCATATTCTTTTCCTCGAATGGAGTGAAAGGGCGCATATGTATCATAACCTTCCGACTATTTTATGTGCAACATGCAAAATGTCCGGTTTTCGTTATAATCGAAAACCGGACGAATGCATGTGAATGGAAGATTGTTTATGAGAGTTTGAGAATTTTCCCAATAATGATACGGACTCTTAGTATTCTCCCCAGGATTTTATGGCGATGTCGTCAATATCCATTGAGCAGAAAGCTTCGATAAATGCGCTTGCCAGACGAGGATTCGTGATAAGCGGAATATTAAGGTCGATTGCTGTGCGGCGTATCTTGTAGCCGTTGGAGAGTTCACCGCTTGAGAGGTTTTTGGGCACGTTGACAACCATGTCGATCTCCCGGTTGTGCATAAGGTCCACAGCTTTGGGACTGCCTTCTTCGCTGGGCATAAATACTCTTATACACGGGATGCCGTTTTCTGCAAGAAACTGAGCGGAGCCGGCCGATGCATACAGACGATATCCTTTTTCGTGAAGGGTCTTGGCAGCGGAGAGCATCGATACTTTGTCGCGGCTCTTGCCCATGGAAAGGAGAACTCCCCTCTCCGGTTTGCGATATCCTACGGAATACATGGCTTTGATTACGGCGCAAGCAGTGTCATCGCCGATGCAGCCCACTTCTCCGGTAGATGCCATGTCCACGCCCAGCACGGGATCCGCTTTCTGCAGACGGTTGAAGGAGAATTGACTTGCCTTGATGCCTACATAGTCCAGATCAAACAGACTCTTGCTGGGCTTTTCCACAGGCACTCCGAGCATCACTTTTGTGGCGAGCTCGATAAGATTCAGTTTGAGGACTTTGCTCACAAACGGGAAGCTTCGGGAGGCGCGCAGGTTGCATTCAATTACCTTGATGTCGTTGTTCTTGGCAAGATACTGAATGTTAAACGGACCGGAAATATTCAGTTCCCGGGCTATCTCGCGACTGATGCGTTTGATGCGGCGCACTGTCTCCACATACAGCTTCTGGGGAGGAAACTGGATCGTGGCATCTCCTGAATGCACTCCGGCATATTCTATATGCTCGCTGATGGCGTAGGCCAGAATCTCACCGTTGCGGGCCACGGCATCCATCTCCACCTCCTTGGCGTTTTCGATAAACTGGCTCACCACTACCGGATGCTTCTTCGACACATTGGCTGCCAGACGTAGGAACCGGGTGAGTTCCTCCCGGTTGGAGCATACGTTCATTGCTGCGCCACTAAGCACGTACGACGGACGAACGAGCACCGGAAAGCCCACCTCATCGATAAATTTGTCGATATCCTCCATTGAGGTCAGTGCGCTCCAGCGAGGCTGATCCACTCCGATGCTGTCGAGCATGGCGGAAAACTTGTCGCGGTCCTCTGCATTGTCGATGCTTTTGGCGGATGTGCCCAATATATTGATGCCGTTTTCGTCTAGACGGAGTGCGAGATTGTTGGGAATCTGACCGCCCGTGCTCACCACTACGCCGTGTGGATGCTCTTTGTCGAGGATATCCATCACCCTTTCGAAGGTGAGCTCGTCGAAGTAGAGACGGTCGCACATATCGTAGTCGGTCGATACCGTCTCGGGATTGTAATTGATCATCACACTGCGCCATCCTTCCTTGCGTATGGTCTGAAGAGCCTGCACACCGCACCAATCGAATTCCACCGAACTGCCGATGCGGTAGGCGCCGCTTCCGAGTACTACGATCGATCGGCCGTCGTCTTCATATTTTATATCATCTGCCTGACCGTTGTAGGTGAGATAAAGATAATTGGTCATAGCGGGATATTCGGCGGCAAGGGTATCGATCTGCTTTACCACCGGGATGATGCCCAGATTTTTGCGCAAAGTGCGTATCCTCATGCTTGAGGCTTCCATATTGTCTTCGTCAAGACCGAGGGCACGGGCCACCTGGAAGTCGGAGAAGCCCTGACGCTTGGCCCTGATCAGCAGGTCTACATCCGGACGATCGAGGAAATCTCCACGCTTGCCCGCTTCATGCAGCCTGCGCGAGGTGATCATGATGGATTCGAGCTTGCTGAGAAACCAGCGGTCAATCTTGGTGAGCTGATGGATCTGGTCCACCGTATATCCGGCACGCATGGCTTTGCTGATAACAAAAATGCGGGAATCGGTGGGGTTTTTCAAGGCCCGGTCCACGTCGTTGAGCACAAGCTCTTTGTTTTCTACAAAACCGTGCATCCCTTGTCCGATCATTCTCAGGCCCTTCTGAAGAGCCTCCTCAAAAGTTCTGCCTATGGCCATCACTTCGCCCACGGATTTCATGGAAGAGCCGAGTTCGCGGCTCACGCCATGGAACTTACCGAGGTCCCAGCGAGGAATCTTGCAGACCACGTAGTCGAGAGCAGGTTCGAAGAAAGCACCTGTGGTGTGGGTCACCGAATTCTTGAGCTCAAACAGACCGTAGCCAAGTCCGAGTTTGGCGGCTACGAAAGCCAGGGGGTAGCCGGTGGCCTTGGAAGCCAATGCTGAAGAACGGCTCAAGCGGGCATTCACTTCTATCACGCGGTAATCTTCCGACTCCGGATCAAGGGCATACTGCACGTTGCACTCGCCTACAATGCCCACATGGCGAATGATTTTTATGGCTATCTCACGCAGTTTGTGGTATTCACGATTGCTCAGAGTCTGGGAGGGAGCCACTACGATCGACTCGCCGGTATGAATACCCAGTGGGTCGAAGTTCTCCATATTGCAGACCGTGATGCAATTGTCGTAACGGTCCCGGACCACCTCGTACTCCACTTCTTTCCATCCCTTCAGGCTCTTCTCCACCAACACTTGCGGGGAAAATGAGAAAGCCTTCTCGGCAAGCACGCGCAGTTCCTGCTCATTGTCGCAGAATCCGGAGCCGAGACCTCCCAAGGCATAAGCAGCCCGCAGAATCACGGGATATCCGAGTCTTTCAGCTGCCACGCAGGCATCATCGATGCTCTCTACAGCCTCACTGCTGATGGTCTTCACCCCTATCTCGTCAAGGCGTTCTACAAAGAGTTCGCGGTCTTCGGTATCAATAATGGATTGCACGGGGGTGCCGAGCACCTGCACGCCATACTTTTCAAACACACCGGACTTGTACAGTTCCACTCCACAGTTGAGAGCGGTCTGACCGCCGAAACTCAGCAGAATACCGTCGGGGCGTTCCTTCTGAATCACGCGCTCCACAAAGTATGGAGTCACTGGAAGAAAATATATCTGATCCGCCACTCCTTCGGAAGTCTGCACGGTGGCAATGTTGGGGTTGATCAGCACTGTTTCAATCCCCTCCTCCTTCATCGCCTTGAGAGCCTGCGAGCCGGAATAGTCAAACTCGCCGGCCTCGCCAATCTTGAGGGCTCCCGAACCGAGTAATAGAACTTTTTTTATTTCTTTATTTTTTGCCATTTCGTAAACTAAATTGTTGATTCCGCATAATATTTGTAGTCAGCCCATTGGCTATTGTTTAAATGCCATATGAAATATATGCGGATTCAGCATGGGGAGATTATAGCATTTTGATAAACTCGTCAAACAGAAATTCAGTGTCTGTCGGACCCGATGCTGCTTCGGGATGAAACTGGGAGGAGAACCATGGATTGCGTTTATGGCGGATCCCTTCGTTGCTTCCGTCGTTGAGGTTGATGAAGAGTGGCTCCCAATCTTGAGGTAGGGTGGCGTTGTCTACGGCGTAGCCATGGTTCTGGCTTGTGATGAAGCAGCGGTCGGTGCCCTGCATGCGTACCGGCTGATTATGGCTGCGGTGGCCGTATTTGAGTTTGTAGATCTCGGCTCCTCCGGCCTTGGCAAGAAGCTGGTTGCCCATGCATATGCCGAAGATGGGCAGTTCGGGATTTTTCATCGCCTTGCGGATATTGTCTACGGCTTGCGGACACATGTCGGGATCGCCGGGCCCGTTCGAAATAAACAATCCGTCGTACTCAAGTGTGTTGAAGTCATAGTCCCAAGGCACACGGATCACTTCCACTCCTCTCTTGGTGAGACAGCGGATGATGTTGGCTTTTACACCGCAATCCACCAAGACCACTTTCTTGCGGTCTTCTCCGGCATTGTATCTCACCGGTGCGTTGCAACTCACCTTTTCCACCCAATTCACCCCTTCGTAATCGGCATGAGGAGGATTTTCGCATCCTTCGATAAGGATGCGGCCCGTCACCACGCCTTTTTCGCGCAATTGCTTGGTGAGTTCGCGGGTATCCACACCGGTAATGCCGGGTATGCCTTCACGCTTGAGCCAATCGGCAAGGCTGCTCTGAGCATTCCAATGATTGTATTGTTCGGAATAATCTGCCACCACAAGGCCGCACGGGTGAATTCTCCCGCTTTCCAGATGCAGGGGCACGTCATCGCTGTCCGAGCCGCCGGAAGGCACTCCGTAATTACCGGCGAGAGGGTATGTGAGCACCATTATCTGTCCGGCGTAGGAGGGATCGGTAAGGCTTTCGGGATAACCTACCATAGCGGTGTTGAACACCACTTCGCCGGAGGTCGGCGTGTCGCTTCCGAAACTCATACCCGGAAATTCCATGCCGTTGTCGAGTACAAGGGTGGCTTTTTTCATATTTTGCATAATGTCTTGTTTCTATATTTATGAACGGGGATCCGTGCCTTCGTAGAAGGATATGAAAGCCTTGTTTACGAGTTTCACTCCTCCGGGGGTGGGATAGTCGCCGCTGAAATACCAGTCGCCGGGATGATCCGGGCAGCACTTGTGAAGATCCTCGAGAGTCTGATACACAAGCTGCACATCAGCCCTTACATAGTCAGGCTTAAGCAGACGCACCATTTCCTCTGAGATTTCGTCATCGCTGAAGGGCTCGTAGATTTTCTTCACATAGTTTACCATTTGCTCTTTCGGAAGATTTCCCTGCTCTTTGCAAAGACGGTATACCTCATCTATGATCTGTGCCATTCCGCGCTTGCGAAGAAGGCTTATGGCGGCGCGAAATGCTATAAACTGATCCAGACTTGACATATCGATGCCGTAGTAATCCGGATATCTCACCTGTGGAGAACTCGATACGACCACGATCTTCTTCGGACCCAGACGGTCCAGTATTCCGAGGATGCTTTGCCGGAGTGTGGTGCCGCGTACGATACTGTCGTCGATCACCACGAGATTATCCTTGTCGGCCTCGATACTGCCGTATGTGATGTCGTAGACATGGGCTGCCAGATCGTTGCGGTTGGAGCCTTCGGTGATAAAGGTACGAAGTTTTATGTCTTTAATAGCCACCTTCTCGCTTCTCACTTTCATATTGAGGATTTGCTCGAGCCGATGCGGTTCGGGATTGGGTCCCAGTTGCTCGATGAGTTCGATTTTGCGGTGGTTGAGATAAGTATCCAGACCATTCATCATTCCGTAGAAGGCCACTTCCGCCGTATTTGGAATAAAGGAAAACACGGTGTGGGCAATGTCGTAATCCACGGCTTTGAGAATAGCGTCCACGAGAGTTCGGCCCAGGGCTTTGCGTTCCTTATAGATGTCTCTGTCTGAGCCGCGGCTGAAGTATATTCTTTCAAAAGAGCATGCTTTCATCTGGCGCGGGGCAAGTATCTGCTCGAGACGATAATTGCCGTTTTTGTCGATGAGCAATGCCTGTCCGGGCTTGAGTTCGTGGATATCATTGATGTTTACATTGAAGGATGTCTGTATCACCGGGCGTTCGGAAGCCAGAGCTATCACGTCATCGTTGGCCATCCAGAAGGCGGGGCGAATCCCCCAGGGGTCGCGCATGGCAAAGGATTCGCCGCTGCCCGTGATGCCGCAAATCACGTAGCCCCCGTCCCAGAGATGCGACGTGGTGCGCAGCATATTGCCGAGATCTATGTTGTCTTCAATATATCGGGTGATGTCCATACCGGTAAGATTCTCCTCCCGGGCCCGGACAAAGAGGCGCTCCACTTCACGGTCAAGCCGATGGCCCATCTGTTCGAGCATTATGAACGTGTCGGAATATTTGCGGGGATGCTGACCCAGAGAAGTGATATGGTCAAATATCTCATCCACATTGGTCATATTGAAGTTGCCACACATGCATAATGTCTTGGCCCTCCAATTGTTGCGGCGCAAAAAGGGATGCACGAAGGAAATTCCTGTACGTCCGGTGGTGGAATACCTCAAATGGCCCATATATAATTCACCGGCATACGGCAGGGATTTTTTTGCGAAATTTGCATCGCAGAGTTGTGCCGGATCATAAGAAGAGAGATTCTTTTTTATCGTATCGAAAATTTCGGTGATGGCTCCCGAACCGAGAGCTCTCTCACGAAACATATATTCTTCCCCTATGTTTGCTTCCAGTTTTACACATGCGAGTCCGGCGCCTTCCTGTCCGCGGTTATGCTGCTTCTCCATCATCAGATAGAGCTTGTCGAGACCGTAGGACCAGCTTCCGTATTCTTTCTGAAAATATTCCAGAGGTTTGCGGAGTCTGATCATGGCTACGCCACATTCGTGTTTCAAAGGATCCATATATTCGGTTTATTCAGAGTGCGGAAGGCCCGCACTCTGTTGTTTTGCTCAATTTATATGTGTTAATGTGAGTATGTACGAGAAAGGATAAGGCGTCTTGTTATGAGTCTTATTCCCATTCGATTGTGGCTGGCGGCTTGGAAGAGATGTCATAGACTACGCGGTTCACTCCGCGCACCTTGTTGATGATCTCATTGCTTGTGCGTGCGAGAAATTCATAAGGGAGGTGTACCCAGTCGGCCGTCATTCCATCGGTGGAAATCACGGCACGCAGGGCCACGCAGTTTTCATAAGTACGTTCATCGCCCATCACGCCCACGCTTTGCACCGGCAGAAGGACGGTTCCTGCCTGCCACACCTTGTCGTAAAGTCCATCTTCCTTAAGATTATCTATGAAGATCTTGTCGGCCTGCTGAAGCACCTTCACCTTGGCTGCTGTCACTTCGCCAAGAATGCGGATACCGAGTCCGGGTCCGGGGAAGGGGTGTCGGCCCAGAATATTGGGGTCCATGTTCAGAGCTCGGCCCACTCTGCGCACCTCGTCTTTAAACAAGAGACGCAGTGGCTCTACAATCTTAAGGTCCATCTTCTCAGGAAGTCCGCCCACATTGTGATGGGATTTGATGGTGGCCGACGGACCGTTGACCGAAACGCTTTCGATCACGTCGGGATAGATGGTGCCCTGGGCAAGCCAACGGGCTCCGGTTATCTTCACGGCCTCATCATTGAATACTTCCACGAAGTCTCTGCCGATGATTTTACGTTTCTTCTCAGGATCAGTCACTCCTTTCAGATCAGAGTAGAAACGCTCGGAAGCATCTACTCCGATTACGTTGAGACCCATGTGCTTGTAAGAGTTGAGCACATCTTCAAATTCATTTGCACGCAGCAGACCGTTGTCCACGAAGATGCATGTGAGATTTTTGCCTATGGCACGATGCAGAAGCATTGCCGCCACAGATGAATCCACTCCTCCCGACAGACCGAGGATCACTTTGTCGTCACCGATCTTGCTTCGCAGTTCGTTCACGGTGGTTTCGATAAACGAATCCGGACTCCAAGATCCCGAACATCCGCATATGTCCTTTACGAAATTTGCGAGAAGAATGCTTCCGTTGGTTGAATGATATACCTCCGGATGAAACTGTATGCCCCAAATTTGCTGTCCTTCAATGCGGAAAGCAGCGTTGGTCACATTCTCCGTGCTGGCGATAACCTTGTAGTCCGAAGGCAGGGATGTGATGGTGTCGCCGTGCGACATCCAGACCTGAGTGGGAGAAGGGAGTCCCTGCATGAGAGGATCGGCGGCATCCACCACGGTGAGCATTGCCCGGCCGTATTCACGGCTGGGAGCGGACTCAACGGTGCCTCCGCCGCATTTGGCAAGATACTGGGCACCGTAGCATACGCCGAGCAAGGGCATCTTTCCGAGAATGCCGTCAAGCTCCGGGCGCGGAGCCTGAGCGTCGTTGACGGAATAAGGACTTCCGGACAAGACCACTCCTTTCACGTCGGCATCCAGAGTAGGGATTTTATTGTAGGGATGGATCTCGCAATACACGTTTTGCTCGCGGATACGCCGGGCGATCAACTGGGTGTATTGTGAGCCGAAATCCAGAATTATTATTTTTTCCATGCGTAGGAATATTCTGAAAAATAATGGCATTAACAAGGAGATGCGGTCTGTTTTGGCCACAGTCTCCTATCTATAACGTAAAATTACTCGCCTCGAGTATAATTAGGCGCTTCTTTTGTGATCGTCACGTCGTGGGGATGATTCTCGATCACGCCTGCGGAAGTGATTCTCACGAATTTGGCATCGTGGAGCTTCTCAATATTGGGAGCTCCGCAATACCCCATGCCTGACCGAAGGCCCCCGATGAGTTGATATACGGTCTCGCTCAAAGTGCCCTTGTAAGGCACACGGGCTACGATTCCTTCGGGCACGAACTTGCTGCTGTCGCAGGTATTCGACTGGAAATACCTGTCTTTAGAGCCGGCCTGCATGGCTTCGATGGATCCCATGCCGCGGTAAGCTTTAAATTTACGGCCATTGTAGATTATTGTCTCTCCGGGAGATTCTTCCACGCCGGCGAGCATTGACCCCATCATCACGCAGTCACCGCCTGCGGCCAAAGCCTTCACCACGTCGCCAGAGTATCTCAGACCGCCGTCGGCGATCACGGGCACTTTGTGTTTGTGTGCACAGTGGGCCACTTCATAGATGGCCGTGAGTTGCGGCACTCCTACTCCTGCCACGATGCGGGTCGTGCAGATGGATCCGGGACCGATACCGACTTTGATGCCGTCGGCTCCGGCTTTGATGAGGAATTCGGCAGCTTCGGCGGTGGCAATATTTCCAACTACAACGTCGAGATCAGGATATTTCTCCTTCACATTTTTCAGGGTGCGTGCCACGTTGGCTGAGTGTCCGTGGGCCGTATCGATCACCACCGCGTCCACGCCCGCCTCTACAAGAGCCTCCACACGCTGCAGCGTATCTGAAGTCACTCCTACTCCGGCGGCCACTCTGAGCCTGCCTTTGCTATCCTTGCATGCCTTGGGATAATCCTGAATTTTCGTGATGTCGCGATAGGTGATGAGGCCTATGAGTTTACCTTCCTGATTTACCACCGGCAGCTTCTCAATCTTATGCTGTAGCAGGATCTGGGAAGCATCGGCGAGAGCCGGGCTGGTAGTGGTGATAAGGTTTTCGGAGGTCATCACGTCTTTGATCAGAATCTCCATATCGGTCTGGAAACGAAGATCTCGGTTGGTGACTATACCTTTGAGAAAGCCATCGGCATCCACCACGGGTATACCGCCGATATGATTTTCCTGCATCAGACGCAGGGCATCTCCCACGGTGCTGTCCTGAGTAATGGTGATAGGATCATATATCATGCCGCTTTCGGCACGTTTCACCTTACGCACCTGAGCAGCCTGAGCTTGAATGGACATGTTTTTATGGATCACGCCGATGCCGCCTTCGCGCGCAATGGCAATGGCCATTGCGGCCTCTGTGACCGTATCCATCGCTGCTGAAACCACCGGCACGTTCAGTGTGATATGGCGTGAGAATCGTGTGGAGGTCTCCACCTTGTCCGGAGTCACCTCTGAATAGGCCGGAATCAGGAGTACGTCGTCGAAGGTAAAACCTTCATATGCTATTTTATCACTTTGAAATGACATAGTTGTGTGTGATTAGAAGTTACGAAGTTTTTCACTTATAATAATGGTCTCGCTCCGGTCCGGTCCTACCGACACTACACCCACCGGCACTCCTGTGATTTCCTCGAGTTTACGGATATAAGCCTTTGCATTTTCCGGAAATTCGTCGAAGCTGCGCATTTTGGTCAGATCTTCTTTCCAGCCGTCCATCTCGATATATATCGGTTTCACACGGCGTAGTGCACCGATTGTGGCAGGGGGAGCCTGGATAATACGTCCGTCGAGTTCATAGGCGGTGCATATTTTCACCTTGTCCAGGCCTGACAGCACGTCGAAAAGCATCAGTGCCCAATAATCTATGCCGGCAAGTCGGCTGGTGTATTTTGCCACGACGGCGTCAAACCATCCGATACGGCGTGGACGGCCGGTCACAGTGCCGTATTCATGACCTCTTTCACGGATATCATGAGCGGTCTCATCAAAGAGTTCGGTAGGAAACGGTCCTTCCCCCACACGGGTGCAATAAGCCTTGGCCACTCCTACTACATTGTCGATCCATCGGGGTGCCAC
This sequence comes from Muribaculum sp., assembly GCA_023664085.1. Taxonomy (GTDB): domain Bacteria; phylum Bacteroidota; class Bacteroidia; order Bacteroidales; family Muribaculaceae; genus Lepagella. The sequence continues at coordinate 18,494 of JAMPGE010000024.1, read as the reverse complement.
ACCGGCTCCGACAGCCACACTTGCCGCCGACGGACAGGAAGAAGTGACGTAGGGATACGTGCCGTGTTCGATGCAGAGCATCATGCCTTGCGCACCTTCAAACAGGATTTTTTTGTCAGGACTTCGAAGGGCTTCGTCTATCACTATGGAAGTGTCGCAGATCATATGTCCGAGCAGGCCGGTGTATGCCATATACTCATCGTAAACCTTTTCGAAGCTGTATTCAGGAAGACCGAGCAGGCGTAGCTCTGCATTTTTGATTTCAAGAGCGGACTTCAGACGTTCGGCAAAGTATTCGGGCTCCAGAAGATCGCCCATACGCAGGCCCACACGGCTGTATTTGTCGGAGTAGGCGGGTCCGATACCTTTTTTTGTAGTGCCGATACAAGCCTTGCCAAGCCCTGACTCATATGCACCGTCGAGGGCTGAATGCCAAGGCATCACCATTGCCGCACGATCCGATATCAGAAGTTTGAAGGTTTTCACTCCGTTTTCCCGGAGTTTGGCGAGTTCGGCTACCACCGATGCTGGGTTCACGACCATGCCGTTGCCCATTACGTTGACCGTCTCCGGATTGAAAATACCGGAAGGAATGCTTTGCAGAGAGTATTTCTTACCGTCAAACTTCACGGAATGTCCGGCGTTGTTGCCGCCTTGGAATCTCACCACCATATCTGCACGGCAGGCAAAATAATCAGTGATTTTACCCTTGCCCTCGTCTCCCCATTGGGAGCCGGTCACTACTAATCGTTGCGACATTATATTATTTGATATTATTGCGTTGGTAAATATAGTCTACGTTTTTCAGATAGTAATCCAGCGTAAAGCAGTTGTCGAGCTCTTCGGCCGATAGCTGCTGCATCACGGTATCGTTCTTTAGCAGAAGGTCTTTGTACGGCAAGCCGAGGCGCATGGCTTCCATAGCCACTGGTTGCACTGTGTCGTAAGCCTGCTCTCGGGTGAATCCCTTGGCAATGAGTGCGTTCATCACTCTTTGTGCGAAGATCACTCCGTTGGTCATATAGATGTCGGAGAGCATTTTCTCGGGGAAAATCACGAGGTTTTCGAGGATGCCCATCATTCTGTTGAGCATATAATCCAGAAGGATTGTAGCGTCGGGCATGATGATGCGTTCTGTGGCGGAATGCGAAATGTCGCGTTCATGCCAGAGGGCCACATTTTCGTATGCCGTCACCATATATCCGCGCAGCACGCGTGCGCATCCGCAAATGTTTTCCGAACTTATGGGATTGCGCTTGTGAGGCATAGCGCTGGAGCCTTTCTGCCCTTTTCCGAAGGCTTCCTCCACTTCGTGCACCTCAGTGCGCTGAAGATTGCGCACCTCCATGGCCATTTGCTCAAGTGTGGCTCCGATCAGTGCGATGGAGGCCATATAGGCGGCGTGGCGGTCACGCTGTATGACTTGTGTAGAAATGTCTGCCGATGAGATACCCAATTTCTCACATACATAATCCTGCACAAAGGGAGGAATGTTGGCGAAATTTCCCACGGCTCCACTGATTTTGCCTACTTCCACACCGCGGGCTGCTTCTTCAAAGCGTTTGATATTGCGTTGCATCTCCGCATGCCAGAGCACCCATTTCAGTCCGAAGCAGGTGATGTCGGCATGTATACCGTGCGTACGCCCGATGCAGGGCTGGTCCTTAAACTGGAGTGCCCTGCGGCGCAACATTTCGGCAAACTTCTCCAGGTCGCGGCGTATGATATCGTTGGCCTGACGGAATATATAGCCGTTGGCGGTATCCACAACGTCCGTGCTTGTCAGTCCGTAGTGCACCCATTTGCGTTCAGGGCCAAGTGTTTCGCTCACGGCTCTCGTAAAGGCTACGATATCGTGGCGTGTAGACTCTTCTATTTCTTTGATTCGCGGGATGCTGAAACTCGCTTTTGCGTTCAGCAATTCAATGTCTTCGGCGGGAATCACTCCCAGTTCTTTCCAGGCCTCGGCGGCAAGCAGTTCCACCTTCAGATAGGCATCAAACTTACTTTGCTCTGTCCAGACCTTGCGCATTTCTTCTCTTCCGTAGCGCTCTATCATGATTTGTTGTTATTCAGATTGTTGAAACATTCCATTGTATTCTCCATAAGGCAGGCTATGGTCATTGGTCCCACGCCGCCCGGCACCGGGGTGATCACCGATGCTTTCTTTTTGATGGCTTCGAAGTCCACGTCGCCACACATTCCGCCTGTCTCGGTGTCGCGATTGATACCGACGTCGATCACGGCGGCTCCGGGCTTCACCATGTCGGCCGTGATCAGTTTGGCGCAACCTATGGCAACCACGAGAATGTCGGCCTCTCGGGTCACCGAGGCCAAATCCTTTGTCTTGCTATGGGCTATGGTCACTGTGGCATCTCTGTCGAGAAGCATCTTGGCCACCGGGAAGCCCACCATATTACTTCTGCCTATCACCACTGCCCTCTTGCCGGCGATTTCTACGCTGGCCTCATCGAGCAGTCTGATTATTCCTTTGGGAGTGCAGGGAAAGATTGTGCCTTGCTTTTTCCACAATTTGGCCACATTGACAGGATGAAATGCATCCACATCCTTGGCTGGATCTATGGCAGAAAGCACTTTCGACTTATTGATATGCTGCGGTATAGGCAATTGCACAAGTATGCCGTCTATTTCATCGTCGGCGTTCAAGTCGGCGATGATATCGAGCACTTCCTGCTCTGTGACGTCATCGTTTCTCCTGATCAGAGTATGGCCGAAACCGCATTCGTCGGCGGCTTTCCCTTTTGAGGCAACGTAGCGTTCGCTGGAAGGATCATTGCCAATCAGGATCACGGCCAGACGGGGAGTGCGTCCGAATTTTTCCGCACACTCCTTGGATTCTTCGGCAAGTTTGTCTTTGATCTCGCGGGCAATGTCTTTGCCGGAAATGATCATTCCTCCGATATCGCGGCGGTAAAAGAATCCTTTGGAGGCGATGGAGGCAGTATCGCGCAGCGCCTTACGCCGGGCCTCGGGCATAGTGGGCGCGAGGCTTACAGCCATAATCACGCGTCCTCCAGCGCTCACGATGTGCCCGTCTTTCTGTGAGGTGCCCATATGGTAGAGTTTTGAATCGCACTGCTCTGGAAGGTTCAATTCCACCCCTTTGGCATACTTGCCGGGATATCCTTCAGATGCAATCACGATGCCAAGGGCACTCTGATCGGTCCATTCGCTTTCAAAATCGCGACCATCCATTACCGCTTCCAGAAAATCATAGAAATCACTTTTAAGGCGTGGTAGCACCACTTCCGTCTCAGGGTCACCGAAACGTGCGTTGAACTCTATTACTTTCGGACCGTCCTTTGTCAGCACCAGTCCGCCGTAGAGCACACCTCTGAACGGCACACCTTCGGCAACCATTGCTTTTGCAGCCGGTATCATAATTTTTTCCATAGCCTCGCGGTGCACTTCATCCGTGATGAAGGCCACCGGAGAGTATGCGCCCATACCGCCTGTGTTGGGGCCTGCATCCCCTTCATACGCCCTCTTATGGTCGCGTGCCTCAGCCAGCGGGTATACTTTCTCACCGTTGACCAGACACATCAATGAAAATTCCGGACCGTCGAGAAATTCTTCAATGATCACCTTGTCGCTGCCAAACTCTTTGTCCACAAGCATATGCTTCATGGCATTTTCGGCTTCATCATGACTTTGGGCCACCACTACTCCCTTTCCGGCCGCCAAGCCGTCGTATTTCACCACAATCGGAGGGGTCAGGGTGCGTGAATATTCCACGGCTTTCTCGAAGTCTGTAAACACGTGATAACCGCCTGTGGGAATATTATGCCCAAACATGATTTTTTTAGCGAATTCCTTCGAGCTCTCTATGCGTGCCGCCGAGCGGGTAGGTCCGAATGCCTTCAGACCTCTACGCTCAAACTCATCGACCACTCCTGCGGCCAGCGACGCCTCGGGGCCTACCACAGTGAGATCGATCTTATTGGCCTGTGCAAAATTGGCCAGAGCTTCCACGTCGTCTACGGCTATGTCCACGCACTCGGCCTGGCGCCCGATGCCCGCGTTGCCAGGCGCACAGTATACTTTCTCCACTCTCTGAGAAGCGGCGAGAGCATCGACTATGGCATGACAGCGTCCCCCGGAACCTATCACGAGTACTTTCTTGTCAGCTTGCATAAAGATTAATGTTTGAAATGACGCATGCCGGTGAATGCCATGCTTATACCTTTTTCGTTGGCTTTGCGGATGGAATCCTCGTCTTTTACGGATCCGCCGGGCTGCACTATGGCGCTCACTCCATAGCCGGAAGCGAGTTCAACGGTATCGTCGAAGGGGAAGAAACCGTCGGAGGCGAGTACGAGCCCCGAATCGTAGCCTGCTGCCTTGGCCTCTTCAAGTGCGATGCGGGCAGAACCTACACGATTCATCTGGCCGGCGCCCACACCCAGAGTCATACCGTCTTTCACCACTACTATGGCATTGCTCTTAACGTGTTTCACGATTTTCCAACCGAAGTTCATGTCGCGAAGCTGTTCAGGCGAGGGATGCGCTTCCGTGACAACCATTTCGTCGGTGACTTCCACACATTCACGGTCTTGCTCCTGCACAAGCATTCCACCGTTTACGCCTACGTACTGGCGCGGACGCTTTCCGTTTTCGGAGGCTCTGTCCATCTTTACTTCGAGCAGACGCAGATTTTTCTTTTTGCCAAGAATATCCAGAGCTTCCTGTGTGATTTCGGGAGCGATGATGATTTCAAGGAAGATCGGTTTGAGTTTGGCGGCTACTTCGGCGGTGAGCGGACGGTTGAAGGCCACTATCCCTCCGAAGATGCTTACCTTGTCGGCTTCGTATGCCTTGTCCCAAGCCTCTTCTATATCTTTTCCCACAGCTGCTCCGCACGGATTCATGTGCTTCAGACCCACGCAGAACGGTTCCTCAAACTCGCGCACGATGCTTAAAGCTGCGTTGGCGTCCTGAATATTGTTGTAGGAAAGTTCCTTTCCGTTGAGCTGACGGGCGAATCCCAGAGAATAACCCACGGGTTCTGTCTGCCGATAGAAGCTTGCCTTCTGGTGAGGATTCTCACCATACCTTAAGTCTTGAGCCTTGTCGAAGCAAAGAAACAGCTTTTCGGACAATCCGGCGTTGCGTCGCATATATTCCGCTATATGAGAATCGTAGAGTGCGGTGTGTGTGAAGGCTTTGGCGCTCAGTTTGAAACGGGTCTCGTATTCTGTGTGGCCGTTGGTTTCCAGTTCGGCGAGAACCGTGGCATAGTCCGAGGGGTCACACACCACCGTCACCGAGGCAAAGTTTTTAGCGGCGCTGCGAAGCATCGAGGGGCCGCCTATATCGATATTTTCCACGGCATCCTGCAGGCTTACGCCTTCTTTGGCTATCGTGGCCTCAAACGGATAGAGGTTCACACACACCATATCAATGGCTTCGATGCCGTTTTCTTTCATCTGGCGCAGATGGTCGTCGAGATCACGGCGTCCAAGCAGGGCTCCATGCACCTTGGGATGAAGGGTCTTCACTCTGCCATCGCAAATCTCGGGAAAACCGGTGACGTCCGATATGTTGGTCACCTCCACTCCGGCTTCACGAAGCTTGGTCATTGTGCCTCCGGTAGCTATGATTTCCCAGCCAATTGTTTTCAGACTTTTGGCGAAGTCTATTATTCCTGTTTTGTCGCTTACGCTGATTAATGCTCTCATTGTAATTATTTTCAAGGGCTTGATACTTTATCTGTCGCCCCGGATTAATTTTGATTTGTGTCGGCAATGCCCGCGTTTCGGACCCATTTGTTGATTGCTCTGGCAAACAGCATGTGTTCCACGCTATGGATCCTTCTCTCAAGTTCGTCGATGTCGTCTCCATCATAACGGAAGGCCTCCTGATCAAGGATCCTGCCGCCGTCGAGAGTGGCGTCTACATAGTGTACCGTCACTCCATATATTTTCACGCCATAGTCGAAAGAATCCTGAATGGCATGGGCTCCTTTGAAGGCGGGCAGCAACGCGGGGTGGATATTAATGATGCGTCCGCCGAAGCGCTGCAGCAATTCTTCGCCTACAATGCGCATATATCCGGCCAGACATACCAGATCAATCCGGCGGCGGTCCATCTCATCGGCGAGCATGCGTTCGTAGTCCTTTTTGGAGGCATAGTCCTTAGGGTAGAATTCCAAAAGTTCCACACCGAGGCGGGCCGCTCTTTCGCCCACACGGGCACCGGGCTTATCGCAGACGCATAGCTTTACATCACCGTCGATGATTCCGTCCCGGCAGGCTTCTGCGATGGCTTGAAAATTACCTCCGTTGCCGCTTGCAAATACCGCTATATTCATATCAACTGCACTCCTTTGCCTTCGGCCACGGTGCCGATCACCGATGCCTTCAGACCGCATTCTTCCAACACGGCGATAGCCTTGGATGCATCATCGGGATTGATGGCAACCACCATGCCGATACCCATGTTGAAGATATTAAACATTTCCCGCTCCGGTATGCCGCCAAGACGCTGAAGGGTTTTAAACACGGGGAGAATCTCCCAGGTGCCGAGTTTGATGACTGCCATCTGGCCCTCCTTGAGTATGCGGGGTATGTTTTCATCGAATCCGCCGCCTGTGATGTGTGCCAGTCCGTGCACGTCAACTTCTTTGAGAAGTTTCAGTATGGGTCTTACATATATCCGGGTGGGACGCAGCAGCCATTTGCCGAGTGTCTCTCCTTCAGAGAAGTCATATTTTTTGTTGTAGTCAAGATTGTTGTCGGCCACAATCTTTCTGACCAGAGAGAATCCGTTGCTGTGAACTCCGGTGGAGGCAATGCCTATCAAGGTATCTCCGAAGGAGACTTTGCTGCCGTCGATAAGGGCATCTTTTTCCACCACGCCCACTGTAAAGCCGGCGATGTCATACTCACCATCGGTATACATTCCTGGCATTTCGGCCGTCTCGCCACCAACGAGGGCACAACCGGCCTGACGGCAACCTTCCGCCACACCGCTTACGATGGCTTCCACCACGGCGGGATCGTTTTTGCCTACGGCCACATAATCCAGAAAGAGCAACGGTTCGGCTCCTTGTGCGAGCACATCGTTTACGCACATTGCCACGGCATCGATTCCAACGGTGGTGTTTTCGCCGGTGGCGAAGGCAAGTTTTAGTTTTGTACCCACGCCGTCGGTACCGCTCACGAGCACCGGATGCCTGTAGCCGAGGCTATCGAGGTCAAACATGCCGCCGAAGCTGCCGATACCACCCATCATGCCGGTGCGTTGTGTAGACGCCACATGCTGCCTGATGCGTCTCACCACTTCATATCCGGCCTCCAGATTTACACCGGATTCTTCATAACTTTTTGCCATATGGTTTATTTTTCAAGCAGCTTGTTCAGACGACTGTCAATTTCCTCATAGGCTTCGATCACGTCGCCCATGTCGCGACGGAAGCGGTCCTTGTCGAGTTTTTTGTTGGTCTCGGCGTCCCAGAGGCGGCATGTGTCGGGGCTGATCTCGTCGGCGAGAACAATTCTGCCGTCGGATGTCTTGCCGAATTCTATCTTGAAGTCGATGAGCTTTATGCCTACTGAAAGAAACATCTTCTTGAGCTCTTCGTTGATTTTGGAGGTGAGGGAATAAATTTCTTTGAGTTCATCGTAGGTGGCCGCACCAAGAGCCACTGCGTGATGGTCGTTGATCAGAGGATCTCCCAGCGCATCGTCTTTGTAGCAGATTTCAAAAATAGTGTTGGGAGCGGGGGTACCTTCTTCGATTCCGAGACGCTTGGCCATGGAGCCGGCTATCACGTTGCGCACGATCACTTCCAGAGGGAAGATTTTTACTTTCAGACATAGCTGGTCGCGATCGTTGAGTGTCTTCAGATAGTGGGTAGGCACTCCGGCATCCTTGAGTCGGTTGAAGATCATTGTAGTGATCTGATTGTTGAGTTGACCTTTCTTGTCAACAATGGCGTGCTTAAGATTATTGAAGGCGGTGGCGTCGTCCTTATAATGGATTATCACTTTGTCGGCCTCATCGGTTGCATACACTTGTTTGGCTTTGCCTTCATAAAGCATCTCTTTCTTTTCCATCGTAGTATTGTTTTGCAATCTGCGGCGTGCAGATTTTAAGTTTTGCTATGTTTTGTTAAAATTTATTGAGCACCGGCCTCGGGCAATGTGCGTGAAGCCGGAGTATTGTATTTTCAGTCTGTGAAATATTTCACAGCGTTGCGGAATATGTTCTGGTCTTTGTTGCCGGGAATGTTCTTCATAAGTCCGGTGTCCCAACGTTCGGAGTGGGCCATTTTGCCGAGTATCAGGCCGTCCGGGCTAATAATACCTTCGATTGCCATTACCGAACCGTTGGGGTTGTGGGGAGAGGTGAGGGTGGCGTTGCCATCGGGATCCACATACTGGAATGCAATCTGTCCGTTGCGTGCGAGCCGAAGCGCTTCTTCTTCGCTGCAACTGAACCGACCCTCGCCATGGCTGGCCGCCACGCGGTGAATTTCTCCGGTGGTAAATCCGGAAAGCCACGGTGATGCGGTAGTGGCCACGCGTGTCGATACCATTTGAGATATATGTCGGTTTATATCGTTGCGGAAGAGTGTGGGAGAAGACTCGCTTATGTCGCCCACTTTTCCGCCTGGGAGCAGACCTGACTTCACAAGGGCCTGAAAACCGTTGCATATGCCAAGGATCAAGCCTTTGCGTGCCAGTAATCTTTCGATGGCATCCTTCACCAGTTTGTTCTGGATCACACTGGCTATGAATTTGCCGCTTCCGTCCGGTTCGTCGCCCGAGGAGAAGCCGCCGCTGAATGCCAGTATATCGCAACGGTCTATTCCTTCTGCCATTGCTTTGGATGAGGCTTCGATGTCGGCTGCCGTAAGGTTGCGGAATACGAACGACTCTGTGCGGGCTCCTTCGCGACGGAAGGCCTTCATCATATCGTAGTCGCAATTGGTGCCGGGAAAGACCGGGAAAAACGCCAACGGCGATTCCACTTTTTTCGGGGCTCTGGCACGGAAGCCTGTCTTCGGACCGCTGTCGGCATTGCTTACATTACCTTTCACTTCGGTATGGTCGGCATAAACTTCGCGGTATTTGGCGGCATTGGCTTCAAACAATTCTTCAATCGGGAATTCTTCCCCGTTGATGATCACTTTATGCTCAATTGTGGTGCCAATAAGTTCAATACCCGGGATATTCAATTCTTCGGGAGCGGCTGTGCTTTCAAAGACAATGCTGCCGTAGGTGTAATCAAACAGAGAGTCTTCGTCCAGTGTTACGTTGCACCCGATTTCATTGCCGAACGACATTTTGCCCAGAGCTTCTGCCACACCGCCGAATCCGGGGGCGTATGCCGCGCATATCATGCCGCTTTTCATGGCTTGGTGATAACGGGTATATGCTTCCTTGAGAGCTTCCACGTCCGGAAGGTTGAGGGCCGTGGGTTTATGCCGCAGCAGATAGACGCGATGTCCGGCCTCCTTGAATTCAGGGGAGATTACGATCCGAGTATCGACGGGTACGCATGCGAAAGCTATAAGAGTGGGAGGCACGTTGATATCGCCAAACGTGCCGCTCATGGAGTCTTTACCGCCGATGGCCCCGAGACCGAAGCGCATCTGCATATCGAGAGCTCCAAGGAGAGCAGACAATGGCTTGCCCCAGCTTTGCGGGGATCCCATCTTTTCGAAATATTCCTGGAAGGAAAAGCGGATACGGCGATAGTCGGCACCGGCAGCCACTGCCTTGGCGATGGCCTCAACCACAGCATATTCAGCACCGTGATACGGACTGCGGCTGCTCACAAAAGGATTGAATCCCCAGCTCATCATGCTGCCCGTGGTGGTATGGCCTCCGGTAGGAAGTGCCTGCACCGATACTTGAGTCTCGGTAGCCTGCCTGTTGCCTCCAAAGGGCATAAGTACGGTAGTGGCACCGATGCTGGAGTCGAACATTTCGATCAATCCTTTCTGCGACGTGACATTGGGATCGGCCAGATTATTGAGAATTCTTTCCCGTAAGTCTTTACCCGGAATGTGTCGGAAGAGGATTTCACGGGTTGCGGGTACGGCAATGGATGCTTCCGCATAGTGGGCGGCTCCGGCACTGTCGATAAACTCACGCTTAAGATCCACTACTGTTTCACCGTTATAATACAGACGCATGCGGCCGGTATCGGTGACGTCGGCCACATGGATCACTTCGAGATTCTCCTCTCCGCAATATTTTTTGAATTCCTCTTCATCATTGGCCTCCACTACTACCGCCATTCGCTCCTGAGATTCGCTGATGGCAATCTCCGTGGCGTTTAGGCCGCTGTATTTTGTAGGCACACGGTCAAGATAAATGTCGAGGCTATCGGCAAGTTCACCGATGGCCACGCTCACGCCTCCGGCTCCGAAATCGTTGGATTTTTTTATAAGGCGCGTCACTTCCGGACGTCGGAACAAGTGCTGAAGCTTTCTTTCTTCGGGAGCGTTGCCTTTCTGCACTTCGCTGCCGCATTCTTCAAGCGAGGAGGTGTTGTGCTCCTTGCTGGAACCGGTGGCTCCTCCGATGCCGTCGCGGCCTGTACGACCGCCAAGCATAAGGATCACATCTCCTTTTGCTGGGCTTTCCCTGCGTACATCAGCGGCTCTTACGGCACCGGCCACGGCTCCTACTTCAAGACGCTTGGCCACGTAGCCGGGATGATATATTTCCCTTACATTGGTTGTGGCAAGTCCTATCTGGTTGCCATAGGAAGAATAGCCGGCGGCCGCTCTTGTGGAGATCACACGCTGAGGCAGTTTGCCGGGCATTGTGTCGGCCACGTCCTGCCAGATGTTGCCGGCACCGGTGACGCGCATCGCCTGAAATACGTAGCTTCGTCCGCTCAACGGGTCGCGGATGGCTCCCCCAAGGCAAGTGGACGCACCTCCAAACGGTTCGATTTCAGTAGGATGGTTGTGGGTCTCGTTCTTGAACTGGAGCAACCAGCGTTCGGTGGTGCCGTCTACATCGGCGTCCACGTAGATTGAGCATGCGTTGTTTTCTTCGCTTTGCTCAAGATCGTCAAGGTGTCCGCTTTTGCGCAGAGCCCTGGCCGCGATAGTGGCCAGATCCATCAGACACAATGGCTTCTCTTCCCTTCCGAGATCGCTTCGAAGTCTTTTCCATTCTTCAAGACTTCTGCGGATTTCGCCGGCGAGAGCCGGATTTTCGTCATCGGATATTTTTATGTCGGTGAGAAGAGTGGTGAATGTGGTGTGGCGGCAGTGGTCGCTCCAATAAGTGTCGAGAATCCGCAGTTCCGTCTCATTGGGATCACGCCCTTCATTATTGAAATAGGCCACAATCTCCATAAGATCAGCACCGTTCATGGCAAGACCCTTCTGCCTGCAGAATTCGGGAGCGTCCGAAGATGTGATTTTGCGGAAACCATGAAGTGTCTCTACGCTGCGGGCCTCGGCTCTCTGCGGAAGTTCAAGTCTGCCAAGATCCTTTTTGCGGGATTCCACGGCATTGATGCAATAGTGCTCAATGCGGGCCATGTCTTCGGCATTCACTGATTTGTCAAATAGTAGAATCCTGCCACTGCGAATGCTCACCTGCGCGTGGGGATCCACCAGCCTTACGCATTCCTCGGCCGAACTGGCTCGTTGGTCAAACTGTCCCGGCAGGTACTCCATGGCCAGATATGGGCCGTTGAGTTCAAGAGAGTCGGTGACGTCATCGGTGACCTTTTCGCCAAACACTCTATATCGGCACTCCTCTTTCAGTGTATCGTCAGCCCCAAACACGTCGTAGACGCATATGAGACGCAACGATTCTATATTGAGTTGCAGGTTGGAGTTTAATTCTCTTTTCAGACTGTCAGCCTCCACCCTGTAGGGTAATTTCTTTTCTACAAAAAGACGAAATTTGTTCATTTATATAGGTTTATAATGATTTTCGAAATTGAAGTAATTCCGAAGCTCATCAGGATCTTTTAAGGTTAAAAAATCACTTCATAATATTGCTCCGATAGATGTCGTAGCGTTGACAGTCTATTTCACAGAAGCTGTCGGCACAGACAGGTGGCAACAATCGGAGACTCAGATTTCGGCTTCCAGCACCTTTTCCATTTGGCGCTCTCGAAAATCGTCTATACGTTTTTTGATCACTGGATCATTCAACGCGATAATTTCAGCTGCGAGCAGAGCGGCGTTCTTAGCGCCGTTGATGCCTACGGTGGCTACGGGGATTCCGCTCGGCATCTGCACGATTGATAGAAGAGAGTCGAGGCCCATAAGTTGTTTGGAAAGCACGGGCACGCCAATCACCGGGATGGTGGTGTGGGCAGCCACTACACCGGGCAGATGTGCCGCACCGCCGGCCCCGGCGATAATGGCTACAAAACCGCGGTCTCGGGCCGTGGTAGCCCACTGCTCAAGCTGCACCGGAGTACGGTGGGCCGAGAATACTTTCTTTTCATACTCAATGCCGAGTTCGTCGAGCATGCTGATGGCCCCGGACATTACGTCCCAATCGCTTGTGGAGCCCATTACTACACCAATCTTCATATCCTTCTTCTTTTTTATCGGGTTGTTGTTTAATTTCTTTTTCAGTTGGATTGTCACCGATGGCTTCGGATTTCCGATAGAAGTGATTTAAACATTTTTCAAAAGTTATATTGGCTTTTGTAAGAAGTTTGAATCATTTCATAATTAAAATTTCAGCCGCCAAGCGTCATGACGCTTGGCGGCCTGTATTATTCACACTCTTAATTTCCCGGAATGGGCTATCCCCTTTCGAATGCGCACACATCCTGAAAAGACATGACGCGACATATCCGTAAAATTATAAGCCCACATACAGACCCTTTCCTTAGTCGTGAAGGGCAACTTCCGTTGGTGGCCCTTGATCGGTGGATTCTGTGATGGCTCAATTGCGAAGGATATGTTTCGGGGTTGCCTCATGGTTTGGTTTCCTGTCGGTTATCATTATCCGGGTGCAAAATTACAAATTTTTGCCGACTTTGCAAAATATCAAATGTTAAAATAGAAGTTGTTTACAACCGATTTTAACTTTTGTAAATAAGTTTAAACAACTTCAAGGGCTTATTTTGCCACTGATTCGCAGTAGACGCATCGATATTGCCCGCTGCCGTCTTTGCAACGTCGGAATAAGGGGCGTACACTCTCGAATTGAGTGATACAGCGGCGGTTGGTGCATTTGCAGTCTTTCTCCTCAGCTCCTTCCAATGACCTGAGCTGAGTGTCGTCGCCGCTTTCTGCTTTGCGAAGCAGGCTTAGTATCAATGCCATTCTTACAAATTTACCGTTTTCTACCTGGCGGAAATAGGCTGCACGCGGGTCGGAGTCCACGTCTACCGTGATTTCATTCACGCGGGGGAGCGGATGGAGCACCACCATATGCGGCTTGGCAAGCTTCATCTTCTCGGCATCAAGGATAAAGGAGTCTTTGAGACGGTCGAATTCGCTCTCGTCAAGGAAACGCTCTTTCTGCACGCGAGTCATATAGAGTATGTCGAGTTCGTCTATCACTTCTTCCAGTGATTCCACTTCCTTGTATTCCACGCCGTTGAGCTCACATACCTCTTCTTTCATATAAGCCGGCAGGCGCAGACGCTCCGGGGCTATCAACACTACCTTCACTCCAGTGTATCTTGAAAGAGCTTTTATCAGTGAGTGCACAGTGCGTCCGAAGAGCAGGTCGCCGCAGAATCCGATAGTGATATTGTCGAATCTTCCCACTTCCCGCCGTATGGTAAGCAAGTCAGTGAGGGTCTGAGTAGGATGGGCGTGGCTGCCGTCGCCGGCGTTGATCACCGGCACGCGGGCATTCATCGAAGCTACCAAAGCGGCTCCTTCCTGATAATGCCGCATTGCTATGATGTCGGCAAAGCAGCTTATTACCTTGGAGGTGTCGGCCACGGTCTCTCCCTTGCTTACCGATGAGCTGTTGGCATCGTTAAATCCCAACACGTTGCCTCCGAGCTCCATCATGGCTGCCGTGAAGCTCAAACGGGTACGGGTGCTCGGTTCGTAAAACAGTGTGGCAAGTTTTTTGCCCCGGCAGGCCTCGCTATATTGATCACGATGGTCGATAATATCCATCGCGAGGTCTATTATCTCTTCTATCTCTTCTTTGGATAGGTCGTAAGGTTCTATCAAGTGTCTCATTTCATCCAGGATTCATCGGAGGGATTTTCCATAAATTTCAGAAGCCGGTTGCGGTCTTCTTCTTTGATTGTGCCCTGTGCGGTGGCCACGTCGAGCAGAGCGTCGAAATTGGAGAGAGAATGGTTTTCCACCCCGGCTTCTTTAAGACGCTGCAGTCCGCGTGCCATGCCATAGGTGAAAATGCTGACCACACCGAGCACGTCGGCACCGGCCTCGCGCAGGGCTTCCACCACATCTATGCAACTGCCGCCTGTGGAAATCAAGTCTTCGATCACCACCACTTTCTGGCCTTTCTCCAGACGCCCTTCGATGCGGTTGTTGCGTCCGTGGTCTTTGGCGCTGCCTCTTACGTATCCCATTGGCATGCCGAGAATATGCGCGGCTATGGCAGCATGGGCTATTCCGGCCGTGCTGGTACCCATAAGCACTTCTGCCTCGGGATAAAATTTCTTCACTGAGTCGGCTATAGCATGCTCTACTATGTTGCGAACCTCGGGGGATGTGAGGATCAATCGGTTGTCGCAATATATCGGGCTCTTGATGCCGCTGGCCCATGTAAAGGGCTGCTCGGGGCGTAGGTAAATGGCTTGTATGCTGAGTAACGCTTCAGCTATCTCTTTCGGTGTTGTCATATCCTTTAATGATAAATTTCAGTTATTTCAATCGCAGAATTCCTCTACGCATCTTCTATATGCTGCCAGAGGATCTTCGGCTGCTGTGATGGGGCGTCCCACTACTATGAAGTCCGAACCTATTTCGCGGGCCCGTGAGGGAGTAGTGATGCGTTTCTGGTCATCTTTGCCGCTGTCGGCAAACCGTATGCCGGGAGTGATGGCTTTGAATTCCGCACCGCAGGCTTCCTTCACCAGGGATGCCTCAAGGGGCGAACATACCACTCCGTCAAGTCCCGCTTCCTTCGCATTGCGGGCATAGTGAGCGATGGTAGTGTTCATATCGCTTGATATCAGCAGATCATCGTGAAGTATCTGTTCACTCGTAGAGGTGAGTTGGGTCACGGCGATGAGCATCGGTCTGGATCCGTCGGTGCGTGTTAATCCCTCTATGGCGGCCGCCATCATTTCTTTGCCTCCCGAAGCGTGTACGTTGGTCATATCTATATCGAGGGCAGAGAGCACCTTCATGGCTTTCTTCACCGTATTGGGAATGTCGTGCAGTTTAAGATCCAGAAATATCTTGTGTCCGCGCCGTTTCAACTCCCTTACTATTTCATTGCCGGCGGCATAATACAGTTCCATTCCGATTTTTACAAACGGACGCTCTTCTCCAAAGCGGTCAAGAAAAGCCAATGCTTCTTGTGCCGAACCGAAGTCGCAGGCGATAATTACTTCTCGTTTCATATGTTTTGCAAGTTGTTTAGTCCATATTTTTTCATTACGGCGGGCAGCGTTTCAATTATATCCCTGCAGGCGTAGGGGTTCACAAGATTTGCAGCGCCCACTTCCACCGCGCTGGCTCCGGCCATCATCATTTCGATCACGTCTTCGGCTTTGCCGACACCTCCGCAACCGATCACAGGAATCCTGCAGGCATGGCTTACCTGATACACCATCCGCAGAGCTACCGGAAACACTGCCGGACCCGAGAATCCTCCCATCACGTTGGCAAGAATCGGTTTTCTGGTCTTCAGGTCGATGCGCATTCCCAGAAGGGTATTGATCAGACACAATCCATCTGCACCGGCTTCCTCCACTGATTTGGCAATGGCTACGATATCGGTGACGTTAGGGGTGAGTTTTACATACAGTGGAGTGGTGCCTATGGCGGATTTCACAGCTGCCGTAACTTCAGCGGCCTGCCGGGCATCAGTGCCGAAACTCATGCCCCCGCCGTGTACGTTCGGGCAGCTGATGTTCAATTCGATGATTCCGATGCCGGGCTGTACCGATAGCCTTTGCGCCGTCTGCACATATTCATCCACACTGAATCCGCTCACATTGGCAATCATCGGTTTACGGTATACGGCTCTTGCCTTGGGCAGCTCCTCGCTGATCACCTTTTCCACTCCCGGATTCTGCAATCCCACGGAGTTAAGCATTCCCATGGAGCATTCGGCCACCCGTGGCAATTCATTGCCGTAGCGCGGATGCAGAGTGGTGCCCTTAAGGGAGATCGATCCAAGTATGTTGATGTCGTAAAATTCGTTCATCTCATATCCGAAACCGAAGCATCCGCTGGCCGGTATCACAGGATTATCAAGACGGATTTCTCCAAGGTGTGCGCTGATATCCACTTCGGATGACTCCACGAAGCGCCCAAGATTCACGTCGGTGGGTTGATTTTCCCTAAAACTGTATTTTATTCCCATATCAATACCTCCTTTTTAAATACGGGGCCGTCTTTGCATGCTCTGCGCGGTCCTTCCGTAGTCTTAATAGTGCAGCACATGCAGGCTCCGAAGCCACAGCCCATGCGTTCATCTATGCTTACTTCTCCAGGCAAGTCAATCTGTGAGCACACGGCCTTGAGCATGGGGGTTGGACCGCATGCATAGAAATAATCGGGAAGAGACAGGCCGTGTGCCTGTCTTTGCTGTACAATGTCATCGTATAGATTCGTTACAAATCCCCGGAACCCTTCCGAGCCATCGGCAGTGGCAACATGGCATTCTATGCCGAGTCTGTCAAATTCCGGTTTCAGAATAATATCGCTCTTGGTATTGAAACCGAGAGCCGCCAACGGATGTTTGCCTACGGCAGTGAGAGCTTTTGCCAGCCACAACAGAGGAGCCACTCCAATGCCTCCACCCATCAATATGGGATGATGGCATTCTGCACCTACGTTGAAGCCGTTGCCTAAATTGGAAAGCAGATCTATCGCGCTCCCCTCTTTCATTTCGGACATTAGGGAAGTCCCCTCTCCCACTACATCGTATAGAAGTGTGATCTCCCCTTCCGCACCGTAGATTCTGTCGGCAACGGAAATGGGGCGTCGCAGATATTTTCCGGGCACGGATACGTTTACGAATTGTCCCGGAGAATGCAGATCGGTGGTGTCGCCCCTCAGTCGCATTTTCCAAGTGCGCCGGGCTACTTGTGTATTCTCAGCTATAGTGAATTTACTCATCTTGAGTTAAAGCGTTTTTAAGGTTTTGGTGTAGGTCTATCTACAGTTGTCTTTACCATGCGGTCTATTTGGCGGAGTGGACTTTGTCATATGGGGCCTTGATTGTGGCCACCACTTGCCCGTAAAGTCTCACTCCCTCAAAAGGAGTGGCACGTCCTTGGCCTTGGAATGCGGAGGGATCCACAGTAAAGGCGGCATCGAGATTCACAATGGTAAAATCAGCAACGTTGCCCGGCATTATGCGTCCGTCGTATTTATCGGTCATGCCCAGAATCCTGCGTGGATTAAGCGACATGGATTTGATCAATTGATGCATATTGATGTGTCCTCTCTTCACCATGTAGGTATATACGGCGGAAAAAGCGGTCTCGAGCCCCACCACTCCCATAGCGCTGCCTGCCAATCCTTTGGATTTTTCTTCCGATGAATGAGGCGCGTGATCGGTGGCTATGGCATCGATGGTGCCGTCGGCCACTCCTTCGATAAGCGCGTCTCTGTCTTCGGAGCTGCGGATCGGTGGATTCATCTTGAATCTTCCGTCTTCCAGAATCTCGGTGTCGCAGAAGGCAAGGTAGTGAGGACCGGTCTCGCAGGTCACTTTTACCCCTCTTTTCTTAGCCTCTCTCACCAAATCCACACTCTCTTTCGTAGATACGTGGCAAATGTGAAGGTTTCCTCCAGTGTGCTCAGCCAGTTCAATATCGCGTTTTACTTCGCCCCATTCACTCTCTGAGCAGATTCCTTTGTGGCCATGGGTGCGGGCATATTCGCCATCGTGGATATACCCGCCTTTGAGCAGACTGTTTACTTCGCAATGGGCGGCTATCGTAAATCCGAGGCGACTGGATTCTTTAAGGGCCTGAAGCATTGGCTCGGATTGCTGGATGCCGCTTCCGTCATCAGAAAATCCGGCGATCACCACACCCTTTGATTCGGCATAATCAAGGATAGATTCGAAGTCTACGCATTCTGAGCCCTTGCGCCGCACGGTGATGCACGCGTATGGACGAATCTCTACGTCCGTGCCACACTCGCGTATGGCCTTGAGTTGCACTTCGAGATTCTCGGGGGAGTCAGGTGCCGGATTGAGGTTGGGCATAGTGCAGACAGTGGTGAATCCTCCGGCCCGGGCGGCATCGTAGCCTCCCTTGATTGTTTCTTTATATTCGTAGCCCGGTTCGCGGAAATGTACATGAAGGTCTACCAGACCGGGCAACAGGCTCAGCCCATTTAAGTCGATTAC
>JAMPGE010000023.1 GCA_023664085.1 Muribaculum sp. | reverse complement strand
CCCCGGCATCAATGGAGATGTGGGCCGCACCGAGTGAAGCGATGGTGGCGGCAGAGGCGTTCAAGCCAACGAAATGCACATTGACATTGCCGTGATTCTTGAAAGCGGCGGAGATACAGTGGCCGATGGCCAAAGAACCTCCGAGGCTGTCGATAAGCACGTTGACCGTCTTGCCCTCGTTCTTGGCGAGTTCACGGTCAACGGTGCAGCTGTCGAAGTCAAAGCCTCCGACGTAGCCTTTGAGAGAAATGTGATATGCGGTTTTAGCCATAGCGTTTGCGTGAATTACACCGCAAAGCTACCGCTATATTATAATGAGGTAAAAGACAATGTTTATTTGGTATATTCAAATATTGTCGTTTACTTTGTACTTTGGAAAACCGTCACAAGTGACATAAATCTAAAGTTGATGAAATCCATTAGGCGAGACATATATCTGAACAGACTTATAAAACGTCGACACAACGGGAGAATAAAGATTGTTACCGGAGTGAGACGTAGTGGGAAGACTTATCTACTCTTTACCCTTTTCACTGAATGGTTGAAAGAACAAGGAGTAGATGATGCACACATTATTCAAATAAATCTTGAAGATAGACGCAATAAGTCACTTCGAGACCCGGATGCACTGTTAGAATACATCGACTCTCGGATTCATGGTGATGGAATGCACTATATTATGGTGGATGAGATTCAGAATGTTCCGGAATTTGAAGATGTGTTAAACAGCTATCTTCAGATGCAAAACGCAGACGTCTATGTAACAGGAAGTAATGCTCGATTCTTATCAAAGGATGTCATCACAACATTCCGTGGTCGAGGGGATGAAGTTCGTATTTACCCATTAAGTTTTTCGGAGTACCACTCTGCCCTTGACCGCCCAATGGAGGCAACACTGCAAGAATACATGATGTATGGTGGCTTACCTCAAATCGTGTTTATGGATTCGGATGAAGAAAAAACGGAGTTCCTAAAGGGAATATATGAAGAAACGTATCTGAGGGATATAAAGGAACGATATGCGATTAAGCATGAAGATGAACTTGAAGCTCTCTTAAATATACTATCCTCAACCGTCGGTAGCCTCACCAATCCTCACAAACTTGCAAATACTTTTGACTCATTGAAACAGTGTGATTTATCCGAAGTTACCATAAAGAAATATCTTGATTATATCTGTGACTCTTTCCTTGTAGAAAGAGCAAGCAGATACGATGTTAAAGGTAAGAAATATATTGATACTCCGTATAAATACTATTTTGCAGACAGTGGATTAAAAAATGCGAGGATAAATTTTCGTCAGAACGATGACAGCCATACGATGGAGAACATTATATACAATGAACTTCGCAGACGAGGATATAATGTTGATGTCGGTGTCGTGCCGGTAGTTATAAGAGGCGAAGATGGCAAACAGTCGCGGAGACAATATGAAATAGATTTTGTATGCAATCTTGGTAGCAAACGTTACTATATTCAATCTGCATACAGAATGGAAACCGAGGAAAAGGTAATTCAGGAGGAAGCATCATTACGCAATGTTGTTGATTCTTTCAAGAAAGTTATAATTCTCGGACAACATACGCCGGTTAGGCGTAATGAGGATGGCATTACGACTATGTCGATATACGATTTTCTTCTGAAAGAAAATTCATTAGAATTATAACGAAAGAGCCTTGCCTTTCGGCAAGACCCTTGGAGTGGAGAGAGAGTCAGGGGTCAGAGGATTCGGAACACGTTGTTGTTCGCGCCCATCTGATAGTCATACATAAAAATCTCATGGCCAAAGCGTCCGTAATCGAAGTAGTCGGCGAGATTGCCCATCGACCTTTCAAGGTCGTAGCACTCGTGGGCCATCTTATGTAAAGCTTTACATAATATGGCTCAGGATTTGAGCGTCGAGTCGCTTCACGACCTTGCCGTCACTCCATTCTCCTGCGTGAACGCCTATCCCGGTTGACATGCGTACACGTTGCCCGGCGAAGCAGACTTCAATCTCTATCGCCCCGTTGGTGGTCTTCGACGCTCTCTTGCGGCGGTCGAAAACGAATTTTACTTTAGGTGTTGCGTACATACCTCAGATTTTAGAAGTTAAAGTTTGTTTGTCATTCGGTTTAGAAATGTGGTACCACGTTTTTGAAAATGGTACCGATGGTACCAAAAGTGTACCAAAAACATCTCTAACGTTCCAATACATACAAACGCAACAGCTACACGTTTTAGTATGGACTTTGCAAACTAAATTTCTTAAAATCAGTTTAATACGTGGCAATATAGGGCGATATGTTGCGATAGCCGCATAAAAAAAGAGAGTCGGTTAGGACTCTCTTGTGATCCGGCTGGGATTCGAACCCAGGACCCACAGCTTAGAAGGCTGTTGCTCTATCCAGCTGAGCTACCAGACCATATTTGACCGCAAAGTTAATAATAAAATGATTGAAATGCAAAAAAAATTGCTCGAAGATGTTGTGAGATGTTGTCAATACCTTAAGATTTAATTGTTTGGAATAATTTAAACAGCAATCCGACGGAGGAGCCTGTTGGCTCCGGCCACTTCGAATGTAACGGAGAACGATTCTAATCGACGTTATAAAAAGACCCTAATCAACTCTATAAAATAAAATAAATTGCTGAAAAGTTTGGGCAATCGCTGTTTTTATCATAATTTTGCAGGATAATGGACGGATGCTATCGCTGTCCGTAGCCTCGACCGACTATAAACAACAATTAACAACAATACCTAAATCTAAGAACTGCTATGTGGTTATCAAGCTCTTCTGTAGGACGTAAGTTTATCATGGCGCTCACAGGTGCCTGTCTCGTCCTATTTGTAACATTTCACTGTTTGATGAACGCGGTAGCTATCTGCTGGCCTACGGCATACAACCAAGTATGTATGTTTTTGGGAGCCAACTGGTATGCCTTGGTGGCATCGGCAGGATTAGCTGTGCTCATCGTGCTCCACATCATTTACGCCATTATGCTGACCGTGCAAAACCGTCGTGCCCGCGGCACTCAGCGCTATGCCATCAGCAAATTGCCGAAGAATGTGGAATGGTCCAGCCAGAACATGTTTGTTCTCGGCATCGTGATTCTCGCTTTCCTCGTGGTCCATATGATTCAATTCTGGGCCAAGATGCAGCTGGTGGAAGTGCTCGGTTGTGAGGGTGATATTCCTCCCGTGGCCGGTACTCTCTTTATTCAGGCCGCCTTCTCCGAGGTTTGGACTCCGATTGTCTACATCATCGGTTTTGTGGCCCTTTGGTTCCATATGAACCATGGCTTCTGGTCAATGTTCCAGTCCGTGGGTTGGGACAGCACTGTCTGGATTCCCCGTCTGAAATGCATCGCATGCTGGTGGGTGTCGATCGTAATCGCACTGTTTGTGGCCGAAGCCATCGTATTTACCGTAAAATCCCACGATCACTATTATCTTAAGGACGATGCACTGCGTGCACAGTACAAGGATATGGTAGTGGATGAAATGGCTAAGGAAGCAGGCGAGGGCGGCAGCGTTCTCGGCATGCCTGCCAATGCATTCGAACTTCAGGGAAAGATGGTGGACTATAGCCAGCTCGTAATGGCCGTTCGTTCCAGCCTTCCGCAGATGGAGGCTCAGCTCGAGCAGCTCAACGATCCCCAGATATCCGCACAGGTCAAGGGAGATCCCGAGATCCAGAAACAAGTCACAGAAATGAGAAATCAGGTTAAGATCCTCAAGCACGCCAACAGCTTCTTCGATATGCTCGAGAAATATGATGAGAAGCCCGCTGAGAATCCCGCACAACCTCAGATGCCCTATTAAATTTTAGCGATATGGAAAACAAAGAAATTAAAGTAATGAGTCCGGCTGATTCTAAAATCCCGGAGGGTCCTGTCGCTGAGAAATGGACCAACTACAAGGCACACCAGAAACTGGTGAACCCTGCCAACAAGCGTAAACTCGACGTAATCGTAGTGGGCACCGGCCTTGCCGGCGCATCCGCTGCGTCCACCCTTGCCGAAATGGGCTTCAACGTGCTCAATTTCTGTATATCCGACAGTCCCCGTCGCGCCCACTCCATCGCCGCGCAGGGCGGTATCAACGCAGCCAAGAACTATCAGAACGACGGTGACTCCGTATATCGCCTCTTCTACGACACGGTGAAAGGCGGCGACTACCGTGCGCGCGAGGCCAACGTATACCGTCTTGCAGAGGTATCCAACAATATCATCGACCAGTGTGTGGCACAGGGAGTGCCTTTCGCCCGTGAATACGGCGGTCTGCTTGCCAACCGTTCCTTCGGCGGCGCTCAGGTATCCCGTACATTCTACGCCAAGGGCCAGACAGGTCAGCAGCTTCTGCTCGGCGCTTATTCTTCGCTCAACCGCCAGATCCAGCTGGGCAAGGTGAAGAGCTTCAACCGTTATGAAATGCACGACGTAGTGCTTGTCAAGGACAAGGACGGCGTGGAACGCGCACGCGGCATCATCGCCAAGAATCTTGTCACCGGTGAATTCGAGCGCTTTGCCGCCCACGCCGTGGTCATTGCCACCGGCGGTTATGGCAACGCCTACTTCCTGTCGACCAACGCAATGGCCTGCAACTGCTCCGCAGCTATGGCCTGCTACCGCAAGGGCGCTTATTTCGCCAATCCTGCTTATGTGCAGATTCACCCCACCTGCATTCCGGTGCATGGCGACAAGCAGTCCAAACTGACACTTATGTCTGAGTCCCTGCGTAACGACGGCCGTATCTGGGTGCCCAAGAAGATTGAGGATGCCGTTAAGCTCCAGAAGGGTGAAATCAAGGGTTCCGATATCCCCGAACAGGACCGCGACTACTATCTGGAACGCCGCTACCCGGCCTTCGGCAACCTCGTGCCCCGCGACGTGGCCAGCCGTGCCGCCAAGGAGCGTTGCGACAAGGGATTTGGCGTGAACAACACCGGTCTGGCCGTGTTCCTCGATTTCTCCGAGGCAATCAACCGTCTTGGCATTGACCAGGTGCGCCAGCGCTACGGCAACCTCTTCGATATGTATGAAGAGATCACCGACGTGAATCCCGGCGAACTTGCCAATGAGGTAGACGGCGTGAAATACTATAACCCGATGATGATCTTCCCGGCCATCCACTATACTATGGGCGGTATCTGGGTGGACTATGAACTTCAGACCTCTATCAAGGGCCTGTTTGCAATCGGTGAATGTAACTTCTCCGACCACGGTGCCAACCGTCTGGGAGCCTCCGCACTCATGCAGGGTCTTGCCGACGGCTACTTCGTGCTTCCCTATACAATCCAGAACTATCTGAGCGATCAGATCACAGTGCCCCATTTCCGCACTGATCTGCCCGAATTTGACGCCGCGGAGAAGAAGTGTGTAGAGGCACAGCAGCATCTGCTTGACATCAAGGGCCATCGTTCGGTAGACTCCATCCACAAAGAACTCGGCCACATCATGTGGGAGTATGTAGGTATGGGTCGCACCAAGGAAGGTCTGGAGACAGCGCTTGCCAAACTCAAAGAGATCCGCAAGGTCTTCAATACGGATCTGTTTGTGCCCGGCAGCGCCGAGGGTATGAATGTGGAACTCGACAAGGCATTCCGTCTTAACGACTTCATCACCATGGGCGAACTCGTGGCATACGATGCGCTCAGCCGTAACGAAAGCTGCGGCGGCCACTTCCGCGAGGAATATCAGACTGAAGAAGGCGAAGCCAAGCGCGACGACGAACACTACTTCTATGTAGGCTGCTGGGACTATGCCGGAAGCGATGATGCCACTCCTACCCTCATCAAGGAGCCCCTGCATTACGAAGCAATCAAGGTACAGACACGTAACTACAAGTCATAATATCCTCTCTGAGCATGGCTGAGAGCTAATGAAAACAAGCGATCGGCCACGCCATCGAGGTCTTAAAAAGATTTCAACAATGGACGATAGAATAATGAAAGTCAATCTTCGGGTATGGCGTCAGGCCGGCCCGAAAGCTCAGGGTGGATTCGTGACTTATCCCGACGTGGAGACCACCCCCGACACTTCTTTCCTGGAGACTCTCGATATCCTCAACGAGAGCCTTGTGGAAAAGGGTGAGGAGCCGATCGTGTTTGACCACGACTGCCGTGAAGGTATATGCGGCATGTGCTCCCTTTACATCAACGGACACCCGCATGGTCCGGCCACAGGAGCCACCACCTGCCAGCTCTATATGCGTAGATTCGCCAACGGCGAGACTATCACAGTAGAGCCCTGGCGCTCGGCCGCTTTCCCCGTGATCAAAGACTTGATGGTAGACCGCAATGCCTTCGATAAGATCCAGCAGGCCGGCGGTTATGTATCCTTCAACTGCGGCGGCGCTCAGGATGCCAACGCGATTCCTATCTCTAAGGAGAAGGCCGACGAGGCTATGGACTCCGCTACCTGCATCGGCTGCGGTGCCTGCGTGGCCGCCTGCAAAAACGGTTCCGCCATGCTGTTTGTGAGCGCCAAGGTAAGCCAGTTTGCCCTTCTTCCCCAGGGTGAGGTGGAGAAAGACCGCCGTGTGCGTGCCATGGTCGACAAGATGGACGAACTCGGATTCGGCAACTGCACCAATACCGGTGCCTGCTCCGCCGAATGCCCCAAAAACATCAAGCTTTACAACATCGGCCGCATGAACCGTCAGTTTATCGCAGCCAAGTGCAAACTCTGATAACCGTTCCGGTTCAAATAAAAAAGGTCTGCTTTTCGCAGACCTTTTTTTATTTACACTACATCAAGGAATGCGAGCCTCCCGGCTCGCATAAAAGGCAGGAATCTCTGTCGGAAGGGCAGACCGGGAGGGCCGGCTATCCTTGGAGGTAATATCTGCAGGAAGGGTGAACCGGGAGGCTGGCAATCCTTGGCGGATTTATCTGTCGCCCGGATCACGATCCCTTTCCACTATGTAGAGAAGTTTTTTACCGTCTTTTTCGAAGGGGACGCCTATCTTTTCCGGACTGCTGTTCGGAATCGGTGTGTTGGTCGTGACGCCCGTGGTATTTTCGTAAATTTCTCCGTCCCTTACTTTTAGAGGTAATGAGACTCTTCCAAAACTGATATTGCGGACCGATGCCGGAAGAATCACTGGAGAATGCACCGAGTCTCCCTTCACATCTCTTATCACGGTGAGCAAATAGACGTCGTCTTCATCGGGAACACCCCTTACGCTGCGGCGTGTCCAGAAGGGTAGGTCCGTCTCCCTTGTAATGTCAAAATACACCGGGGATGCTGGGTTTTCACTATAGATTCTGTAGACGGTCCGGGTTTCGTTCCATAGACGAAACTGCCACCATGCTGACCCCACGGAAATAAAGATCACTGTCATGCCACACAGTGCAGCTGCAACCCCGCGGATATATTTTCGGATTTTGGAGATTTTGTCGGTAGGATACGGCTTGGAAAGCAATTGAGCCCATGCGATGAATGCAAACGTCTGGGCAAACCATCCGGATCTGCCTACAATGCCGCTCACCGCACTGACAGCCATAGACAGTAAGGAAATCAGGGCGTATATACCCCACTCAGAACGAAGCCTTTGAAGGAATCGCTTTGGATTTGCAATAGCATAGACCGCCATCCAAACGAGCAGAGCCAGTGAGTAGAAATCGCTTTTCAGCAGAATCAGCCAGGATGGATCGTCGGGCTCATTGAGTACGGAACGGTTCATAAATCTAAGCCAAATCCCGGGAGAGACAATGGTGATCAGCGTGCCTGCGGCAATTCCGACAATGATCCATTTGCGGGTGGCGCCAAGCCCTTTATTACGGTAGGAAGAGCGGTTCAACCATAGATGAAGCAAAAGGGCACAACAAAGCGGAGCTCCCATAGCCTCGTGAATACCGCCCGCAAGAAAAGCCACGATGGTCCAAAACCAGGCGGGACCTTTATTTCTTAGCCACGCCCAAACGGTTGCCATACCGAACACGGCCGCCCATACATAGTTTACCTGACATACGAAGAGCACAATGCTGTCCCACCAACAGAAAGTGGTGAGAATCAATAGTATGCAGAAGGATGCGGCTGCTGCGACGCCATTTCTGCCGTTGAAGATCAGTTTCAGTGGCAGCAGATAAAAAAGCGACATCATGAAGCCGCACGCTATGGCACGCAGCCAGTCCGGCGCCAGATACAGCACGGGATAATTGAGCATGTCGCCTAAGCGTCCATTGTTGCTCATCCAGTTGCCCCAGCAAAAGCGAGCGAAATGAAGAATGTCGCTTTTTTTGCTTTCGTGCAGCCCCCAGAATCCCAGATCATCGCCCATAAGCTGCTGTCCGATAGAAGCAACAGTCCACGACACGCCAATCATCGCTATGATGATAAAAATCCAGATGCGCCCATATCGGCCCATATTATCTCGACATAATCTGTTGTCTGCGGCTTGCATGGTTTTTATGAGAAGTATTCTTAGAGGGTAGGATAGAGTTTGAAGTTGCACAACACTCTGTATAATCCTAAAATTGACTCCTTGGGAATTTTGAGGACCGGATAGCGAGGATTGCGGGAATGGGCTTCGATCATGGCATCATCGGACTTGTCCGGAAAGATGTCTTTGAGGAGCACGCCGTTGATGGTGTCGATGACCATCGGACTTCCCCAGGGAATGAATGCCCGTTCGTCTATCTTTTTCACAATCACAATGGAACCGTCCTTAAAGTCGGGTTCCATGCTGTCGCCGCATATAGGGATGCCGTAATCCGCATCCTTTACCGGGCTTTTCACCATTGTGCACTGCTCGGGACGTACCCCTTCGGACCACATTTGCAGGCTGCCGGCAAAGGCCATCACAGGCAGCAGAGGCACTTCATATCCGCTATTGGCCCCATCACATGCGGAGTTAAGCATATTTCCGGTGCCAAAGAGCAGCCAGTCGCGGTTCAGGTCGGGATAAAGGCTTTCGATCTTATTGAGTTTTTCATACGAGATGGATTTCCTCATAGCGCCTATGTAGCTTGAGGTTACCCCTAAATTATGAGCGAATTCAGTCTGCGTGATCCGTTTGCTCTTAAGATATGCGAGAAGGCGCTCCTTGACCGAGGCGGGTGTATTTTCAGGGACGTTCATGTTTGGAATCAAGAATTATAGAGTATTCAACTTTGCGGATATTTAATTTTGCTAAATAAAACACGGCCAATTCGGGTCTTTTCATTTAACGGTGCTAAATTAATTATTTGTTTCTATATATGCAAATCATAATCAATCTTTTTGAAGTGAGGGAAAGGATGGAATGGCTCTCGGCGTACGCGGCCGAAGGAATAGCAGCGGCCAGGCCGCCGGAGGAGAAGGCAGAGACCATACATCGACTTGTGGTGGATAAGGATGACGCCGCTCTAATATCAGTGTTGGAGTCGCAGGCGATAGGCAGACTCGGACTTGTGCTTTCCAATCGCCGGACAGTAGTGGCGCGAATGGGTTCTGACCGCATAAAAATCCGGACATTGCGTGCGGTAGACTCGTCCAATACCGCTGCCGAACTGGCCACCGAGGCGGTGATAAATTTTCTGTCGAGAGATATTACCCGCAGATGGTTCAGGCTGCGATCGGAGCTTCCGGTGAGCGAGGAAGTGATGGAAATCCTGCAATCGGACTGTTCGGAAGAGGATTCGATCCTGATCTCATCATTCCCTTCTGCCGCCGGTAAATGTCGGCGCGCGATTTCCCCCTTTTGATCGGAAAATAATTGGAGTGCATGACTGCAAGCCAATCAATTTTCATAGAGGAACCGGTACTTGAATTCGGGGTCAGCGGAAATTTTGTTATCTTTGCAACATGACCAAAGACCTTGTAAGACGCTATGTATGGATGGTCGACATCCTTAAGCGGCACGGACATCTAAGCCGTAGGGAAATATCCGAGCTCTGGCTGAAAGCGGATGTGGGCGACGGCAATCCTCTGCCGGAACGTACTTTTTTTCATTACCGAAGGGCTATAGAGGAGATATTCCACATTGATATTCTGTGTGACGCAGAGGGACGATATTATATAGACCCGGACACGTCGCGTGCGGCCATGTCTCTCAGCAATTGGCTTCTTGATTCTTATGCCGTAAACGAAGCCCTAAGCATGGATGAGCAGGTGGCCAGTTGGGTAGAGGTGGAAGACGTGCCGTCGGCCCGTGAGCATCTGCCGCATGCTCTTGATGCATTGCGACGGTCTCTGAAGGTGAGATTTACGTATGGCGGCTTCAAACGAACGCTTCCTGAAGAAGATATACTCTTCACTCCGTATTTACTTAAGAGATACAAAAACCGATGGTATATGATCGGGCTCAAGGAGGATAAAAAGGAATTGCGAACGTATGCCCTCGACCGGGTAAAGTCTCTTTCTATCACCGAAGAAGCATTCGTGCGTCCGAAGGATCTGGACATATCGGAGATTTTCAGCAATATCATCGGAGTCACCTCTTCGCCGAATGAAGTGAGGGAAGTAAAATTGCAGGCCACTCCCATGCAGGCCAAATATTTCCGCGCATTGCCGTTGCATCCCACTCAGACGGAGCTTGTGGCCGATGATTATTCAATCTTTACCTATAGGCTGAAGATAAACTATGAACTTGTGCATGAACTGATGGCATTGGGAGGCGCTGTGAAGGTGCTTGCCCCGGCCGAACTTAGGGTGATGGTGAAAAACGCGCTTTCGGAGGCCTTGGACCAATACGACTGATCAGGAGAACCAATCCCCCGGTTAATAATCGTTCGGGGAGATCGGCTTCGCGGAAGTTGAAAGTTGGGCGTTGATAGATTCCGAGTCTAACCTTCATTCAACAATCAACAATCAACCATCAACCGCGCTTCAGCGCCCTACCTCATCGGCCCCGTCGGCCTCATCAGTTTCATCGGGCAGGCTCTCAGCCTTTCCATACGCCGACGGCTGTGGTGGACGGGGGCACGTCGCGCAGCACGGTCGAGCCTGCTCCTACTATAGCGTCGGCACCTATACTGATGCCGGGAAGCACTACCGCTCCGGCACCTATCCAGGCCCCTTGGCCCACGAAGACATTTCCGCAGAGCACTGCTCCGGGACTTATATGCACATAATCCGCCAGCCTGCATTCGTGATCCACCACCGCGGAAGTATTTACGATGCAATGCCTGCCGATTTGCGCACCGGTCTCTATGGCCGCCATGGGCATAATCACCGAGCCTTCTCCGATCAAGGATGAAGGGGAGATATAGGCTCGCGGTGAAATCAATACCGGATAAATTGCCTGCAGATTTTCGGCAATAAGGCGTCGGCGGCTATTATCGCCGATGGCGATAAACAGAGGGGAATCCACTAGCTCGGGCAGTGTGACTCCCTGCACCTCACGTCTGCATTCCCCGCGCCCTAAAAATCCGGCACACTTCAACCCCATGGCGCGGATTATTTCAGCCACTACGAGTGCGTGACCACCGGCTCCGAGTATTTTGATTCCCTGCGGTTCCATTTTTCTAAGGGGTATAATAGACTCTAAGAAATGACCTGCTGCAAAGAGCGATATTCGGCGAGTAAGGGGTGATTCGTGTCGCGTTCGGAGAGCCGGATGGCATCTGCGGTCAGTCTCCAGTCTATCGATATCTCCGGATCGTTCCACATGATTCCTCCTTCGGCTTCCGGACAATAATAATTGTCGCATTTATATTCAAACAACGCTTCTTGGGAAAGCACGGCGAAGCCGTGGGCCATGCCGCGGGGAAGAAACAGTTGGCGGTGGTTGTCTGCCGAAAGCTCTACTGCCACGTATTTTCCAAACGTGGGAGAACCGGGGCGAATGTCGACGGCTACGTCAAGCACTTTTCCTTTCACCACTCTAACGAGTTTGGCTTGAGAGTGTTCGCCTTTTTGAAAATGCAGGCCGCGGATCACGCCGTAGGAAGAAAGGCTTTCATTGTCTTGCACAAACTCAATATCGCCTACCAGCCTACGAAACTCCCGCATATTGAAGCTTTCAAAGAAATAGCCACGGTTATCACCGAATACGGTCGGCTCGAGGATCACTACTCCGTCTATTGATGTAGGTATTTTTTTCATCAAATGCAAAATTAGGTAATTTCTTGCGAAATTACCTAATGATGTATTTACGAAAGTTAAAATCAGATGTAAATTCATCCATCATCGGTTAAGAACCACTTCAAAGAGGGGATTGGGCGTTCCCTCTTTGTCAGCGAAAGTATAGCCGAATATGGCACGGGTGGCGCCCGGGGGCACCGATAGTTCAAGATGAAGTTCTCCTTCTTCGTGCATTTGCACGTTTGAGATGCCATCGGGGCGGGAGCCGCAACAGTGGGCGCGCAGCATTTTGCCGTCCGAATCGATAAATACGGCGAAAGCAGATGTGTCACCCTCCGGAGCGTTGATGAATCCATTGTAATCCACACGGCTTATGCCACTGATATCGGTAAGACCACTCACTCCGTATCCGGGGATGCTTACCACAGAACCGTCGTATCTGAGCCTGCCGCCGGAATTATTCCTTGAGCAACTCACTACAGTGCCGTTGGCGGCATAAAGCCTTGTAAGGACTTTTGAATCCTGTCTGCGCCAAATCATGATGCGCTCAGGCTCGCCATGGCAACTTATGACAACACCGCAGGCTTTTTCCGCGGTGAAGCGATACTCACGGTTTCCTGCCGAAAAGTCCGATTTAATCGGAGGAAAATCGTATTGAACCGAGGAATTTTCCCCATTGAATACAGCGATAGGATAAGCCACTCCGGCAGAATCGCATTTCACTAAAATACACTCGCCGGGCTTCAGCTCGATAGGGTGGCTGCGCCGGAAGCCGTCAGCCTTCGTCACTTCCTCATAGTTCAACGACAAGTATGTCCCGTAGATCCAGCTCTTCGGTTCGGAGAGCCTTACTCCGGAGGACAGCTCAAGCAGCTGGCTGAGATAATCCGGAATTGTGGTGCCGTTGCCGGATGAGTCTATGACGGAGGGAGAGGAGAGTTGGGCTTGTCCGCCGGACTTGACCCAAGTTCCCTCCTCGGCAACATACACGCTTGCGGGGAAGCCCGGACCCACCAGAGCCACCCATCCTGCCAACGGACGCGGTATTGACTGCATCAATCGTTGTTCGTCGGCATAAAAGCCACGAACAAAACCCTTCACGTTGGGGGCCTCAAGCCAACCTTCCACTCTCAGATTTCCTTTAATAACGGCATCCGCCGAAACTCTTAAATTTTCTTTTTCCATTTTTCAATTAAAATCTAGTTTCTTATTGCATACAGAATAGTGCGCACGCTGCGCGGGGTGAGATAAAACGAAGGCGCCGGACTGTTGACTATTTCAAACACGATATCATAGTCCGACATGTCGGGGTGCGCCCTGCTCATGCATTGGAATCTTCGCCAAATGTCACCGAACAGGGATCGGCGCGTAGCGTTCATCACCGGAAACTCACCGGTGCGTTTGATGTGCTTTACCACGGTGAGGGCTCTCTGTTCGCTCACATAGAAACGGGGAGCTCCCATCCGAGCCACCTGATGAAACACGTCCGACAGGTTTTTGCATCGACGGTCCATCAAAGCCTTTCGATAGGCAGCCTTAAGAGCGGCATTGCGCTCAGCGTTGAATTCACAAGTGGAACCTTTCTTTTTCATAATTTGCTTTTGTTTTTATTTGCGATGCAAAGATAAGTATAATATTTGTCAAGCGATATAATAAATGTTGACAATTTTGAATCTAATTTTGCAATGTCAAATCAAACAAAATGCAAAAACTATGAAAGAGAAAGTTGAAAACAAAGGACTTGCGACTCTTGTAAAACTCTTCAAGAAGGCAAAAGAGGAGAGAGAGGAGATTAGCAATGCTAATAAGTATGAGTCCGAAAGTGAGGCGGAAGAAAAACAGAACGCCGAAGAAAACGATGAGGCGGATAAGGAAGGAGATAAGCGGGAACCTGAAGAAACGCCTAAGGGAGAAAATACCGATGAAATCGTGATCGATGAGGAAAAGGAAAAAGAAGAAAAGTCCGATTCCATCGAAAAAAACGAAGATTCTTTTCTGGAAGTTTGGAAAAATCGCCCCGAAAAGGAATCCGCGGCATCCATAGCGGTTTTGCGTGACCTATGTCTTTCGGAAGAGGGGTCTACGCCCCTGGCCCGCAATCTTTCCAATTCACTTAAGTTGGCCGAAGGACTGCGAGAGGGTTTGAAAGCATCCCGTGAATTTATCAACAATATAATAGTGAAGATTCTCGACATGGCGGCAGAAGCCGCTTCGGGGATACTCTCGGCGGATTTTATTTCGCTGATCAGCAAAGGTATAAACTACGACAAGCATATGGAAAAGGCTTTTTCCGAGGGAGAGATCAACGGACGAAATGCCGCTATAGAAGAAAAGTTGGAGTCTGGCGGTAAAGCGAAAAACGAAGTGCCGGCATTGGGAGGCACTGCCACATCATCTGATGCGCGCCGCCCATCCACAATCTTCGACCTCGCCTCCTTCGCGCGATAAAAATGACTGAAAGCATTGAATATCTTAATATTAATCAATTAATTTAATAAAAATGGCAGAATCTTTAATTCCTGAAAGCGCAGCGACAGTAAACAATGTAGCGGGCGCCACCGGCGGACTTGATGCCGGCAATTTCATTGAGACGGCTATCGATGAAGAACTCTTTAGTTTCAACAGTGACGACACAC
This sequence comes from Muribaculum sp., assembly GCA_023664085.1. Lineage (GTDB taxonomy): Bacteria > Bacteroidota > Bacteroidia > Bacteroidales > Muribaculaceae > Lepagella. Next base: position 17,434 of record JAMPGE010000023.1, on the reverse strand, counting down.
CCCTGATGAACATTATGCTCAAGGCGAAACGAGTGAAGGTAGACAGCCCGGAGGTGGACCATTATATGATCGATGAGCCCGCTTCATCGGTGAAAACCATCACGGATCTCAAGACATCCGGACAGCAGGCCCCTCTTCTCCTTGAGCCTGCCGACCAGAACTTGCTCCGGCCCTACACCACGGTGCTTGCCCGCGGAATAGACGGTTATGCGCCGGACGGTAAGACCAAGACACCGGGTAAGGATCTCCTCCTGTTTGTGCAGGGGATAGATTCCCTGTCGAACAATCCTATCGTAAGAGCGGTAAACGGACCGAAAAACAGTCCGACGGATGACAGCTGCCGACTTCCCGACATCCCCAAAGGCACCGTGATCACCATTCTTGCCAACTCCCTTTACGAGACTCAAAAAGAGGTAGAGCCTGATTTGATTGTGCCGCAACCTACGAGAATATATCTCCAGAAGAGGGGTATGAATCAAGTAGTGTCGGACTATTTCGAGAGTCAGCGAAAGCGTATCCCCTTTGGCAAAGCGGTGCTTGCCGAGCAGGCCATAGCCAACTTTAAGGTGAGAGGCAACCGCACGCTTTGGGCAGGCCGAGCCGGTAAATTCCGGGTAAATACGGAAAAGACCGGATTGCAGTATGTATACACTACCGAGGGATTGCGTTGGCAGTTCAAGAGAGAGCTGCAGCATACCGGGAAATGGACTATGGAGAAACTGATAGCCATGGCTAAAATGTTTTTCACCGGGGAGGATGTGCCAAAATCCGCGATCCTGCTTGCGGGCAAGGATCTTCTCGAGCAGATACAATGTATAGACTTCTCCAATCATCCGGAGATTCAGATCACTTCTCGCACCAACAAATTCGGCTGGGCGGTGACGAATTTCCATACAGTGTTTGGCGACATAGAGATCAAACGCGAGCCGACCCTCGACCGCTTGGGATGGAGCAATTCGGGTGCGTTGATCGGGGAGGACCGGATAGTGCACTACGTATATAGCGCCGAGCACAGTTTCACCGACAGAGTGGCCGGGGAAGAGGCCACCCGCAACGGGATTCTTATCTGGGATGCGATCGCACTGAAGGGCACATGTCATGTCTGGATCAACGGCAACGACGGTCCGGTAGGTGAAGATGTGGATAGGATTCTCCTGTGGGACAAGCAGGAAGCTCCAAGTGTAGTGGGCAGTGACGCCACCATCTACTATTTGCTCACCGACTGCACCGCCATCAATGCCAATGCGAGAGCCGGACAATACTGGCAGTATTCCGGAGAAGGAGACTCGGCTGTCTGGAAGCAGGTATATAAAGACTGATACTTGATTATCAAAATCCCGGGGTTCTGTATTATGAATCCCGGGGTCTAAAAACGAAAAACATTCAACGCTGTATTTATTATGACAAACAAGACATATGGAGCCTATGGCATGATTGACTGGACCGTGATATTCACTATCGGCAGACAATCAATAAACGTGACTTTTTCAGGAGGCAAGCTTAGTGGCTTTGGATCGGTGCCTGCCCGTTTTGCCACATCTGACCCGGTGCTTCAGAATATCATCGAACGGTCGCAGTATTTCAAGCGCGGCCGAATACAGATCATCCATACCGAAGAATCAGAGGAAATACCTCGGAATACCGTGGTATGCGGGAATAGCGAATCCGGCGTTGCCCATCGGGTGATTGACGTACCCGACTTGAACTCCGCGCGCCAGCAGCTCATGCGAATGACCGGGGTGGCTCGGGAGAAGGTGATGTCGCGACGCGATGTGGAGGAAGTGGCGAAGTCAAATAATATCAAACTGAAGATTAGCTCATACTGACCATGTTGTATACCTTGTCGCGAATACACCACGATGCCGGCATAATTCTTGGGGAGACTCCGGGGCTGGAACAAGCCCTCACCGCCGACGAAACGTCGGCGGTGTTGACTTTGGATAAGCTTGTGGTTCAGCTGCTGCCGCGGGTGGCGGCGGAAGTTATTGAGCAGGCTCCGATTCATCTGGTGGATACCAATAAGCCGCTTCCTTTTGAACCTATACCGCTGTCGGATAGAAGCGGCTACATCCCCCTTCCTCCGGATTTCCTGCGTTTGGCGGCATTAAAGATGCCCGATTGGAGCAGGGTCTTGCGGGAGGTAAGGGCACCGTCATCGGTGATGACGGATCCGTCGTTCATAATTCCGGTAAAATTACGGAGGATGGCGAGTCCGGCACATCCGTTATTGCAATTTTGTCAGGTTGGCGACGGACCGGCGCTCCTTTTTATCGGCAGCGACTGTCCGGACGCCACCCCGGACGTGGCGGACTACATCCCGTATCCATCGTGGAAACCGGACTGTTCAATCAGGCTGCCGGGTTCCTTATATGACAAAATAATAATAAACCTTGCCGATAAAATAAAAGACTGCGGATAGTGAATGCTTATGATATCATTGAAGAGAACGATACTCGACTGAGGCTAATCAATTCGGAATTTGATCCGATTTCAGGAAAGGGATCTCCCGGCCGCAGAGTGAGGGTAGACGTGAAAGACGCTCCCGGAGGAGCCTTGTATCTGCCGGAGGCAATGATGGATACAGATGAGGTGAAGCTGCTTGTGCGCGGCGGATCATACCTTAAAGCATCGGCCAACTATCCGAATCCGGGAGAATACCGCACAGCTCTTGATCGCCAAAGAATAAGATACGACTTCCCTTACTGGGCCGCCACCTATGCGTATATCAAACGCAAGGGAGGGGGTCCGGACTCCCCCTTTGTGCTGAACCGACCTCAGAGAAAACTTGTGGAATGCTTTGAAGCGGAGCGGTCCATGGGCAGGCCTATACGGTTGGTTCTGCTAAAGGCTCGCCAATGGGGAGGGTCTACCTGCACCCAGTTATACATGGCATGGCTGCAGATGGTGGTTTGCGAGGGACTCAATTCATTGATAATAGCCCATCAGGGCGCGGGTACGGATGAGATCAAGGATATGTTCGACAGAATGATAGAGCATTATCCCCTGCAACTGCTGTATCCGCCGGACACGGTGCCCAGGGGTAACGAAAAAAAGATGGTGGGAGTAGGGAGATCGGGATGTTCGTTCAGAGTGCCCCAGCGCAACTGCAAGGTAAAGATAGGCACAGCGGAGCGTCCCGACTCCTGCCGTGGAGGAGACTATAACCTCGTGCATCTTTCGGAGGTGGGAATATGGAAAGCCACAATGGGCAAAAAGCCCGAAGACACGGTGCGGGCGGCCTGTTCAGGAGTGCTGAATCTTCCCGATACGATGATCGTGATGGAATCGACCGCCAATGGAGTCGGCAATTACTTCCATCGCGAATATCTGGATGCCAAAAAGGGAGTGAGCCAGTTTCATGCGTTTTTCATCAGTTGGTTCGACATAGACCAATATACCATACCGTTTGCCACGGAAGGAGAAAAGATAAACTTTGCCGAAAAGCTCCTGAGCACTCGGAAATCGGCGGTGGAAACGGGGCGGACACGATCGGGGCAATATATGTGGAATCTCTGGGAAAAAGGAGCCACTCTCGAAGCCCTCCACTGGTTTGAGACAGAGAGGGCGAAATATGCCGATAATGCCTCTATGGCTTCAGAATATCCATCGGATGATATCGAGGCTTTCGCGCATTCAGGGCATATGGTGTTTGCTTCGGAAGCGGTGGAGCGGTTGCGGCCCGGATGCCGGGATCCCGAGGCAATCGGCGAACTCAGTGCCGAAGACTATAAGGGCTTTCCGGATCTAAGCGATATACGGTTTATGGCCGATACCACCGGTTGCCTGAAGATCTGGAGTTTTCCTCTTAAGGATATACCTGCGGGCGCGGCGGGAGTGTCAAACCGCTACCTGACGGTGGTGGATATCGGCGGACGATCCGACAAATCGGACTGGACGGTGATTACCGTCTTTGATCGTCTGCCGGACGATGAAGGAAAGACACCGACGGTAGCGGCACAGTGGCGCGGCCATACCGACATTGATCTGGTGGCGGTGAAAGCGGCCGTGATAGCCGCTTATTATGACTATTCGCTGCTTGTGATCGAGAGCAACACGATGGAGACGCGGGCGGAACGGATATCCGACACCGACAGTTCACCGTATCCCTTTGTATTGCTGAGCGAGAATTATCCCAATCTTTACGCAAGAAGGGCGGCGCCGGACAAGGTGGAGAGCGGTCATGCCGTAAGATACGGTTTTCATACCAATGTATCCACGAAGCCGATGGTGATCTCCACGCTGATAAAGGCGGTGCGCGAAGGGGAGTATGTGGAACGCGATGCCGAAGCCCTCAAGGAACTCAGGCAATATGAAAGGCTGCCCAACGGAAGCTTTGCGGCAGTGGCAGGATGCCACGACGACATACTTATGACCCGGGCAATCGGATTGCACATATCCTACCACGAGATGGACGAAGTGAGGATTCTTCCTTTGCAACACAGAAAGCCCGCCCGCACGTCGTATATCAACAATGAAGCCAACTTTATGTAACAATTAAAAATATGAAAAGACTTGATCTTCTTGAACTTGCCAAGTCTCATTGGCTTGCAATGAAGGAATTTCGCGAGGAGCGTGAGCGTTGCAAGCGATATACCTACGGACGCCAATGGGACGATAGAATATGTGTGGACGGCGTATGGAAAAGCGAAGAGCAATATATCTCCGAACAGGGCAACATAGCCTTGAAAAACAATCTCATACGCCGAATAGTGAGAAATGTGTTGGGAGTGTTTAGAAATCAGTATGTGCCGCCCACGGCATCCGATCTGGATCTGCCTGACGATCTGCGGACGGCCCGCCTGCTGGAGCAACTCAATATCAATGCCCGAAGCAATATGATCGACGAAATGTATGCCCGCACCATGGAGGAATTCCTCATAAGCGGCTTGGCAGTGCATCGCAAATGGTACGGAACCCGCGACGGCTGTCGGGGCTACTGGACGGATTATGTGCAGCCGGACTACTTTATTATCGACACCTCCATGCGCGACTTCAGGGGATGGGACGCGTCAGTAGTGGGCGAGATTCACGACGTGGATTTCACCGAACTTGTAAGCACCATGGCAGAGTCGCCCCGCGATATAGAACGATTGAGATCCATATATCGCGAAGCCTGCGGCAACTCTCTGTCGGGATTGGCAGCGCGATTCGGCAATGAGCGCGATGCACTGTCGTTTCTAACCCCGACGGCGCCGGGACGATGCAGGGTGATAGAGCTGTGGGTCAGAAGTCCGGGAGGCTATTATCGGTGCCACGACACCTCGGACGGATCACTGTATCGCATCCCCGCGGAGGATTATGATCGGGCGGTGCTCGAAGAGAATGAACGCAGAAGGAAAGAATGCGTGGCGTGCGGGGGCGATCCGGCCTCCGTAGATTTAATCAAAGCCTATTGGGGGATGGAGCAGAAATGGCATTATTATTTTCTCACCCCATTGGGCCATGTGCTCCGGCAGGGCGAATCGCCTTATCCTCACGGGTCGCATCCTTACGTATTCAAGGCATATCCCTTTATCGACGGAGAGATCCATTCGTTTGTGGCCGATCTGATCGATCAGCAAAGATACGTAAACCGACTGGTGACGATGTTTGACTGGATAATGCGGGCCTCGGCAAAAGGGGTGCTGCTCTTTCCGGAGGGCTCATTGCCTGATAACGTGGATATGGAGGATATCGCGGCCGAATGGAGCAGATTCAACGGCGTGATAATGTTTAAGCCAAAGCCGGGGATACCATTGCCGCAGCAGGTGAGCGGCAACGCCACCAATATAGGAATTACGGAACTGCTTCAGATTCAGCTAAAGATGATGGAAGACGTGAGTGGAGTGAATTCGGCGCTGCAGGGAAAACTCGACAGCGGGGCTGTAAGCGGCACGCTCTACGATCAACAGACACGCCATGCCCTCACCGGACTGCTTGATATCCTCCAGTGCTTCGGCAGTTTTATCCGGGAGGGCTTTAAGAAAGAAGTGGCCTTGATATCGGCCGACTGTCTTACCGATACAAAAAAACATCATTAAACACTTCTTTTGTTTTCGTAGGGTGTTTATAGGTAAAACAGAAAATATATGCACATTTTATGAAAAATCCTTTTAGTTCACTTCGCCATCTCTCATCAATCATAATGGAGCCCCATTACTAATTCTTCGAGCTGCCAAATTAAATCTAAAATTATATTCCCTAAAAAGCACATATATTTTCTGTTCTACCTATAAATCACTTCAAAGCCCCGCTCATAATAATGGGCGGGGCTTGAATATTTATGGACAGGTGTCTTATCAAGGCTATTAAGCTCTTACTTCACAAGCACCTTCTTGCCACCGGCGATGTAAAGGCCCGCGGGGAGATTGCTGATTTCGGCAGCATTCATGTTGCGGCTAACGAGGCGACCGTCAATGCTGAATACATCCAGATTTTCTACAGTGACGAACTGCACGTCGGCGGCAGTGTTGGTGGTGTCGACGCTCAGACCGGTCCATCCCTGAGCTTCGCCGGGATACTGCACGAGTTCGCTCTGCTCACCGCTCAGAGAATACGCGCGGGCCTTGACCCAGAGTTCGGTGACGGCTTTTTCATTAAGATCGTAGAGGGCGATGGTGCCGTTGAGATCCTTAGTGGTAATAGTGGCGGATACGGGCTTGTCGCCTGTGGTGACTACGAAAAGTTCGATATAATCGAGGTTGTCGAGGTTGGTGCCGGTGATTTCATAATCAACTGTGCCGGTAGTGGCAGTGAGAGGATTGGGGTTGGAGCAGGAAAGGGAGATGACCGGAGTGTCGGCGGAAAGTTCCTTTTCGAAAACCAATGCGAAGTCGTTGGGGTTTGTGGTCATAACAGTGCCGTCTCTGAGAGTGACCTGGCCCTTGACCCAGGCCTGCACGTTGCCGGCTGATACGTCCACGAGCAGAGTGCCGGTCAGACCGTTGGCTTCGGCAACGGTAACGTTGCCGGGGATATCGGCCCAAACGCGTGCGGTGGCACCTTCGGCATCAACGTTGGCCAAAGTGATGGTATATTCGAGAGAAGCGTTGGCGGAGCCGGGCTTCAGGGTGTAGGTAAGGTTGGCGGCGGGAAGATTGCTGCGGTCGGCAACGCTGAAGGAGACGGGAGCGGTAGTGAAAGTTTTGCTCACCTCTTCGCCGTTGTAGAAATGGAGGGTGCATTCTATGGTGTAATCGCCGGCTGCAAGCACGCCTTCGCTGCTGTAGAAATTGATGGCATTGTCGCTAAAATAAGAAGGAGTGAGAGTGCCTCCGTTGATATCTTCGGTAGCCTTCTTCAGAGAGTAGGTCAGTCTGGCGCTTTCACCGAGAGTTTTTGCGTTTTCATCGGCAAATTGAAACTGCCAGTTGGGCCAGTAGCTGCCGTCATCATGGAGATCGTTGAAGTAAACGAAGGTCACATTGTCTTCAAGAATTTGCTCGGTCCGGTCCACCTGAGCGGCAGCGGCAGAGAGAGAGACCCCCATAAGGAGGGCGGCACCAAGGAGTAGGGTTTTGTTTTGCATAAGATAAAAAGTTTAATTAGACGCCACAAAATTATAAATAGCAAGTATACTCCCCACATAAAACGTCACTAAACAAACTCTACATACAGGGAATTTTACCTATACACGCACCCTACTGAAATCGTATAAATCGGTAATAATCAAGATATGCATAAAAATTACGACATACTACACAAAATAATATATAGCCACAAAAAAGTAAAATTCAGAGGATTCAAAAAAAAGTTGTAATTTTGCAGCCGTTTTATGAAATGGGATCATATGTTCATGCGGTTTGGTTTGCCGGAATAAACCAGAGCGGATGAAATAAACACCAAAGAACGGAACTTAACGGACAAATCATGACATTTTCAGGAAAAATCGACTTTAAACCCAAATTGTTTACAGCACTCAGCCATTACAGTGCTGCCAAATTCAAAGACGATCTCATAGCAGGTATAGTAGTGGGCATAGTGGCGCTACCGTTGGCGATAGCCTTCGGCATAGCAAGCGGCGTAAGCCCTACGGTAGGACTTATCACAGCAATCATCGGAGGATTTCTGGTGTCGGCCTTTGGCGGCAATTCCGTACAGATCGGTGGTCCGACCGGTGCATTCATCGTGATAGTTTACAATATCATCTCTACCTACGGGCTTCAGGGACTTGCCATCGCCACCTTTATGGCCGGAATAATACTTGTGATGCTCGGACTGTTTCACCTGGGCACCGTCATCAAGTTCATACCGTATCCAATTGTAGTCGGCTTCACCGCCGGTATCGCCCTGACCATATTCTCCACCCAGATCAATGACTTTTTCGGGCTTGGACTTGCGGGAGTGCCAAGCGAGTTTCTGCCCAAATGGGGAGTGTATTTTTCCAACCTTGACAAAATAGACGTACCAACGCTATGCGTGGGTCTGATATCCCTGCTGATCATCATCCTCACGCCCCGTATATCCAAACGTTTGCCCGGAGCCCTCATTTCGATAATCATTGTGACGGCGGCTGTGTTTTTTCTCAAGGAATATTTTCCATGTCTGGATGTGGAGACGATAGGCAAACGTTTCGGCAATCTGCCCACCGATATCCCTACTCCCACTGGCTTTAAGCTCAACATGGCCACCATCAACGCGCTTCTGCCGTCGGCCTTCACCATAGCCATTCTCGGAGCGATCGAATCACTGCTGTCGGCCACGGTGGCAGATGGTGTGACAGGGTCGCGCACCAACTCCAACACGGAACTTATCGGGCAGGGCATAGCCAATGCCGTGGTGCCCTTCTTCGGCGGCATACCTGTGACGGGAGCCATAGCCCGCACCATGACCAATATCACAAACGGAGGACGCACACCGGTGTCGGGAGTGGTCCACGCGGCTGTGCTGCTACTGATTTTTCTATTTGCGATGCCGCTGATCAATCTGGTGCCGATGTCGTGTCTGGCGGCCGTCTTGATTGTCGTGGCCTATAATATGAGCGGCTGGCGCACTGTGCGGGCCTTGTTTCATAATCCCAAGAGCGATCTGTCGGTTCTGGCCGTCACGTTTACGCTAACCGTGATATTCGATCTTACGATCGCCATAGAAATCGGACTGCTTTTGGCTATCGTGCTCTTCCTTCGCCGAGTGATGGAAAACACTCAGATAAAAGTCTATTCCGATCAGCTCGACACTGCCGAAGGCACCGATATATCAAATCATGAGGTGCTCGATCTGGAAAAAGGTGTGGAGGTGTATGAAGTGGACGGACCTTTCTTTTTCGGTGTGGCCACCAAATTCGACGAACTGATGCGCAGCACCATGAAAGACAAACCCGTGGTCCGTATAATCCGTATGCGAAAGGTGCCCTTCATCGATTCCACCGGCATTCACAATCTGGAGATACTCATCCGGTCAGCACACCGCGAGGGAATTCATGTGGTGCTGTCGGGTGTGAACGAAAGCGTGCGCCACGATCTTCATGCAGCGGGAGTGGATAAGCTGATGGACGCCGACCATATCTGCGACCACATCTCCAAAGCCGTGAAGCTTGCCAATGCCATTGTCAAAGATCGGACGGGAGCAATGTCTGCGAATTAGGAAACAGGGAAATAGGAATATCCGAAGCTTCTTGCGAAACTTGAGTTTGTAATTTTCAGAGATTATTAATAACTTTGCAATTCCCATGATAAGATGGAAATTTCAGGGTTGCCTTAATCGCACTCCGGGATATTTTACAATGAAGTTGTCAAAACTTATTTACGAAATTTAAAATCAGTTTTAAATTCTTTCTTGTCATTAACCTTTGGCAATCTTTAGGGTGAATTTTCATCATCTCATAAGTCACGATGCAGGCATCGCTCTCTCTTCGATGAAGGAAATTTTCTCCTAAATCTTACCAAATCTTAACGACAAAATAAGTTTAGACAACTTCAATAGGTCACTCATTTCAACAGCTTAAAAATATGACACTTCGCAGAATTGCTCTTAGTCTGTTACTGATTGTCGGTGTAGGGATTCCGGCATTCTCCGTCACCAAAGACGAGATGGAGAAGGCCAGGGCTATATCCGCAAAAATATATCTTCGTTGGGCCAACAACGGATCCGACTATCTCGACTCCAAAAACCCATCCTCGCTCTCTGATCTGGAGAGCACGCTCAAAAGCAAGGAGAAGGAAAACATCAAAGCCTTCAAAAATATTCCGGTGCCCGCCGACTATGAATCGTGGGACAAGGAAAAACTTGTGGAATACTGGTCGAAGACAGCCTTGGCTACGGCAGGATTGAATGCAGACGGAGTTCGCAGCGGCGCCAAGAGTCAGATACGGCAACAGCTTAATAAGATGAGTGTGACCGCCCCCGCCACCAAAGCTCAAGAGGCAGAAGAAGCCGTTGCCGCGGTCGACACCCCCCAGTCGGAGACCGAGGAAATACCCCAGACAGTGGAACAGCTTACCGAAGTGGCGGAAGACTCCCTTTTGGCGGAAGACTCCATGGCGGTGACTGACTCTATCGAGGCCCCCGCCAAAAAGCAAAGTTCGTCTACATGGATTTATATCGTGGCCCTTGCCCTGCTCGTGATAGCCGTGATCGCCTTAGTGGTATATGCGTCCAGGAATATGAAAAAAGGAGACGATGACAACGAAGATCCAGGCCCGGAGCGATCCAGACAGCGGCCCTCTTCACCCGCACCGGCTTCAACTGTATCAGCCGGTCAGAGCCATAGCTTCACTGTCGGAGCCACCGCCCAGCGCGAATCCGTCGCCACGCCCACCAATATTGCGGCAGAAGGCGACGCAGCGAGAATGCGTGAGAAATATGCGGAAAATCTTGCGCTGAAGCAGGAAGAGATTCGCGATCTTACGCGTCAACTGGACACAGTCACCCGTCAAAATGACGCCATGTCCGAGCAAGTGGAGACGCTTCAGCAGGAAGTGGACCGACTGAGAGGAGAATTAGGACGGCTGCAGGGAGCCCCTGAGACGGCAGCCGCAAGTGCCGTCACAGCCGCGTCCGCCAAAACCTCGGCTTCCACAGCCGCTTCGCGAAGCCGCCAGATATTCCTTGGCCGGGTCAACAGCCGCGGCCAGTTTGTAAGAGCGGACCGCTCTCTCAATCCGGGCCATTCCATCTATATCCTCGACACAGCCGACGGAGTGACCGGATCATTCCGCGTGGCCGAGCATTCGTCGGTGCCGGAAGTGTCGTTCACCCGGCCGCTTGAAATGCTTTCGGGGGGATGTGTGGCCATGGACATCACGGATACCAAAGGAAAAACCGGTATCATCACAGAGACACCGGGCACGGCGGTGTTTGAAGACAACATCTGGCGAGTGGTGCGCAAAGCCCGCATCAGATTCATCTAAGATCGCCCCGATTCATAAACTGAAAAGAGCATCCCGATTCATAAACTGAAAAGAGCATCCCGATTCATAAGCTTATGAGAGATGTGTTCTAAATTCGCCAGTAACTTGAAAGGCCGATTCGGATCCTTTAAATTTTGATTTATTTAATAAAAAGAGTTAATTTTGCAATAAAATCGAATTGAGGTCTAATCTTTTGACACGGGTTCGATTGTTATATAATAGGTAAGACGAATTGTATTCGTCTTATTCCTATACAGGTTCGCCCACAACGTCGCGAAGAAGGCGACAGTTGCATCCCAATCCGGGCTTCACGAGGGCTTTTGTTCCCCGGTGAGGTCAGATCATCTAATTAAGGTAAAAATAAGAAAATAACCCAATTAATAATCCTTACGTTACTATGGCAAAAATAGATTTGTCCCAGTATGGGATTAAGGATGTGAAAAACATCATCCACAATCCCTCCTATGAAGATTTGTTTAAGGACGAGACCAATCCGGACCTTGTTGGCTACGAAAAAGGCTATCTCACAGATCTCGGAGCAGTCGACGTATTCACCGGCGTATATACCGGCCGCAGCCCCAAAGATAAATATCTGGTAAAAGACGAAGTGACAGAAGACACCGTATGGTGGACTACCGACGGCTATAAAAACGACAACAAACCCATCACCACCAAGGTGTGGGACGAACTTCGTGAAAAAGCCGTAAAAGAGCTTTCCGACAAGACTCTGTATGTGGTAGACTGCTATTGCGGGGCCAACCCGGCTACCCGTCTGCGCGTACGCTTCATCATGGAAGTGGCATGGCAGGCCCACTTTGTAACCAACATGTTTATACGTCCCGACAAGGAAGAGCTCGAGGAGTTTGTGCCCGATTTCGTGGTATTCAACGCCTCCAAGGCAAAATGCGAAAACTACAAAGAACTCGGCCTGCACTCCGAGACCGTAGTGGCCTTCAATATCAAGGAGCGTGAGCAGGTGATCATCAACACCTGGTACGGCGGTGAAATGAAGAAGGGCCTCTTCTCAATGATGAACTACTTCAACCCGCTTCGCGGCATCGCATCCATGCATTGCTCTGCCAACACCGACCTCGAAGGCAAAAACACCGCCATCTTCTTCGGACTCTCCGGCACCGGCAAGACTACCCTTTCTACCGATCCCAAGCGTCTGCTGATCGGTGATGACGAACACGGATGGGACGATGACGGCGTATTCAACTATGAAGGCGGCTGCTATGCCAAGGTGATCAACCTTGACAAGGATGCAGAGCCCGATATCTACAATGCAATCACGCGCGACGCCCTTCTTGAGAACGTCACCGTGGATGCTGAGGGACACTGCGATTTCGCTGACAAGAGCGTCACCGAAAACACCCGTGTATCCTATCCTATCTACCATATCAAGAACATCGTTAAGCCCGTGTCGAAAGGTCCCGCCGCAGAACGCGTGATTTTCCTTTCCGCCGATGCCTTCGGTGTGCTTCCTCCTGTGGCCCTGCTCAACAACGAACAGGCCAAATACTACTTCCTTTCCGGCTTCACCGCCAAGCTCGCCGGCACCGAGCGCGGCATCACCGAGCCTACTCCCACCTTCTCCGCCTGCTTCGGCCAGGCATTCCTTTCCCTGCACCCCACAAAATATGCAGAGGAGCTTGAGAAGAAGATGACAGCCAACGGAGCCAGGGCCTACCTCGTAAACACCGGCTGGAACGGCACCGGCAAACGTATCTCCATCAGGGATACACGCGGCATAATCGATGATATCCTCAACGGAGACATCGACAAGGCACCCACCAAGATACTGCCTTATTTCGACTTTGTGATCCCGACAGAACTGCCCGGCGTAGATCCCAGGATCCTTGATCCCCGCGACACTTACACCGATCCCAAGGAGTGGGATGAAAAGGCTCAGAAACTTGCTTCCATGTTTATCGAAAACTTCAAGAAATTCGAGAACAACGAAGCCGGCAAGAAGCTTGTGGCCGCCGGTCCGAAACTCTGATAAATTACCGAAATTCAATAGAAAAAGGGGGATTGTGCTTTCCGGCACAATCCCCTTTGTCATTGAGTTGTGAAGAGGCTTCAGGAAGACGGGAGGAGGGCCGACACTATGAGTTCGGCGGCGAAGTCGGGGGCATTGAAAGTGCCGAGTTTGCGGCGCAGGGCCTTGCATCCGGCCAGCTGGCGGTCGCGTTGGGGAGAAGGCTGAAGAAGCGGTGACAACTCCCGGCTTATGGCATCCGGGGTGCAGTAACACACCAGCAACTCCGGGATCATCATCCTCCCCATTATAAGATTAGGCAGAGATACGTATTTAATCTTCAAAAGTTTCTCCATAATCCTATATGAGAGTTTGCTGCCGTTGGCGCGGTAACACACCACTTGTGGAGTGCCCACAAGGGAGGTCTCGAGAGTAGCGGTGCCGGAAGTGACCAGAGCGGCGGTACTGTACTTAAGCAGGGGCACGGTGCTGTCGAAAATCACCGTAAGCCCGGGATCCTGCGCCACTTCGCGATAAAACTTCTCGGGAATGGCCGGAGCGGCCGCCACGGCATACTGAAACTCCGGATAACGTCTCACGGCTTCAAGCATGAGTGGCAGATTGTTGCGAATCTCTGATTTTCGCGAACCGGGCAAAAGTGCTATAATCGGACGTTCGTCGCTGATGCCCTGACGCTCGCAAAGATGCTTTTTGGGAGGTAAATGTCCTAAATTATAATCTATTTCCTCCACGGAAGGATTGCCGACGTAAACGATCTTATCAAAGCCTCTTTCTCTAAAAAAATCCTTTTCAAAAGGCAGGATCGATAGAATGCGGTCCACGTACTTACGCATGGTCCGGATCCGCCATTCTTTCCAAGCCCACAACTTGGGAGAAATGTAATATTCGGTGCGAATGCCAAGCCTGTGGGCATATTTCGCCATCTTCAGATTGAATCCGGGATAATCCACAAGGATGAGTACGTCGGGCCGAAACTCCCGCAGAATGGAGCGGGCGTTGCGGAGATTACGGTAAATCACGGGAAACTTGCGGATCACTTCCGAGAAGCCCATCACGTTCATCTCCCGATAGTGAAGATCAGGAGCCACGCGGGCCTCGCGCGCCATCATGTCGCCTCCCACAAAACGAAACCGAGCCTCCGGGTCCTGCTCCCGTATGTGGCGTATCAGTCTTGAGGCGTGCACATCACCGGATGTCTCCCCGGCTATCAGCATATATTTCATATAGAAGTGGTTTTAGCTACTAAGCGCTACCTATTTGTAATGGATTTATGTCGCTTTTAAGCGTTGTTTCATTCTCATTGTTTACAGCCCCAACGCCATAAAAATTATATGAAATGGGGGTAAATGCATAAGAGATTGCACTATCTTTCTGTTTTGAGCGTTAATAGATAAGACAGCTATCATTTTTTTTAACGCTGCAGTATCAATCATTATTATGAGAACTTTGCGCTATTTAATTTTGACCTTTCCGCTCCTGATTGGTTTAATCCTTTCGGGATGTATATCCGATGCCGTGACAACTTCATCTTCCGACGTTCTCACATTTTCAACCGATACTGTGAGTTTTGATACGGTATTCACCGGTGTGGGCACACCCACCGCACGTCTTAAGGTATATAATAAGGCCAAGAAAGCCATCACCATATCCTCGATCCATTTCAAGAATCCGTCCTCGAATTTCTCTGTAAACGTTGATGGCGTGTCGGGATCAAATTTCTCAGATGTCGATATCATGGCCGGCGACAGTATCTTTATCTTTCTGGAATGCTACATACCGGAATCCGGCACAAAGAAACCGGCATTGGTGGAAGATGAACTGCTTTTCACCACCAATGGAGTGCAACAGAGTGTGCTTTGCGAGGCCTGGGGACAGAATGTGACCCGACTTCGTGGTCTGACCATAGACAAGGATATGACTCTCGATGCCGAGCAGCCTTACGTAATATTCGACACACTCACGGTGAATCCCGGAGCGACACTGCGAATACTGCCGGGAGCTCAGGTGCTATTCCACGACAAGGCGTTTCTTGACGTAAAAGGCACAATAGAGGCCATAGGAAATGTCCGTAGAAAGATTGATATGCGCGGTGATCGTCTTGACAACGTACTGCCCGACGTGGGCTACGACATTCTCGCCGGCCAATGGGGCGGCATAAGGATAGCTCCCGAAAGCTTTGACAATAGGTTGGAATACGTAGACATGCGTTCCACGGCAAATGGCCTTACAGTAGACTCTTGCTCAAATCTTGACCGACGCAAATTGCTGATGGTCAATTCCTGGCTGCATAATTCCCAGTCTACTGCCTTCAAATCTGAATATTCCTGGGTGGATGCCTACGGATGTGTCTTCTCAGAGGCGGCAGACGCCGTAGTAAGTCTCAAAGGCGGTAGACATGATTTCGTGCAGTGCACTTTGGCCAACTATTACTTGTATTCCGCCATCTCGCAGCCGCTTCTTTCGCTTTATCATTGCCTGCCCGGGCACTCTGAAGAAAATACTCAGCCTCTGATGCGTGCCAGTTTTGAAAACTCGATCATCTACGGACTTGCCGCAGATATCAATGAAGGAGATCTGGATGGGAGTGCCGTATACATGCGCAACGTATTGTTTAAATCGGAAGGCACCGATGATGATCACTTCATAGACTGTCTGTGGGACTCAGATCCATTATTTTATACAGTGCGCGAGGACTATTACTTCAACTATCATCTGCGCGATGAATCACCGGCCATAGGCGCGGGGAACCCTGCATACGTAAGTTCGCAATGCCTGATTGATATGGACGGACTCAACCGCCTCTCCGATGGCAATCCGGCCCTTGGAGCATACGTCTACGTGCCGGAGCCGGAGGAATAAGTCCCCCAAGCCTTAAAAATCTTCTAATAAGAGACACAAGGCGATGTGGCCGCCGCATCTTTATGAGGATTCATCTTTGATGAGATTTGTTTGGCCGGTGAAAATGTTCTATCTTTGTAGTTGTCACTCCCAAATGTTTGAGTTATGTGCACAGAGCGATATGTAAATCCGTTTACCGACTTCGGCTTCAAGCTATTGTTTGGCAATCAGGCCAACCGCGAGTTTCTGATTGAGTTTCTCAACTCGATCCTTGACTGTCCGCGTCGCATAGTCGATATTTCATACAACAACACGGAGGTTTTCGGCAAGTCGGCCGATGACCGCAAGGCCGTATATGACTTGTATTGTGAGACGGCCGACGGTTCGCATATAATTGTAGAGATGCAAAACGCTTACCAGCGGTATTTCATGGATCGGACCATCTATTACTCCTCCTTTCTGATGCAGGCTGCTGCAAGACGCGGCGAATGGGACTATCGTCTGCCCGAGGTGTACACGGTGGCCTTCCTCAAGTTCAACATGGATGACTATATCGGAGATCCGAGCTACAAGCACGTGGTGCGTCTGATGGATATAGACACCAAGCAGGTTTTTTTCAATAAGCTTACCTATATCTATATAGAGATGCCTAAGTTTGACAAGACGCTGTCTGAGCTGAGCGATAATGCCGACTACTGGCTCTACCTGATCAAGAACCTACCGGCTCTCGATGACAAGCCGGAAAGTTTCCGCGACAAAGTGTTCGAGCGTTTCTTTAGGGCAGCCGAGATAGCCAAGTTTACGCCCGAGCAGCGTGTAGCCTACGAGACCTCTCTGAAAATCATGCGCGACTATAACAATACCGTAAGTTCCGCTGAATATAAAGGCGAATTGAAAGGTCGAGCCGAAGGTCTTGCCGAAGGTCGAGCCGAAGGCAGAGCAGAAGGTATAGCTGAAGGCGAACGTACCAAAGCGTTAGAAATAGCAAAAAAATTGAAGCAACTCGGTCTGGGGGATGACGAAATCAGACGGACCACAGGCATAACATTGGAATGATTCTTATTATAAAATCACCCCTTAAAACGTCTTAGATGTATTGTTAAGGCATAAGGTCTGGTAAAATCGCAAATATATTTTGTGGATTAAAAGAAAAGTAGTACCTTTGCAAAGTAAAGCCCTGATGGCGGAATCGGTAGACGCGCTGGTCTCAAACACCAGTGGAGCAATCCGTGCCGGTTCGACCCCGGCTCAGGGTACAGGCCTCGGA
>JAMPGE010000022.1 GCA_023664085.1 Muribaculum sp. | reverse complement strand
CTCGCTGCGGTAATCAACCGCTGCCGCGAATATTTTGACGTGATTCTCGCCCATACCGGTCAGAATTATGACTATAACCTCAACGGAGTATTCTTCAAGGACCTTAAACTTGCAGACCCCGAAGTTTATATGGATGCCGTGGGCAAAGATCTCGGCGAAACCATGGGCAATATCATCGCCGCATCTTATCAGTTGATGGTTGAGACCAAGCCGGATGCTGTGCTTGTTCTCGGCGATACCAACTCCTGCCTGAGCGTAATCGGAGCTAAGCGACTTCACATCCCAATCTTCCACATGGAAGCAGGCAATCGTTGCTTCGACGAGTGTCTGCCCGAAGAGACCAACCGCCGCATTGTTGACATCATCAGCGACGTTAACATCTGCTACTCCGAACACGCCCGCCGTTATCTCAACGCAGGCGGGGTTGCCCCACAACGCACATATGTCAGTGGATCACCAATGGCAGAGGTTCTCCATAATAACCTTAAAGATATTGAGGCATCAGATATCCTCTCGCGTCTTAGTCTTGAGAAGGGCAAATACATCCTTCTTTCGGCTCACCGCGAGGAAAACATCGATACTGAGAAGAACTTCCTCTCACTTTTTGACGCCATCAATGCAATGGCTGAAAAGTACGATATGCCTATCCTCTACAGTTGCCATCCCCGGAGCCGCAAACGTCTTGAGGCATCAGGCTTTAAACTCGACAAACGAGTCATAGCCCACGAGCCCCTCGGCTTTCACGACTACAACAATCTTCAGCTGAACTCCTTTGCCGTGGTCAGCGATTCCGGCACTCTCCCCGAGGAGGCCAGTTTCTTCCTTAGCATCGGCAAACCCATAGCCGCCGTGTGCATCCGAACCTCCACCGAGCGCCCCGAAGCCCTCGACAAAGGCGACTTCATCCTCGCCGGTATTGACGAAGCCTCGCTCCTCCAAGCCATTGACGTTGCCGTAGAGATGAACCGCAACGGTCACCTCGGCCTACCCGTTCCCAACTACGTCGACACCAACGTCTCCACCAAAATCGTCAAGCTCATCCAGAGCTACACCGGCGTAGTCAACAAAATGGTCTGGCGCAAATTCTAAGCCCCGTCTCCAATGGAAATGCAATCTCTCGTCAGACTGTTTTTCTTCATTGCACTCCTTGTGCAAGCCCATAATACGGTCTTCTGTGCTCCACCGGACTTCAGCCATCTCGATGAGATGCTGAAGCATGACTTTGTGGGTATTCGTCAGTCGAGGATTGATTCCATCAGGAAGGTTACTGCCGGCCGAGACAAATGGTTGCAATTCTATTCATTGGCTACGGCTTACACCGACCTGAATGTGGATTCTGCACTAATTTTCATCAATAAAGCCATTGAATCCGCTTCCGATGATAAGGCCCGCAGGAAAGCGCTTCTGGTAAAAGCATCGATCTACAATGGCTCCCTCATGATGTATAAAGAGGCTTCTGATATCTTCAACTCGCTTGAACCCAATCCTTCCGACCCCTCATATACTGCCGATTACTATACTTTAGGAGTGCAGTTATATAAAAATTTAGAGGAGTATTCACCTGAGGAACCCATGCGTCGTGAATATGCCGATATCAAACGCGCCATGCGCGATTCCGTACTGAAAATTCACCCCGACGCTATTCTCATTGAGGCCAACAATCACCTGGACGACGGTAATGTAGCTAAAGCTTTGGAACTCCTTCTCCCGGAAGTCAACGGCAAGGAATTCAAGCCCTCCAACGGCGCGATATACCACGTGATCGCACTCGCATATCAAATGCAGGGCAACACTCCCAAGGAAATAGAATACCTCACCCTCGCCGCAGAAGCCGACATAGCCAACGGAGTGCGGGAATACATAGCACTGCCGCGTCTGGCTTATCTTCTATACCTGCAAGGCGATATAGAGAGAGCTTACAAATACATGCTGCGATCCTACGAGGATGCCCGGGCTTGCAACGCCAGGATTCGGTTGGCCAATATGTCTGAGGCTATGGCCGTGATATCGGGCGCGCACAACGCCCGCCACAAGACCTCTCTCTGCCGCACCATACTTCTTGTTATCCTTCTCGTAATAATGCTGATAGTGCTCGGCATTCTCTTTATTTACTCCCGCAGGCGCAACCATATGCTCAACCTCTCCCGGAAACGACTTCAAGAGGTCAATGCCCAACTCGAAGCAGACCGAAGTCTTCGCGAAAAATACGGCAGACGATTTATGCAACTCAGTCTCGAATTCATGGACCGTCTTAACTCTTACCGCCTGCATCTGCTCAAAATAGCTTCCAAAAGAAATTTTGACAAACTCTACGATGCCATCTCTTCCACCTCTACAATGGATCATGATGCGGATATTTTCTACCGCAATTTCGACTCCTCCTTTCTTGATATTTATCCCGACTTCGTAGATGAGATCAACTCAATGATGCGCCCGGAAGAAAAAATCAAGATCCCCGACAACAATACCCTTACCACCGAACTTCGCATTTTAGCCCTCATGAAACTCGGGATCTCCGAGAGTTCCGAAATCGCAAAGTTGCTTCATTGCTCCCAATCCACCGTCTATAATTACCGCACCCGTTTCCGCGCCAAAGCCATTGATAAAGTCGATTTCGTGAAGAAAATCTTTGGCAACACACCTACCTCACCCCCTACATTTTAGCTAACATATCATTATATATTCATATATAATACAACATATTATATTTTACAAACCCCTACATCTCCACTCATTTTGTTTTCTTAGATCGTCATGATTGGATAATTTTGTCCTCCCGGCCTGCGACAGGATCTCATCCACTGAATCGCAATCCGACTAACCGGATCTCATAACAATGTTTTAACTAATCCGAATCATGACAACTGCAAGACGCATAATGGCTGCAGCCATTACCTTAGCCGTAGCCGCTACGGCTTCCGCCTCGCCATTTTCAGTGTCGCGTTCCAATCCCACCGTCGCTGAAAATTTCGACTCCATGTGGGATGCCGCCAACGGGAGTGCCTCCCTCACCTTACCCGAAGGGTGGGTGATCGACCGCAATCTCACAGCTCCACGCACTATAGGCACCTGGAACAGCGCTTCCCCGGAAGTGATGTATGAAGGAGGCGTTTCTCTGGCCTCGAATGCAAAAAACGGCACGTGGAATTTCGGTTCTTCTTCCGATCCTTCCGATAGAGCCATTGGCGGTCTCACTACCACCGTGGCAAACGGCACTCGCTGCATCTCTCTGATGACGTCCGTAAGAAATGACGCACAAGATCCGATCAACGGATTCAACATCTCTTATAATATTGAAAAGTACCGCTACGGTGCCAACTCCGCCGGTTTTGCCGTGCAGATGTATTATTCCACCGACGGTGAAAACTGGATCAGTGCCGGCGACAATTTCCGCACACTTTTCGCCGCCGATGCCGAAACCATAGGTGCGCAAACAGTACCTATTGCCATCACATCCGTAGCCGCCAAAGATCTCCTCGCCGACGTGGCTCCCGGCGGAGTGCTCTATCTGGCCTGGAACATTTCCGTAGCCTCCGGCACATCCCCCGACAAGGCTCCGGGGCTCGCCCTCGATGACATCACTGTCAGTGCCCGGTTCGCCAATCCCAATCAGCACACCCTTTATATCGAAAACGCTTCAGGCAAATCCGGTCTCAGCGTATACTCCACCACCACAGACTTCTTCGGAACGGCTCCCGGAGCTTCTTCCTCTCTGTCGAAGGTGGTAAACGGTGTAAGATACACGGCATGGGATATGCCCGACAACAGTTTTGATCTATACGTATGCTCAGGAGGCGGCACATACGGACCCGTCACAGTAGATCCTTCAGCCGATGCCTATTATTGCCTGTCGCCATCAGGTCTCACTGCAATCACCGATCCCGCCGTATACACCGGATGGGTGGATCCAAATCGTAAACCATTCGTGGCCAGCGGATATTATCTCCGCGGTGAAATCAATAGCTGGGGTGCCGATCCCGAATGGGAATTTTCCAATGAAGGCAACGGCTCTTACGTGCTTTATGATAAAGAACTTTCAGGCGCTTTCAAAATTGCCGATGCCGACTGGGGTAGCTTCAACTATGGCTCCAACGGCTCCAACGCCGCCTACGACACTCCCTACTCCCTTGCGGGTGGCACCGATGCCAACATCTCCTGCGGTGGCAACACGTTTGTATGCAAGCGTATAGTTCTGACTCTCGGCAGCAACGGGGAAGCAATTCTCCTGCTTGAAGGCGATGACTCGGAGACTGACCTCACCTCCGTTTACATGATAGGTGATTTCAACAGCTGGAACAGCATGAGCACCGCCGGCGAACTTAAACTTGATGAAGCCGACGGACTGTTTAAAGGTCGCGTCACCATGAAAGGTGGAGACAACGGGCTCTCCGCTTGGCGTATATATCAGCGTCTCGGCATGGGTGGCAGCTGGGGTCTCTCCGAAAACGCCACCGCCGCCACTACAAGGGGCAATCTCGAAAAAGGACTTACCGGCAACGCAGCAGCCATTCCCGCCACTTACGACGTGACTTTCTCTCTTTCGGACGGATCGTACTCCTTCGCCAAGGTGGAATCTTCACCTTCCGTCATGACTCTCAATCCTGCCAACGCGGTGCTTACTCCTCAAAATCCTAAGTCCGTGAAAGTGCTATCACTCAACAACAGTCTGATACACTACAACGATCAGGATTTCGTATTCAACGACATAGCCCGCGCCATGGGTACAGATGCATCATGGACCAAACATACCAACCTCGGCAAACCCCTCAGCTATCATTGGGAAGAAGGCGACGGACTGGCCGGCGACGGCACTCCCGGTGCCAAGATGATGATTCGTTCCGAAGCCTGGTCGCACATCATCCTTCAGGAACAGAGCAGTCTGCCCCGCACAAAACCCGAGACCTTCCGTGCCAACGTGGAGCAATGGATCGGCTATATCCGTCAATACTGCCCCAACCCCAATGCCGTAATAATTCTGCCGGTAAACTGGGCCTACAGCAGCGACTGGGATAATTTCACGGCCTACAACGAACGCTTCCTTGATGTATACAACGATGTTGCTTCCGAATTCGGTGCCGTAGTGGTGCCGGTAGCTCGGGCTTACTCCGATATCCTTGACGAAAACGGCCGCGACGTTGCTTCCGAAATGTTCTCCGACGACCGTCACCCCACTCCCAAAGCCACCTATATGGCTGCCTGCATGGAATATGCCGCTATCACGGGCACTGATCCTATAAATATTACATATACCCCCGCCGATCTCTCTGCTGAAGAGGGTGCCACAATGCGAAACTATGCTTCCAAAGCCTACAATTCCTACACAAACACTGTAAATCATCTCGGTGGCACTATCAACTTCCGTACCCGAATCCTCGATGACTTCGGCATCGAATACCCCACCGATGGCATCACATACTCTGTAGACGGCGGCGGCTCAATATCCCCTCAGGGCCAGTTTGTTTCCGACGGATCCCGCGGCACCTTCACAGTCACCGCCACCACGGCCGACTTCGTGAAGACAGCTACGGTGAACGTAACCGATCATGCCACCGAGGTTGTGACTTACCCTGCTATAGTCTTGAATGTCGACAACCTCTCCGCATCACAGGACTTCAACGGAATAGGCGATGCAGCCGATGCCACTCTCCCCGACACGTGGAGAATTGACCGTCAGACCGTGGCCACCCGCACTCTCGGCACTTACGCCACCGCTCAATCCCAGACAACCTATGCGGGTGGCGTATCCCTACCCTCGAATGCCAAAAACGGTCTGTGGAACTTCGGCACCGATGACTCCGCCGACCGCGCCATCGGCGGTATCACCACAGGTGTGGCCAACGGCACCCGCGCTGTTAACGTTTACACCCATCTACTCAACGATGGTCGTAAAAAACTTGAAAACGTGACCTTAACCTACGATATCGAAAAATATCGCAAAGGCAACAACGCCGCCGGTTTCGCCGTGCAGTTGTATTACTCTTACGACGGTCGCAACTGGACCAGCGCCGGCAGTGACTTCTATACTTTCCTCCCTGCCGACAACGCTACGGAAGGCTACTCTTCTGTGCCGGGCGAAACAATCCCGGTTTCAGCGGTTCTTCCTGTAAATCTTGAGCCCGGTCTCGATGTTTATCTGGCATGGAACATTTCCGTAGCGTCGGGTGAGGCCGCTCAAGGGGCCATGGCTCTTGCCATTGATAACTTCAAGGTCAATGCCTCTGTGCCGGAAGTGCCCGTATGCAAACATTACATATACGTTGACAATCAGACCACATGGACCGCTCTGGGTCTGTATGCCTACGGCGACAGCGAGTTTTACGGTGCATGGCCAGGAGCCGAACCGATCGACAAAAAGGACATCAATGGCACCCGTTTCCAGGTATTCGGTCTGGACACCGACAAAGGCAACTATAATTTGATCTTCAACAACTGGAATAACAATAAACAACTCCCGGACTTCCCCATCACCGCCGACAAAGACTATTATCTGAAGATCGACGACAATGGTGTGAACGAACTGAAAGACTTTACCGCCGGTCTTTTATCTGTCAGTGCGGACAATACCCTTGGCTTCTCCTCCAATAGCATCCTCAACCCCTCTCGCAGCGAGGTCAGCATCTTCAATATCAACGGTATGCTGGTGAAGGTGTCGGAAGAATCGGAGATAGACCTAAACCCTATTCCTGCCGGAATTTACGTTGTAAATTCCGGTGATACAACTCTAAAATTCATCAAGAAATAACACCAGAGATGCGGCAAGTACTCAGTAAGAGTCGTTCTGCATTGCAATTTAGGTCTTTATCCTTGGAAGGCCCGGAGCATCAATGAGCTTCGGGCCTTCTTTTTTCCTAATTCCTAATTCTAAAAATTCGGGTGGCTATTTTGTCGGAGGCACCGATCTTTTCGCGAATATATTCACCGGCCCATTTGCCACGGGTGGCTCTCTCTTTGCTGTCGTAGAGCATTCGGTCCGCTATCTGTCGGAATCCGGCTTCTCCGTCTATAGAGACGGCTCCTCCGAGAGTGGTGAGTTCCTTGGCTTCCAAGAATTTGTCGTACTTAGGTCCGAAGATCACCGGTATGCCGTATACGGCCGCTTCATTGATATTGTGGAGTCCGGCCCCGAACGCTCCCCCTACGTATGCCATGTCGGCATAGGCATAGGCCGAGGATAGCAGTCCGAAGCAATCGATTATCATCACCCGCTTCCCTGTCGGCACAGCACCCTTTTCCTTCACTTCACTGAGTGCCACGGCCTCTCCCCTAAACATATCTTTTAGGTCTTGAATCCGGCGCCCGTCAAACTCATGGGGGGCTATCACACATTTCACGTCTTTATGGTTCAGCACCCATGGCGCATACACCTGTTCATCCTGCGGCCAACTGCTTCCGGCCATAAATACAAACGGTGAGTCCTGACGGAATGCCTCGAGTTCGGGGATTGCCTTGCGGGCATCGCGTATGTCGGCCACTCGGTCAAAACGCGTGTCGCCAGCCACTGTCACGTTATCAAATCCCACAGATTCCAACAACCGTCGGCTGCCTTCATCCTGCACGAAAATATGCGTGAAATTCCTGAGCCACGCTCTATACCATGATCCGCTTTTCCTGAAAAACTTCTGTTCTGGCCTGAAGATTCCACTTACCAGATACGTAGGCACCCCGTGGGCCCTCAGCTGGTTAAGATAGTTGCGCCAGAATTCATATTTCACAAATATGGCCATCTCCGGACGCACTGTCTCTACAAACCTGCGGGCACTCCATGGAAAATCAAACGGAAGATAACAAATTATATCGGCACCGGCATAGTTTTTCCTCACTTCATACCCCGAAGGGGAAAAAAACGTAAGAATGATGCGTTTCTCCGGAAAAAGCCTGCGATAACGCTCCATCAGCGGCCTGCCCTGTTCAAACTCACCCAAGGAGGCCGCGTGCACCCAAAGATATGCTTTGTCCGGTTCGATCATTTTCCGCAGTCGATCCAGTACGTGCCGATGGCCTTCACGGAATTTGCGGGCTTTGTCGCTTCGCAGAGAGGCCACGGCCACTCCGGCCGAATACATGGCCATCCCGGCCGCATACAACGGTGACTCAAGAGCCTGACGGGCCGCTTCGGCCATCACGCTCCTGAGTCCTTTAAGAGTATCGATCATTCTATTTAAATCGATTATTCTATTTAATATTTTCGACGGCAGTGCGGATCCTTGCAATCACCTCTTCCTTGGGCATCAACTCGGTGATATCAAACATGTGTGGGCCTCTGCATGCTCCCACCACGGCCAGACGGAAGGCATTCATCACATTGCCAAGATGATATCCCTTGGAGGCAATCCAGTCAAGCACTATCTTCTCGGCATTGGCGCTGCTCATATCATCAATTCCCTCAAGCACCTCGATGAGTTCTCCCATAATGCGGGGGGTATCTTCACTCCAGCGCTTCTTCACGTCCTTGGGTGCATACTCCCTGGGAGCCTCGAAGAAGAAGCTGCCTTGATCCCACAGTTCTCCAACGAAGTTCACACGTCCCTTGACCATACCTACCGCCCGGGCCACATATTCAGGTGAGAAGCCGGAAATTCCCTTCTTCTCGAGAATAGGCATGAACATCTCTGCCAGACGCTCGTCGGGCAGACGCATCAGATATTCATGGTTAAACCACGCACCCTTCTGGTAATCGAATTTGGCACCGCTCTTGGAGCAATGTTCAAAGGAGAATTTGTCGATAAGAGTCTGCATATCCATCAGTTCGCTGTCGTCGCCGGGATTCCATCCGAGTAGTGCGAGGAAATTCACCACCGCCTCGGGCAGATATCCCTGTTCGCGATATCCCATCGACACGTTGCCGGAGGCCGGATCGTGCCATTCCAGCGGGAAAACGGGGAATCCGAGTTTGTCACCGTCACGCTTGGATAGCTTGCCGTTGCCCACAGGTTTGAGCAGCAGCGGAAGATGCACAAACTCCGGCATAGTATCGGCCCATCCGAATGCCTCATACAATAGCACATGCAACGGAGCCGAGGGGAGCCATTCTTCACCGCGGATCACGTGCGACACCTTCATGAGATGATCATCCACTATATTTGCAAGATGATACGTGGGCAGATCATCGGCGCTTTTATACAGCACTTTGTCATCAAGAATATTGGAATTAATCACTACCTTGCCGCGAATCAGATCGTTGACCTCCACATCCCGGTCAGGCTCAATCAGGAAGCGCACCACGTACTGATGGCCTTCATCTATCAGCCTCTTCACCTCCCCCGCGGGCATCGTAAGCGAATTGCGCATGGAGCTGCGTGTAGAAGCGTCATATTGGAAATTGGGAGTTGCCGCGCGGGCTGCGTCGAGTTCCTCCGGAGTGTCAAACGCTATGTAGGCTTTGCCGGCATCGAGCAGCTGCTTTACGTATACGCGGTAGATGTCGCGGCGTTCACTCTGCTTGTAGGGCCCATATTCTCCACCCTCGCGCACTCCTTCATCGATGCCGATGCCCAGCCATGCCAGGGCCTCGTTGATATAATCTTCGGCACCGGGCACAAGCCGACGGCTGTCGGTATCTTCGATGCGGAGTATCATCCTGCCGCCATGTCGGCGTGCAAAGAGATAATTGAACAATGCTGTACGCACACCGCCGATATGAAGCGGTCCGGTGGGCGACGGTGCAAAGCGCACTCTTACCTGTCTTTCAGTTGTCATTTCTATAGCGTGTTATTGTTGTTTGCGATTGTTATTTTTGGTAAACGAATTTTTTGCCGTTCCAATTCAGCGTCACCTGCGGCACGAGAAATAGCTTGATCACGTTCCAATCATCCTGCGAAATGTAGTTGCCTACCGTAAGTTTCCCCGTGAGGGTATCGGTGGAGGGCCCGGCATCGTATTCCACGGTCGGGAAAGGTATCAATCCCCTGATTTCCTTCATATTGGTGGTACACCCTTTAGGGATCGAGAAAAATTCGTCAAGTCCGGGGAGTTTCAGCATTTTTTTGGTCTCCAACGGGTGCATGCCGCTGTCGAAGAAACGGATCTCGCTATCCGGCGTCTCGTTTTCGCTGCCGATGGTGTAGATTGTCATTACGGTGTAATCCCCCTTGGCCATGGGAAGCACCTTTATCTGCAAAGTGCTTACGTCGGTAAGCTTTACTTTAAGATAGTCGTTGGTGACCGTGTCCAATCTGGATAGGCCGCCCATTTCATTCGGTGCCTGCCACACACTGTCGGCTGCAAAGTAATCGAGCATATTCTCGCGGGTAGTGTGGTCGAGCAGGTCAAGCACCTGCACGTCCATTTTTACAAAGGCCTGTTGCGCCAACGGGATTGTATCAATGGCCGCGTAAACCGCCGCGGATTTAGAGCCTGCGGTGACGCCCGACGTGCACAAAGCCGTCACCGTGAGGAATACGGCTGCGATTGCTCCGATCTTTTTTCCCAATTTCATTGCTTTCATTTTTTGATGAAAATATCATAATTGCCATGGTATTTGGCATCATGCTCCTCCTTCTTGCGGGCTGCCTTTTCAGCGGCCTTGTCGCGAATGCGTTTTTCCTTTTTCAGTTTGGATTTCGGCAATGTCAATGCCGTGTCCTCATCAGGCACGAAGGATTTGCTCTTTTTTGCGGAAGCCGACTTCTTTCCTCCCTTCTTTTCACGGCCGGAGTCGTGGCGCTCTTTCTTTTTGCGGTGCATGCGCGCCTCGGCGCTGTAGTCCCGGTCGGAGGCAACCTCCGGACGCAGCCGCGTGCCGAAGAAGTCCAGACCTTTAAGGGCATCGATCACCCGCCGGGCGTCTTCCTTACGTACGTCGAAAAGTGTATACGACGGCAATAGGTCAATTCGGCCAATGTCCGGTTTGGTGCCGACCACGCTTTTATTGATCAATTCCATCAGATTGCCGGGGAAGAAGCCGTCGCCTTTGCCCACGTTCACCATAAGGCGCTCCATGCCCGGCTCGGCAGTGCGTCGGTCTTTGTTTTCCTGACGCCTTCCTTTGTCGGCTCTGGTGGATTTGGATTCTCCTTTTTTCCCTTTGGCATCGGCATTGAGATCAATGTCGGGCATGTCGCGATAATACTGCAGAAGTCTGTTGAATTCCAGCGACAACACCCGCTTCAGCAGATCTTCCTCGGAGAGCCATTCCAATTTTTTACGCACTCCGGGCAGAAATTTGTCTATTTGGCTTTCGTTCACTTCCACGCGCTCAAGCCGGTCCGCAAGGTTGTAGAGCTGCTTCTCGATGATATGTTCGGGCGAGGGCACCTTCTTGTATTCAAATTCCTTACCTATGATTTTCTCGATGGCACGCAACCGGCTCTTCTCCCTGCTGTGGATTATCGCTATGGATACGCCGGTCTTGTTGGCTCGCCCGGTACGTCCGGAGCGATGGGTATATACCGCCGTGTCGTCGGGCAGTCCGTAGTTGATCACGTGGGTGAGATCGTCCACGTCAAGACCGCGGGCCGCTACGTCGGTGCAAACGAGCAGCTGGGTGACGTGGTCACGAAATTTCTTCATGGCCAGATCCCTCTGAGCCTGCGAAAGATCTCCGTGCAGGCAGTCGGCGTTGTAGCCGTCGTTGATGAGTTTGTCGGCTATCTCCTGAGTATCGCGGCGGGTGCGGCAGAATATGATGGCATAGATGTCGGGATTATTGTCGACTATACGTTTCAGTGCCAGATACCGGTCGTTGGCCTTTACCATGTAGTAGACGTGCTTCACGTTTTTGGCCCCTTCGTTGCGGGTGCCGGCTACGAATTCCACCGGTTCATGCATAAAGGTCTTGGCGATGTCGGCTATTTCTTTCGGCATAGTGGCCGAAAACATCAGCATCTTTCTCCGCTCGGGCACGTGCTCCAGGATCTCGCGGATATCATCGAGGAATCCCATGTTGAGCATCTCGTCGGCTTCGTCAAGTATCACGGTGTGTACGTCCTGAAGATGCACCTCTCCCCTCTTGATAAGATCGATAAGGCGTCCGGGAGTGGCCACGATGACCTGCACCCCTTTGCGGAGCGTGCGTATCTGCGACTCTATGCTTGATCCGCCGTATACGGGAAGGATTCTCACTCCGTCAAGATATTTGGCGAAGTCGGCCAGATCGCCGGCGATCTGCAGACACAATTCCCTTGTGGGCGCTATAATGAGGGCCTGGGGCACGTCGCGGCTGCTGTCCACACGCTGCAGCACGGGCAAACCGAAGGCCGCCGTTTTCCCGGTGCCCGTCTGGGCAAGACCCACCACATCGCCGTCTTTCTCCAGCAGGTGCGGTATCACCATCCGTTGTATCGGCATCGGATGCTCAAAGCCAAGTTCGCTTATGGCCTTAAGCATATCCGGGGCCACCCCAAGTTGCTCAAATGTAATATCGTTTAAATTATTGTCTTCCATCCGGGTAATGTTTTTTTACGCCTTAAGAGCCCTTCCGGCACACTTATCCGCGCAATTTATTGCGAAATTACGAATTTTTTCGCTAATTTCGCACACTTGTTACTATATTCTCTTTTAAATACAATTATAAAACAGCTAAAGTTTACCGAAACCTATAATGAAACGACTACTCACAGCTCTCATGCTAACCGCGGCCGGCGGTATTCTCACCGGCTTTGCCTGCACCAATCTCGTGGCCGGTAAGAAAGCCACCGCCGACGGCTCCGTTCTCCTTACCTATGCCGCCGATTCCCACACTCTTTTTGGAAATCTCACCAACACTCCCGCCGCCGATCATCCCAAAGGCTCCGTACGCAAGGTGATCGACTGGGATTCGGGCAAGCCCCTTGGAGAGATCCCTCAGGTGGCTCACACATATAATGTGGTGGGTAATATGAACGAACATCAGGTGGCCATAGGAGAGTCCACCTGGGGAGGTCGCCACGAACTTGCCGACACCACCGGACAGGCCGTTATCGACTATGGCTCCCTTATACAAATCGCCCTTGAGCGCAGCAAGACAGCCCGCGAGGCCATCGACGTCATGACAGACCTTGTGGAGAAGTACGGTTACGCCTCCGAGGGTGAAAGCTTTTCGATTGTAGACAAAAATGAAGTATGGATCATGGAAATGATCGGACGCGGAGCCGAAAAGGGCGCTCTCTGGGTGGCCGTACGCATTCCCGACGATGCCATCACCGGACATGCCAACGAACCGCGTATCCGCAAGGTCAACTATAAGGATAAGGAAAACGTGCGCTATAGCAAGGACCTCTTCAAGTGGGCCCGCAAGCACGGTTATCTTAAGGGAAAGGATGAAGATTTCAGTTTCGCCGATGCATTCGGCGAACACGACATGGCTACCCGACGCGGATGCGATGCCCGCGTGTGGAGCTATTTCCGCCGATTCAAACCTTCCGCCGACAGCTACTACGAATGGTGCAACGGTCTGAGCGACGAACCAATGCCCCTCTATATTGTGCCCGACCGCAAGGTTAGTCTGGCCGACATGCAATGGTCCATGCGCGACCACTTTGAAGGAACTCCTTTCAACATGACTTCCGATATAGGTGCCGGTCCCAACAAGGTGCCATACCGCTGGCGCCCCATGGAATATGAAGTGGATGGCAAAAAGTATCTTATGGAGAGGGCCATCGCCACCCAGCAGACCGGATGGAGCTTCGTGAGCCAAAGCCGCGACTGGCTCCCAGACCCCGTGGGCGGCGTGTTCTGGTTCGGCACTGACGACACCAACACGAGCGTCTACATGCCTTTCTATTGCTCCATGACCGAAGTGCCCGAGCAACTCACCGTGGGCGATCTTCTTACCTACGATGACAACTCCAACTTCTGGATGAACAATTCCGTGGCCAATCAGGCCTACCATCGCTACGACCTTATGATCGACGATATCCGCAAGGTGCAGTCCCGTCTTGAGAATAAGTTCCAGTCCTCACGCCCCGAAGTAGAGGCTGCATATGTGGCTCTTGTGGAGAAGGGAGACCTTCCCGCTCTCACAGCCGCCGTCAACAAGGAAGGCGCCGCCATAGCAAAAGAGGCCACGGATTCTTACCGCGACCTCTCTCATTATCTGCTGGTTCGTTTCCTCGACGGCAACCGCAAGAAGGTGGATGCCGACGGAAAGTTCAAGCGTTCAGAATACGGCATGCCCGTCACTCCCGATTTCCCGGGCTACGATTCCCTGTACTACAAGCAGATCGTAGATCAGACGGGCGATCATTTCCAAATCCGCTGACCGGATCAGCTGGTATAAAGGTATCGCTTGATGCTCCGCTTGGGTGTCTTCTCAAATTCATTGGGCACAAGCGTGATCTTAGTCAAACGTTCGTAAGGAGCCACAAGCTTGTTGAGCTCTTTGCGGACGTTTTCCATTGTATCGTCCAATTCCACGCCCGAGATCCCGAGCCTGTCGAGTGCCTCATAGTCGGGATAGACAAGCCCCGTGAGTTTGCCGTCGCGCTCCACCACCAGACTCTCCGCCACGAAGGGCATATTGTTGAGTTTGGTCTCTATCTCTTCCGGATATATGTTTTGCCCGGAAGGGCCTAGTATCATAGTCTTGTTGCGGCCGCGCAGGAAGAGTGTGCCGTCGGGGGTGCGTGTACCCATATCTCCCGTATGGAGCCATCCTTCCTTGTCGAGCACACCGGCCGTGGCCTTGGGATTCTTGAAATATCCCTTCATCACGTTAGTGCCCCTTACGCAGACTTCTCCCGGCACGTTTTCGGGATCTTCCGACATCACTATGCTTTCCATCGTGGGAAGCGTGCGCCCCGAACTACCGGGTTTAAATTCCCTCCACGGCGTATAGGAGATCAGGGGCCCGCATTCGGTCATGCCGTAGCCTACGGTGAATGGGAATTTTATTTTATAAAGAAATTCCTCCACTTCATGGTTGAGAGGAGCGCCCCCCACTATCACTTCCTCGAATTCACCGCCGAAGGCATCCACGAGGCGTTTGCGGATCTTGGCGTAGATATAGCTATCGAGGAAAGGCACGGCGAGAGTCCAGCGCATCGCTCCTTTGGAGATCATGGGAAGTATCTGGTTTTTATAGATTTTTTCAAGGATAAGGGGCACGCATATCACCAGATTCGGCTTAACCTCGGAAAGTGCCTTCAGGAGCACTCTGGGCGAGGGGGTTTTGCCGAGTATTGTGACGTGGCTGCCCACTGCCAGCGGGGTCAGCATATCGAACGCACAGCCGTAGGCATGCGCCAACGGCAGAAAGGCCAGCGCTCGCGAGGAGCGGAAATGCAACACTGTCTCCCGACCGAAGCATACGTTGCCCGCAAGATTCTCTCCGGTAAGCATCACGCCCTTTGAGAATCCTGTGGTGCCGCTTGTATAATTTATCTCCACCACTTCGCTGTTGGCACGCTCGGCATAATGCACATCCGTGGCCGTATATCCTTTCGGATAGCGGCGGTTGAATCGGCGCTTGAGCAGCTTAAGGGCTCGCGATATCTCAGTGCTGCCCTTCTCATACAGCACTGTCTTCTTTTCCATGGAAATGGCTCCTTTTATGTTCAGAAGCGCCTCGGGATCAATGTGTTCCCAGATATTCTCACCGATAAAGAGGAAGCCGGCCTCGCTGTGATTCACGATATGCGTGATATCGGCTGGATTGAAGTCGGAAAGAATCGGCACTATCACTGCGCCGTAGGTCACCGTAGCCATATAGACCTTCACCCAATCGGATGAGTCTTTTCCGCAAAGTGCGATCTTATCACCGGGCCTCAGACCGATGGATTCGAAGAAGAGATGTGTCATGGCTATGTCGTGGGCCATCTCTCCGTAAGTAAGAGTGCGTTTGGTGGGATAATCCGTAAGGGCCGGCAGATCCCAGTTCTCAATGAAGCTTTGCTCGTAGAGCTTTATAAAGTTGGTAATTTCCATAGTTTTTAGCGGCTGACGCAGGGTCTGTTGAACCGGAGAATCGGGACAGTATCCTAGCGATTTCCGGAGTGAAAACAAATCGGGGCAACGGAGATAAGTCCGTAGCCCCTATTTATTCAACGTGTGAATCTTCAATTTAGTTTATCTGAAGTTTTCGCTCACTGCCTTGGCTATCTGCTTCATCTTTTCCGGATCGGGATTTTCAATCTTCCGAGAGAAGTTCATGTCGGCCTCTGTCTTCATCGGCACAAGATGGATATGTGCATGGGGCACTTCCAGCCCGATCACAGCCACTCCCACCTTACGGCAGGGAAGAGTGTCTTTCAACGCTTTGGCCACTCTCTTTGCAAAGAGAGTGATGGCGGCCAGCTGCTCATCGTCCATGTCGAAGATATAGTCCACCTCCTGCTTGGGCACAACGAGTGTATGGCCCCAGTTTACCGGATTGATGTCGAGAAAGGCGAAGAAACGGTCGTCTTCAGCCACTTTATAACACGGGATTTCGCCGGCTATGATTTTTGAGAAGAGTGTCATTTTAGATTTCGATTTTTACGATTTCAAATTCGAGAGTGCCCGCGGGTGCCTGCACACGCACATGGTCGCCTACCTTGTGACCCATCAGCGACTGGGCTATAGGTGTGTTGCTGGCGATCTTGTGTTCGCGCAGATTAGCCTCGTTTTCGGTTACTATGGTATACTTCATCTCCATACCGTTGAGCACGTTGCGGATGGTCACTGTATTGAGCAGCTGCACCTCGTCGGTATTGAGTTTGGAATCATCGATAATGCGCGCGGTGGCTACAAGTTCCTTAAGCTGTGCTATCTTCATCTCAAGCAAGCCCTGTGCCTCCTTCGCGGCGTCGTATTCCGCATTCTCGGAAAGGTCGCCCTTGTCGCGGGCCTCGGCTATCGCCTGCTTGATGGCAGGACGCTGAGCTTCGAGTGCCGCCAACTCTTCCATTTTTTTGTTATAACCCTCTTGGGTGAGATAATTTGCCATTTTTTGTGAATTTTCGTTGTTGAGGGCTGACGTGTGTCAACCAAAAGTATTAAAAAAAGAAGGATTCCTTATCGGAAGTAGACCTTAAATCAATGTAATTCAAGCCATACCACTTCTAAAGATCCTCAAGAAAGGTCCTAAGACTTTCATTTCGCCCACAAAGATAACAATTTTTCCGCACTTTTTTATTTCATCCCCTAAAAAAATAGGGAATTGGGAATTGGGAAAAGGGAATTGGGAATTGGGAATAGGGAATTGGGAATTGGGAATAGGGAATTGGGAATTGGGAATAGGGAATTGGGAATAGGGAATTGGGAATTGGGAATTGGGAATTGGGAATTGGGGATAGGGAATAGGGTATAGGGAATAGAAGGCAGAGGATAGGAGACAGTGCGTCACTATCCCCTGTTTCCTATCCCCTGCTTCCTATCCCCTATCCCCTATTCCCTATTCCCTATTACCTATCCCCTATTCCCTATCCCCTATTACCTATTACCTATTACCTATTACCTATTCTTTCTTACTTTATCACCTTTTCGGCCTTGGCGCCTGTCACTTTGATGTACAGGCCTTTGCCGGGATTGGCCACTTTCACGCCGTTTACGTCGTAGTATACCGATTCCTCAGCTGCTTCTATTGCCTGCACACCGGAATGCTCGGATGTTACCACACCGGTGAGTTCGTAGCGCACGTTGGTGTTGACGTAGCCGTCTTTCACGAGGAAGGCGTATATCAAAAACATTTCATCGTTGGCTTTTACGGTGAAACTGTGGCCCACCTCTGCCACCAGATCCTGACCCATGCTCTGACGGAACACTTGCTTGGTCTGCTCCACGGTATACCAGCCGTCGGGCACGTCGGCGCGGCTCAGCGGTTCGTTGTCGATTCCTCCAAGATTGTTCATCAGGTCAATCAGAAGGAAGTTGTCGAAGCCTTCGGGGATGTTGAGATTGATGTTTACCTCTTCGAGAGCGGTGCTCAGATCGAATGTCAGGCCTCTTTCAGTGTCGATTGATTCTTCGTTGGTGGTCACGGTGCCGTTTACCTTATCAGTATCGTAAGTGCAGGAGATTGTAGCCGGGGCTTCCGGTGCTACAAAGGGAGGTTCGGGTTCGGTGGATTTTACCACTGTCACGTCGAGAGCAAACCAATTGGAAGGATTCACGTCAACATTGCTGCCTTTTACCAGAGCAATTACGTATTCGGCATGTTTACCCGCATTCACGGTCACTGTGTTGCCAACGTTGCCGCCCATCATCTGCTGCACTGAGGATATCGACATCCACTCTACATCCGCCCGGGTAGGCTCTATATTCTCTGAGCCGCGTGAAAAGATCATCCAGTTGTCGAAACCTTTGGGCACATCTACGCACACTGTGACACTTTCCTTGTCGGTCGTATAACTGCAGAAAAGAGTGGGCTCTGCATCGGTGGTCTCGGGCACAAAGGAGTAAGTGCCCTGAATATCGGATGTTGCGGAAATGGTTGTGGGTACTTCCGGCTCCGGATCAGGCACCGGATCGGGTTCACTGTATTCCGTCACTTTCAAAGTCTTTTCTTTGAGGTCGAGCGTAAACTCGTATTTGCCCCCGGCGATTTTGAAGGCTGTCTCACCATAGGCCACGGCCATATTCCGGCCGAGTTCCACCGGTGTATCTTCATCGGCATCGGCACCGTAACGCACACCCATTCCGGACCAGTCATCGGCCGAAGCGCCAAGGCCTGCCGTGAAGGAGAAATATCCGGCCGTAGCATCCATCTCATTGTCGATGGTAGCGGTGGCGGTGTAGAGACCCTCCCCTTCGGTAGTCATCTGTATGCCGTTGTCGGCTTTCCATCCCGCCAGATTTACGTTGCCTATGATATACATGCGGTCGGGATAAGAGACCGGGCCATCCTGAGTCACAGTAAGCTCGCCCGTGTCGGCGTTCTTGTCGAGCACATATGTAAACGTATAGCTTCCGGGCGCGATGCTGAAGGCATTGCCGCTCTGAGAGGCCGTATAGGTTGTGCCGATGGCCACGGAGATATCATCGCCGCCTGTGCCGTATACCAAAGAGCCGGCCTTCATCTTGAAGTAGGATGTGGACGCCGTGAGTGCATAGCTTCCTTCGTAGGTATTCGAAGTCCCCTCTTTGAGCGTAAGGGGATATGTGGCTATGTCTTCATTCCATCCCGAACCGAAGTCACCTACGAGATACACTTCGGAGTATTCGTTTTCGGTGGCCTTTCCTTCCACCAAAATTGTGTGGGCCGCGATATTTATTGTCAGCACGGCATTTTCAATTTTCCCGTCTACACTGATGTTGCCTCCGTCGGTGGATGCATTGTAAAGTACGTCGGCTTTAAGTTTTGAACCGTTGGAACCGAAGGATGTGGACCATGTGCCCGCTTCCTTCACCTTGATATCACCTGACAGATAAGTTTTGGACTTACCGGTCAGGTCCAATGTATATACATTGGCGTTGGCCTCAGACTGCACAAACTTGTATTGGCTGCCGTCGTTCCAACCATATTCGCCACCGCATAGATACCAGTCGGCAGCGGCAGCGGAGCCTGCAAGAAAAGCAGCCGCTGCAAGAAGTAAAAACTTTTTCATAAATTTTTTATTTTTTATAATATCAGCAAATTTAACAAAAATTCAACTGAACAGAAGAAAAAATCTTCAGAAAAAGGGCCGCATCATGCGATGCAGCCCTCATCTGCTATATTAGTATTAAAAAGATTTACTTAACGATAACTTTGGATGCTTTGCCGTTAACGACCTTTATATACAGACCGTTTTCGGGATTTGCCACGCGAGTGCCGTTTACGTTGAAATAAACAGCCTCGGCACCTTCAACCGTGATACCTTCTACACCGGATACTGTTTCCTGAGTAGCAGTAATATCAAGGAAGTACATGGCAGACATAAGAATCTTGTTGTCCTTGGCGGGACATATACCATAAGAGTATTTAGCACCATCAGCGGTAGCTTTAACTGTCACAGTGTTGGTGAATTCACCGGGATAGCCATTAGATGCGGCTTGTTCGGCAGTGATCCAGTCTTCAGCAGCGCGGGTAGCAAGGGGTTCGGCACCTCCGCTGGGAAGATTAATTACAAACCAGTTGTCGAAACCTTCGGGGATAGCGAGAGTCACAGTCACAGTGTCTTCATTAGTAGTAAGGTCAGCCTCGAGAGTGTCGGTTTCGGCATTGTAAACCAAGCTGCCCTGAGCGTCGGAAGTACCGGAGATAGTAGTGGGAGCTACGGGCTCAACCTCAACCTTCTCTACGTAGAGAGTCTTATCTTCGAGATTTACCGTGAAGCTATATTTGCCGCTTGCGAGTTTATAAGAATTTGAACCGGGCTCTATTGCGATTTCTTCTTCGAGGGCTACTGCGAAGTCGTTTGCGGAAGCACCGTAGCGGGTGCCCATATTTTCCCAGTTATCAGCAAGAGCCGTTGTGAATGAGAAGTAACCGAAACCAGAACTCATGGAGTCTCCAAGTTCAGTTTCCACAGTATATATACCGTCGCCTTCGTTGTCCATCTTCACACCATTGTTGGGAGCCCAGTCGGCATTGTTAACCGTTCCGATTATATAAAGATTTTCGGGATAGACGGGAGCAGTGGAAGTCACTGTTATGGTCTTGTCATTCACGTTGAGAGTGAACTTATAGCTGCCGGCTGTGGAAAGCTTTATATTACTGCCACCACCGATGTTTACTGCAAGAGGAGTACCAATTACAATATTGGCGCTTGAGGCCGCTCCAATCCAGTTAACCTGAGTGGTGGTTCCTTCCTTGGCATCGAAGCAACCGAATTCTCCTGCCACTGCATCGGCTGTGTAAGAGTATACGCCTTCACCC
Organism: Muribaculum sp.; assembly: GCA_023664085.1. Lineage (GTDB taxonomy): Bacteria > Bacteroidota > Bacteroidia > Bacteroidales > Muribaculaceae > Lepagella. The sequence continues at coordinate 12,502 of JAMPGE010000022.1, read as the reverse complement.
TCTTTGGTCATCTTGTGATTAGCCCAGCCGTCGCCAAAGATAGATCCTTTTATATAATAGTCATATACAATCACTGCGGCTGCTTTGCGGGTCACCTTTATTGTATTCTTATTGGAATCATAGATAATCACTGCACCTTCACCGGGTTCCTTCATACCCATGTCCATCTGATAACCACCGGCAGAAAGAGTATATTCGGTGTCATATTCCATAGCCTTGTTGGCCGTAGACTTTTGGTTGGCATAATTAGCCTGAGAGATCTGGAAATTGCCTGTAAGTGTAGCGAATTCTTTTGACTGATAGATACCTGAACCAGCAGGGGTTTCAGTCATTTTTGTATTGGCGTTAAAATTCCAGTCGCCATTCACACCGGGCACATACCAGTCGGCAGCCGTTGCGCTTCCTGCCAGCAGGGCAGCAGCAGCAAGTAGTAAGAATTTCTTCATTTTTATTTGTGTTTAGTTAATATAGCCTATTTTGAGTTGGGTCTTTTGGACATGTTTTTCGGAGTTCTACATGGTTGCTCTTGCAACTTTCTCTTTGAGCCTTCGTTTTGTGCGCAAATATACACACTCATTCTCATTTTACAAAAATTTATGCAGTTATTTTTTTATGTTTTACAACATATTTCCCCACTTTTCATTATTCCCCTTACTTTATATCGTTCAATATTTGCCCGCAATATATTTTTTTCATACATTTGCTTCTGATTAGAGTATATCTCTATTAGTATATCTCTTAATTACTCTAATTTTTATTTTATGGAAAAGCAATATCATATAATCGTTAATGGACGCCAAATCGGTCCTTTGTCCTTTTCTGATCTTCTCTCTAATGGACTCACACGTGAAACCCTCGTATGGACACCCGGTATGGCCGGGTGGGAAAAGGCTGAGGCCGTGGCCGACTTGGCTCCTTTGTTTGTCGCTGCCCCCCCTTTCAATCAACCCGTTCCCCCGGCTTTCGAACCACAGGCAGCCCCTCCTTCGGCTTACCAATATTATGTGATCGTCAATGGCTTGCAGCAAGGCCCCATTGATCCTCGCCAGTTTGCCGCCATGGGCATTAACGGTGCTTCTATGGTATGGCGTGAAGGTATGGCCGAATGGCAACCGGCTTCTTCTCTACCGGAACTCATTCCTTATCTTGGCGCTTCCTACGGCAATCCGGTCCAAAACAATGGCTACCAGAGTGCACAAAACTCCTCTATGGGATATACCAATCAGAATCAGGGCTTCGATCATTATTCATCCACCGTGCATACCAATTGGATGCCATGGGCTATTGTCGCCACCGTTTTAGGTGCACTCTTCAGCTGCATCGGTATGGTGTTTGGCATCATTGCCATCAACAAGGCCAAGACTGCCAATGAATATTATTCCATAGGCGACGATATTCAAGGGGATGCCGCAAATTCTTCCGCCCGTACCATGACAATTATCGGTCTGGTGATAGCAGGCATCGGTGTTATTGCCACTATCGGTATCTTTGCCGGTGCCATCTAAGATCCCTTTTTAATGTTTTTTAGCTTAGAGTGAAGTATTTTGCCATGATTGACGGGGAGCAACGCGGTCCGTTTCTCCCCGAAGAATTGCCTGCCGCCGGAGTGAGGCCCTCCACCTATGTATGGTGCAAGGAGATGACAGACTGGGAGAAGGCTGAAGACGTGCCGGAGGTGTGTCGCGTTTTTCGTCAGCATCTCGCCGGTGTGCTTCCCCCTCCCTCTCCTCATAACGATTCCTCCGAACCTTCCTCTCACCGGAGGGATAATATTCCGCCCTCTCAATCAGAAAATCCCGATACCGAGATTCCCCGACTCGGATTTCGCGGATTCCCGGAGGTGGATGAGGAGATTGATTATAATGTGAAGCCCCCCTCTATGATAGCTTCGGCAATAGCCGTGACGCTTCTATGCATGCCTCTCACGGGTCTTGTGGCTATATACTATGCCTGGCGCATCCGCAGGCAATGGGACGAGGCTGAAAAAGCCTCGGACGCAGCGCAAACCGAGCTGCGTAAAGAGGCATACAATTCCCTGCGGCTCTGCCGCATGTGGCTCGGAATCACAATCTTCACCGGGCTGGTCCTACAGGCCACCCTTTTCTTCAGAAATTAGAAACTTATTTCAATGAGGATTGAGGAATGAGGAATGAGGATTGAGGATTGAGGATTGAGGATTGAGGATTGAGAAAATAGGAATGAGGAATTAGGAATAACGTCACTAAATCAAGTATTGTCGGGGCTCGCCTCAGAGAGGCGATATTGTAGTTAACCTCAGGCTTTAGCCTGGGGGCCAGCAAGATAAGCAAAATGAGCCTCGGAGAGGCGATGTTGTGGTTAACCTCAGTCTTTAGCCTGGGGGCCAGCAAGATAAGCAAAATGAGCCTCGGAGAGGCGATGTTGTGAGGACTCTTATTCTAGAGGCATTAAAATTAGGGATTAGAATAACGTCACTAAATTAAGTATTGTCGGGGCTCGCCTCGGAGAGGCGATATTGTGGTTAACCCCAGGCTTTAGCCTGGGGGCCAGCAAGATAAGCAAAATGAGCCTCGGAGAGGCGATGTTGTGAGGACTCTTATTTTAGCGGCTTTAGGATTAGGAGTGAGGAATTAGAAATGGATCGCAATGTCTAAAAAATGCATTGCGATCCATTCCTATTTCCTCTTTCCTAATTCCTAATTGATTTAGAGTCCTCTGCCGTGGCAGTTCTTGTATTTCTTGCCGCTTCCGCATGGACAGGGATCGTTGCGACCGACTTTGGGCTGGGCCTTGACGGGCTGACGGCTCGGTGCCGGACGGTTTACGTTTTGGGCGGCCTGACGCTGGGCTGACTCCCCGGGATAAGTGTCGCGGGTGGTGGAGTAGTTGGCATACGGATTCGGCATGCTGCGTTCCGACATCTCCCGGCGTATCTGCTGGGTTTCGCGGCTTACAGCCTGTGCTGCCTGACGGGCGGCTGCCTCCTCGGCAGCCTTGGCTTCCGCGGCTTTGGCTTCGGCGTAATCGGGCACCGCGAGGTGTCCGCGCATCAGTGTGGCCACAGATTTGGAATTCATGTCGGCAAGCATCTTCTTCCAGAGTTCGTAAGCCTCGAGTTTGTAGATCACAAGGGGATCCTTTTGCTCATAGCTGGCGTTTTGCACAGATTTGCGCAGTTCGTCCATCTCGCGCAACTGCTCTTGCCAGGCTTTGTCGATACTGGAGAGAAGCACCGTTTTTTCCCAGGATTTGGAGATCGTCTTGCAGTCGGTCTCGTAAGCTTCCTTGATATCGGTGCGGATATTGAAGATGCGGCGTCCGTCGGATACGGGGATCCCCACCAATCCGGTGGCTCCGCGCTCCTCCACAAACTCCTTTATATAAGGAGTGGCACCGGCCGCCATCTTCTCCTCGGCGCGGCGAAGGTTCTGAAGCGCTCCCTCCGCAAGGGCCTCGGTCATCTTTTCACGATCTCCGCTATTGTATACATCCTCTGAGAAGGGCACCTCGATGGCGAGTTGCTTTAGCACATTCTCGCTGAATTCCTCGAAGCCGCCTTCATAGAATCCGTTGGCAAGATCGGCCGACACCTCATATACCATATTGGCGATGTCGGTGCCGATACGTTCTCCCTTGAGGGCGTTTTGCCGACGTCCGTACACTCCCTTGCGCTGAGCGTTCATCACGTCGTCGTATTCCACAAGACGCTTTCGGATACCGAAGTTGTTTTCTTCCACGCGCTTCTGGGCGTTTTCGATGGACTTTGTCACCATCTTGGACTCTATCATATCGCCTTCTTTGAATCCAAGACGGTCGAGCGTCTTCACGATGTTGTCTTTGGCAAAAAGTCGCATCACTGTGTCTTCGAAACTTACGAAGAACACGGAGCTGCCCGGGTCGCCCTGACGGCCGGCGCGGCCTCGCAGCTGACGGTCCACTCGGCGGCTTTCGTGGCGTTCGGTGCCTATAATGGCCAGACCGCCTGCTTCCTTCACTTCAGGGGTAAGCTTGATGTCGGTACCGCGGCCCGCCATGTTGGTGGCGATGGTCACCGTGCCGGTGCGGCCCGCCTGGGCCACGATCTCAGCTTCTTTCTGGTGAAGCTTGGCATTGAGCACCTGATGAGGGATCTTGCGAAGCTGGAGCATCTTGGAGAGCAACTCGGAGATTTCCACACTGGTGGTACCCACGAGCACGGGACGTCCGGCCTTCACCATATCCTCCACTTCCTGAATCACGGCCGCGTATTTCTCCTTCTTTGTGCGGTATACGCGGTCGTTCTGGTCATTGCGGATCACGGGGCGGTTCGTTGGAATCTCGATCACCTCGAGTTTGTAGATATCATAAAACTCCCCGGCCTCGGTCATAGCCGTACCGGTCATGCCGGCGAGTTTGCGATACATTCGGAAGTAGTTCTGCAGAGTGATGGTGGCGTAGGTCTGGGTGGCAGCCTCAACTTTTACACCCTCCTTGGCCTCAATGGCCTGATGAAGGCCGTCGGAGTAGCGGCGTCCTTCCATGATACGTCCGGTCTGCTCGTCGACAATCTTGATCTTGTTGTCATCAATCACGTATTCCACGTCCTTGTCGAAGAGTGTATAGGCTTTGAGAAGCTGGTTTACGGTGTGTACGCGCTCCGCCTTCACGGCATAGTCCTGCAGGATTTCGTCTTTTTTCTGCTGATGCTCCTCCTTGGTGCCGGGCTCGTTGTCGATCTGCGAGAGGAGGGCCGTGATGTCCGGAAGCACGAAGAACTGTGAGTCTTTGGTAGTGTCGGTAAGCACGTCGATACCCTTGTCGGTGAGTTCGATGCTGTGGTTTTTCTCATCGATCACAAAGTAGAGAGGCTCCACTGCCTTGGGCATCTCCCGGTTGTTGTCGGCCATATATTTGGCTTCCACCTTGAGCAGCAGCTGCTTGATGCCGTCTTCGCTGAGGTAGCGGATGAGGGGGTTGTGTTTCGGCAGACCTTTGTATGCACGGAATAGCGCGAGGCCGCCGTCTTCAAGAAGCTGCTCGGCGGTGAGGGGCTTTTTGGAGGGATCCTCCTTGCGGGCCACGTCGTATTTGGCAATGCGGTCGGCGTCGCCGCTCATGGCCGCCGATATCTTCTCCTTGGCCTCGAGCAGCAGGCTCTGGGCGAGTTTGCGCTGGGCGTTGACCACTTTCTCCACATTGGGCTTGAACTCGTTAAACATCTGGTCGTCGCCTTTGGGGATCGGACCGGAGATGATAAGGGGAGTACGGGCATCGTCGATGAGCACGGAGTCCACCTCGTCGACGATGGCATAGTAGTGCTGGTCGCGCTGCACGAGGTCACGCTCCATGGTGGCCATATTGTCGCGCAGATAGTCGAAGCCGAATTCGTTGTTGGTGCCGAAGGTGATGTCGCATTGATATGCGTTGCGGCGCTCTTCGGAGTTGGGCTCGGTCTTGTCGATGCAGTCTACGCTGAGACCGTGGAACATATAGAGCGGTCCCATCCATTCGGAGTCTCGTTTGGCGAGATAGTCGTTTACGGTCACCACGTGTACGCCTTCGCCGGTAAGGGCGTTGAGGAATACCGGAAGGGTGGCCACAAGGGTCTTACCTTCGCCTGTAGCCATCTCGGCGATATTGTTGGTGGTCTTGTCGCCGTTGAGGATGCCGTGGAGCACCATGCCGCCGATAAGCTGCACGTCGTAGTGCACCATATCCCATGTCATCTGGTTGCCGCCGGCCTCCCATGAGTTGCGCCAGACGGCCTTGTCGCCTTCGATGCTCACGAAGTCCTTGCCACGGCCTGCCAGATCGCGGTCAAAGTCGGTGGCTTCCACTTCGATGAGTTCGTTGTCTTTAAAGCGGCGTGCCGTCTCTTTCACTACGGCAAACACTTCAGGCAGGGCGGCGTCGAGCTTGCCGGCATACATTTTGAAGCATTCTTCGCGAAGCTGGTCGATCTCTTTCCAGAGAGGCTCACGGCTTTCATAGTCCATGGTCTCTATCTGCGCACGGATTTCAGCCATCTTGTCTTTGTATTGCCTGGCTTCACCGCGGATATCGTCGCGTATCACGTTGATACGCTCGCGCAACTGATCGTTTGTCTCCGATTCTATCTGCTTGGAAATCGGATTTATCTCCTTTTCAAGACGCTGCCAGAGAGGACGCACTGCGCGCTCGCTCTGGTCACCGAATATTTTCTTTAGAAAGTTATTTAGTCCCATTTAAGGTATTTTTTTGCAAAAATAGTGATTTTTTTTGATTTAGACCCCAATACCTACAAAAATATGCAAGGTTATGACTCTCTCATACCCTGAAACGCAAGGCAAGGTCATTTCAAGGGTAGTGGACGGTGGGCGGAGCCGTTGGGACTGCGGATGTGGAGTGTGCTGGTGACGGTGGGGGCTATGGCGGAGGCATCCACGCCGGTCATGACGGTGGCGGCCTCTATGCCGGGGGCCATTATGATGGCCGGGGTTAGCACCTGCCCGATGCGCACGGGGTAGGTTTTCACCGGATATGTCAGATCATCTATCACGTTCCATCCGGGATTGAACGTAAGGAAGATATCACCGCAGGTCTTGGCATCGGTGGCAAGTCGAAGATGGTCGGCCCCGGGCACGTTGCCTCCCATCACTTCCTCAAGTGTCCACGCACCGGCTACGCCGCTCATTTTCAAAAGAAATTCCCGTGCATCGGTGCGGATCCGGTCGAGCTGCAGATTCTTGGCGTCGACGGCTTTACGGTCGAGAAACACCTGCCCGTCGTGGATTGCCTCTACGTAATCGCCGTTGCCGTGGCGGGCACTGAGATACGAGTTGAGCAGGGATTCGGCCCGTTTCAGCGAGAAGTCGCCGGAGGGTATGCGGAAGGATGCATCCACAGGGGTGGCATCGTCGTAATATCCGGAAGATGTGAGAAACACTACGGTATTGTCCAGGCCCACGGAACTGTCGATTTCATCGAGCAAACGACCTATCTGGGCATCGAGACGCATATAGGTGTCTTCGAGCTCCACCCGTCCCTCTCCGTTCTTATTGCCTTTGTAGGGGGCGGCGGTATACCCTAAGTTGAGCATATCGATGGAGGTGCCTTTGGTGCCCATCTGCAGGGCCTTGAGGCAATCGATGGCGGCGTCGGTCACTTCGGAGTTGACGGGGGCCTGACTCTTGAAGTCGCGCCATACGTCGCGGTCCGAACGGTTATACCTATGGCGAAACGGATAGTATTTGTTTTGAGGAGGCACCCCGGGATATTCCGAGATCGGACGCGAGGGTTTCCACGTGAGTGTATCGATGCGCTGGCTGAGTGGATTGTAGCGGTTGCGCAGGTCGAGCGGCTGGGGGATATTCTTGTAGTAGGAAGTGGAGGCCCAGCGTCCGGTGGCATCGTCGATCCATACGGCTACGGTGCCGCTATGGCCCGACATCACCACTGCCTGCTGGGGATCCGCGGCGATACTCACGATCGAGCTCAGGCCCCCGGCATCAATGCTGATTTCATCGGCGATGGTGGAGAGTCGCAATGCCGCGGGAGAATATCCTTCGGTGGTATTGATGCCCGATACGTTTGTGTCCTTAAGCGTCGGGACTCCTCTTTTTGCCGCGGGATCATAGACTTCGGCTCCGGCCATACCGTTGGCGGAGGGCCAGTTGCCTGTGTAGACCACTGCCGCTGCCGAAGCCGGATCCTTTACAGTCTGACGAAAGTCCACATCGCGGAGCACCACCCCATTATTCATCAGGCGGCGAAAACCCTTGTCGCCGAAGTAGCGTTGGAGATAGTCCAGATAATCGGTGCGCAACTGGTCCACCATTATTCCCACCACGAGCCGGGGACGCGCAGTTTCGGCCTGCATCAAGGTATTGATGCCGACAAGGCTTACCAGTACGGTTGTTATTAATCTGGATCTCATTTTCTTCTACGAGGTCGTTTTGCCGGAGATTTACGCGGCTTCACCTCTTTTTTATAACTGATTTTTCGCGATATTATTGCCCAGGTCAGTGCAAGAATCACATTGGCGCCGAGCAATGGAAACACCGCCGCATTCGTGCTCTGGCTCTGCAGCGGCCACGCCGGGATCATCACGCACATCAGGATTATGTTGAGCCATTCGAGTACCGTCACCGCTCCCCAAGCCCATTTCTTCCTCCACATCCATATGCACACGGCGATCCCGAGTTGCAATGGATTGAGCCATAGAATCATCATGTTGGGAGAGGTGGAGTCGTGATCGGAAGCGAACACAAGGAAGGTCACCACACATCCCGCTATGCCGGCAAGCCCGTAATATAGGCCCCACCACCATCGCGATATCTTCTGCTTGCGGATATCATATATCGCTACCGCTATGGTCAGGCCCAGCACGTAGAACGACACGGCAAAGGGAGTAAGCGGCCAGGGTGTAGGGGCGGCTGTGACGTCTCCCCTTCCTTCGTAAAGGATTCTCTCAGCTTTCACCGCCGGACGCCCCCCTATTCGTGCGCTCCGAAAGTCTTCCATCATCTCCATGGGCGCAAACATCTGCTGGCGCTGGCTGAGCGGAGCGTCGATGCCGGGACCAAGGGCCAGATCTATGCCGAACTGATACCAGGGATAGTCTTTGTGATACGTGCGCATCACATGGCGGAAGGAGTCGTAGCGCACGTCGCTACGGAAGTTGAGCGAGTCTTCCGTGGTGCTCATCAGGCGGTCCACGATACGCGTGGCACAGTTGTCGCGTACGTAATTGTAGCGATACATACGGTTTTGCGGCAACTGTTCCCGCTGGAGCATGGCTCTGAGATCGGCTGCCTGCCGGGGAGTAAGATCGAGATCCTGCTCCACCACTTTGGATCCGCGGTATACGTATTGCGTCAGAAAGAGCGGGAACGGATAGCCGAGAAGCATATAGTCGGTCTGCCCTTTTACGAAGCGGTAGATGAAGTTGGGCTCTTCGAAGTCAAACACTCCGTAGTTCCATACCGAATCTATGCCGGCTCCCCGGATGCGTAGGGCTTCGTGGCCTTCAAGTTCGTATATTTCCGGGCCGGGATAGCACGTGATAAGACTCACCGTAAGTGTGGAATCTTCCGGAGTAGGGGTGTGTGGGGCGGAAGATCCGGGCCGGGGTATGGCGATTGCGGCCGCCGTAGCCACGGCAGCCGCAATTACTGTGCATATGATTTTGATCAGTATTCGCAACTCTTTGGATATCTTGGGAAAGGAATTACGTCGCGGATATTCTGCATACCCGTCACAAAGAGCACAAGGCGCTCGAAACCAAGTCCGAAGCCGGAGTGGGGCACGGTGCCGAAGCGGCGTGTGTCGAGATACCAGTCCATACCCTGCAGTCCGAGTTCGTCCACTCTCTGCTGGAGTTTTTCGAGACTTTCCTCTCTCTGGGAACCGCCTATGATCTCGCCGATCTTCGGGAAGAGCACGTCCATGGCGCGTACGGTCTTGCCGTCTTCGTTAAGTTTCATATAGAAGGCCTTGATCTCCTTGGGATAATCGGTGAGAATCACGGGCTTCTTGAAATGTTCCTCCACCAGATAGCGCTCGTGCTCGCTGGCGAGATCCACTCCCCAGTACACCGGGAATTCAAACTTACGGCCGCTGGCTTCAAGAATACGTATTCCCTCGGTGTAGGGCAGACGTACGAAGTCGTTTTCAAGCACGAATTTCAAACGCTTGGGGAGCTCTTTGTCGAAGTGCTCGGCGAGGAAAGCGATGTCGTCGGCGCAGTGTTCGAGGGCGTAGCCTATACAGTATTTGATGAATTCCTCGGCGAGATCCATATTGTCTTTGATCTCGTAGAAGGCCATCTCGGGCTCTATCATCCAAAATTCGGAGAGGTGGCGCGGTGTGTTGGAGTTTTCGGCACGGAAAGTGGGGCCGAAGGTATAGATGCTTCCGAGGGCCGTGGCACCGAGTTCACCCTCCAACTGTCCGGATACGGTGAGACATGCCTGCTTGCCGAAGAAGTCCTGACTGTAGTCGGGTCTGCCGTCTTCGGTAAGGGGGAGTTCGTTGAGATCCATGGTGGTCACCTGAAACTGCGCGCCGGCTCCCTCGCAGTCGGAGGCGGTGATAAGCGGAGTATGGAAATAAACGAATCCCTTATCGTTGAAGAATTTGTGTATGGCATAAGCCAAGGCGTGGCGGATGCGGAGCACTGCGCCAAACGTGTTGGTGCGCGGACGCAGATGGGCTATCTCCCGCAGGAATTCAAGCGAATGCCCTTTCTTCTGCAGAGGATAGTTCTCACCGGCGGTGCCGTAGATTTCAAGTTCGTCGGCCTGCACTTCCACTGACTGTCCTTTGCCCTGGGAGGCTACCAGACGTCCCTGCACGTGAATGGAGCTGCCTGTGCCCACTGCCTTCAACTCTTCTTCCGGGAAGTGGGAGAGATCGAAGACTATCTGGAGATTCTTGATGGTGCTTCCGTCGTTGAGGGCCACAAACTGTACGTTTTTGTTGCCTCGGCGGGTGCGCACCCAGCCCTTTACGTCTACGTCTTTGTCAACATATTTTTCTGGGGCGTCAAGAATCTCTTTGACGCGTGTCATCTTAATATCTTTCATTTTCAATTCCTTTTATAGGTAGGAGGCATATCATAAATTGAAAAATTTAGAAAATTGAGAAATTCAACCACTGAATATCAGCTCGTTGTAAATGTAAATTTCTCTAAACTCGATTTATGACGCACCCTCGTTGTGAATTATTCAAAGCTTCCCATACGCAGGAAATTCACCTCTTCCTGAGTAAGGTAACGCCAACGGCCTCTCGGCAGGTTTTTCTTGGTGAGTCCGGCGAAATATACGCGGTCAAGTTTGGTAACGCGGTAGCCGAGTGTCTCGAATATACGGCGCACGATGCGGTTGCGGCCGCTGTGGATCTCGATGCCGGCCTGGTTGCGGTCGGTGTCGGATACGTAGCTGATGGCATCGGCATGGATCTCTCCGTCTTCAAGTTCGATGCCGTCGGCTATACGCTGCATATCTTCCTCGGCGATATCCTTGTCGGTCCATACGTGGTAGATTTTTTTCTTCACGAATTTGGGATGGGTGAGCTTGGAGGCAAGATCTCCGTCGTTGGTGAGCAGAAGCACACCGGTGGTGTTGCGGTCAAGGCGTCCCACAGGATAGATGCGTTCCTGGCAGGCATTCTTCACGAGGTCAAGCACCGTGAGACGTCCGTTGGGATCGTCGCTGGTAGTGACGCAGTCCTTGGGCTTGTTGAGCAGTACGTAGCATTTGCGCTCGGGGGTCACCACCTTATCGTCGAATTCCACTACGTCGTTGCGCTTGATCTTGGTGCCGAGTTCGGTCACGACCTCTCCGTTTACCTTGACTTTGCCGGAGGTGATGTATTCGTCGGCTTCGCGGCGTGAACAGATGCCGGCGTTGCTCATATATTTATTAAGACGGATCTCGCTGTTGGGATCGATGTCTTCGAGTTCGTATTCTATCTGGCGGGGCCGGGGTGTGAACTTAACGTTGCCGTGGGGTCGGAATCCCTGCTGGTTGCCGCGTCCGCGTTGCTGATAGCCGCCCTGCTGATAGCCGCCCTGCTGGTTGTAGCCGCGCTGCTGGTAGCCGCCTTGCTGATTATATCCGCGCTGCTGATAGCCACCCTGACGGTTGTTGCCGTAGTTCTGACGCTGGTAGCCCTGCTGACGGGGCTGATAGCCCTGCTGACGGGGCTGGTAGCCCTGCTGGTCCTGATCCTGACGCTGCTGATAGCCGTTTTGCTGACGGTTGTAGCCGCCCTGCTGATTGTAGCCGCGCTGCTGGTAGCCGCCCTGCTGACGGTTGTAGCCGCCCTGCTGATTGTAGCCGCGCTGCTGGTAGCCGTTGTTGGAGCGGGAGTTGTAGCCCTGACGCTGGTAATTGTTCTGGCGGGGCTGATAGTTCTGCGAGCGATTGTAGCCGCCTTGATTGTAGGAGCGCTGCTGATAACCCTCTTGACGGGTGGCGTCGGCATTCTCTTGATCCGCCGATGAGTCTTCACTATTCGGACGCTGTTGATAGGGACGCTGCTGATAACCCTGACGGTCATAGTTATTGTAGCGCTGCTGATAACCGCCCTGACGGTTGTAGCTTTGTTGACGAGGCTGATATCCCTGCTGATAATTACGCTGGTATCCTCCCTGATGCTCCTGAGCGCTTTCCGCCGTCTGATCACTACCCTTTTCAGCCGGATAGTTCACCTTCTCATAATTCTTCTCATGGTCTGTAGTGTCGCCGGATGACTGATACGGAGTGATAATCCGGGGACGTTTGGGTTTCTTCTCTTCCATATTAATTAACAAAAGGTCTGATATACGCAACTCTCTCCCGGACATCGCTGACCGGCGAGGCTGCTCATAAATCACTGTAAGAAATTTGTAAATTTATTATTTTAGGTATTTTTACGCCACAAAAATATAAAAATATTTTTATTCTCACAAATGAAGTTGACGAAACCCCGGCTTTCGACTCGCAAAAGCTCACCAACGCCCGGATTCCTCGGATGTTTGACAGATAAATTTTTGTAATTTTTTGATTGACATATTTGTATA
>JAMPGE010000021.1 GCA_023664085.1 Muribaculum sp. | reverse complement strand
GCAACACCCTCATCGGCAAGATAAATAAATGAGCCTCGAAGAGGCGATGTCGTGAGAACTCTTTTTAGTGACATTACGGTTAGATTATAGAATTCTTCAATAGTTAAACGGCCCGTACTGCAGAATTGTTCTCCCTAAATGGATAGCTAAGCTACGGTCTAAAAAATAATTTCGGAAATTGATGTTTCCGTTTCTGCCGATACAAACAGTATGGCGTTAAGACAGTAGGCAGTAATTGATAGAGTTGAACTTTCAGGAAGAGGGAGATCTGAGAGCGGGAGCGGGTAGATTTTGATACCATTTTTGCAAAGGGTGATCATTCGCGGGTGGTAGAAGGATGGAGAGGGAAGAGTGGAGATGATGTCGGACACAAGATAGGCAATGTCCAGAGAATTCTTATCGGCAAAGGATATTAGGATGTCAATATTGAGCCATTTGGAATACAATACTTTAAGTTCGCGATTGGCATGATTGCCGTTGATTACCCTTACTCCGGATCCACTCGGAAAAATTTGTTGTATTTCAATAAGGTTGTCTTTGGCAACTATAGCCATCTTACAATTAAGCGCCACATATCTTGAAGCAATCTCCTTGATTGAACTAAGCAATTGGCCGGAAGGATTCGGGGGTATTGCAATAATTACCTTTCGCGGAGGAAATCGAAAAGATAGATAACCACCGTTGCTCACTGATCGTTTATTGCTGTGTAGTGGCGATTTTAGACGGCCACTATGCAAATCTTCCATTCTCTTTTCCAGAAAATTATCAGCCATCTTTTCTTATTATTATGTATACAGGACGATAAGTAAGCCGATATTTTCCTTGCGGAGTAATGAGTGCTTTTGCATAGTCCGTAAGTGTCAGTCGGTTGGAAGTAGATGCAGAGGGAACACCCACCCCGGTCTTTTTTAAATGGATCAAAGCCTCCTTTACGGAATCAAACTCCACAGGAATCTCTTCTTCTGCCACCATGGCATCGGTGGATACTTCAGTTACAGTTGTCTTGATCGTCTCCAGGTCTTTGTATGCCATGGGGCAGGGACGGAGGGAGTCCAATTCCCGGAGATTCCCCGGTAAGAATGAGGATAGGAGTAAGATTCCTCCGGTCTTCAGACAGCCATATGCATCTTTTATGAATTTCACAGGGTTGGCAAACCATTGCATAGTATTGGCCGAGATAATGCAGTCAAATGTCTTATGGGTGTTTGCAATCCAGTCTTCCGCGTCTGAGATGTGATAGACTTCATTGAGGGCCACACCAAATGGTCCGCTTGAGTAAAGATCAATGAAGTCAGCGTTATTTACATTGAATCGTTCGGCCCAAATGCGGGTCAGCATGCCGGCCCCCTGTCCTATTTCAAGTATATTGTCAAGTTTCGAGGGGAATTCTTTCGGAATAAAATTGACAAGCCTTTGAGCTATATGCTTTTGTGGGGAAGCAGCCGGAATGTATGTTTCTATAGCCTTCATGAATCGAAGTCCTACTTTTGCCGGGTTGTGGATTGTAGATTTTATTATTTTAGCCAACGAAACGTAATGCGGAGCGTCAATTTCAACGATATTCTCAATAGGACTGTGTTTCTCCCAATAATTTCTTTGATTATCAGGGGGGAAAATCGCATCTTTAAGCGGGATATATGCTTTGTGCCATTTGACGTGGACTGCATCGGAAGAAGCAATGGAAGCAATGAAATCAAGCTGGTTCTTCAGATCATCAATATCTGGATTGTCGGGCAGTAATGATTGCAATTCAGTAAATTCATCGGCGGAGCATACCATTCTGCGACGGAATTTAGTGAGTCTACGGCTGTCAAGAGAGTTTCGTGTGCCCTCATAGATTGCTGTAGGTATACCGAAATCATCATTTACCGGAAGGGGAGTTCCGGCGATGGCAAATGATCTTGTGAGAGGAATATCCGGTGGAAGTAACCGGGAGGCGGCCACTCCCAGAGACCAGGCGTAGAGATAAACAGTGTGGTATGCACTGAAGATTTCAGGGGGTATGGACGGTGAATCAAATCCGCTGATGCAAAGAATGTCCCAACCATTGGGAACTGCTTCGGTTACGTCTGAATACAGACGTGTGTCGCTACTCCACCCGGCAAGAATAAGAATAAGTCGGGAATTATGATTGCACTTGCGGATAAAGTCAATGTTCATTTCACGATATCTTTGAGTACGTTGAAGAGTCTTTCCATATCATCGTCTTTGATGGCAGCGTTGAGGGAGAATCTGATTCGTTCGGTGCCAGGGGCCACTGTAGGTCTACGAATGGGCAGAGAGTCGAAACCTTCTTTGCGAAGTGCGGTGGCCCATTCCATGGCTTTCGGAGCGCTGCCGGCTATTAAGGGAATTATTTGAGAACGGCTATTGATAGGTTGATTTGTGATATTTTCCAATTGCTTCGTAAATTCATAGCTGAGTTTGGCCAAACGAACTCGTTGATCCCTCATATCTACGATCTTTTCCAGCATAAGAATGCTCCAGGCCTGCTGAGCGGGAGAAAGGGCTGTGGAGAAAATGAAACTTCTGGCTGAGTTGAGAAGGAAGTCAATTATCTCCTGAGAGGCTATTATGAAAGCACCGGCCGAAGCAGCTGCTTTGCCAAGGGTGCCTACTATTATGTCGATCCGGTCAATCAGGTTTTCTTGTTCGGCCAGACCGAGTCCGCGGTCACCGAATACTCCGAAACCATGGGCCTCATCCACATATAGAATAACGTTGGGAAACTCATTTTTCAGAGACACCAGCGTATTGAGATCCGTCAGATCACCATCCATACTATATACCGATTCCACCACGATGACCACAAGATTATAATCATCGGCATGCCGGGAAAGAATTTTTCTAAGGGCAGCCGTGTCATTATGCGGACAGCGCCGCACGTCGGCATGGCCCATCCTGATACCGTCGATGGCCGATGCGTGAATGAGTTTGTCGGATATGATCAGAGTGCCCGGCAAGGAGGCGAGAGCGGACATGGCACCCACATTGGCATGGTATCCGGAATTGAAAAGGAGGGCGCTGCGAGAATATAGTTCGGCCAGCTTTTGCTCCAGCATCACATGGTATTTTTGTTCACGCTGGAGCAGTCGGGATGCCGATGAGGTAAAGGCTGCATCGCCAAACCGCTGAAGAAATTCTTCCCGATATATCCGGCCATTGAGAGCCAGCCCAAGATAGTCATTGCTGAGAAGGTCTATCATTCTCGGTTTGCCCTGTCGGGGTATTTGGCGCAGACGATCTTCTTTTCTTAAAGAATCCAGATAATCTTCAAAAATTTTCATTTCGTAAGATCAAGTAATGCATCGGCAAGAATTTCAACCTGACGGTCGGTCACTGCCATATAGGGAGGCATGATATAGGCGTTTTTCCCAAACGGGCGTATCCATACGCCGCGGTCTACGCATTTTTTCTGGAAAGAAGCCATGTCCACGTCTTCTTTCAGTTCGATAACGCCAATACCGCCGAGCACTCTTACGTCGGCCACGTTATCACGCTGTTTTGCCGGAAGAAGTTTACGCTTAAGAATTGCCTCGATATCGGCTATGCGTTGCTGCCAAGGTGATTCAAGAAGCAGACGGGTGGAGGCTAGAGCTACGGCGCACGCCAATGGATTGCCCATGAAAGTAGGTCCGTGCATCATTACTTTGGCACTTCCGGACGAAATCATGTCTGCCACACGTTTTGAGGCAGCAACGGCAGAAAAAGTCATGAATCCACCGGTGATGCATTTGCCAAGGAGCATAATGTCGGGCTCCACGCCGGCATGTTCCCATGCGAAAAGTTTTCCTGTACGTCCGAATCCCGTGGCGATCTCATCGAAAATCAGCAGTATGCCGTATTGATCACAGAGTTTTCTCAGTTCACGTAGATATTGGGGATGATAAAACCGCATGCCACCGGCTCCCTGCACGATCGGTTCCAGAATGACGGCGGCAAGCGTGGAGTGATGTTTCTCCACCAATTGCCGCATCGGTTCGAAATCGTTTGGATCCCAATCGTCATGGAATCCGCATTGAGGTGCGGGAGCAAAGTAGCGGATAGGCAGGGCGGGCCCGAAGGCTCCGTGCATTCCGGTGACGGGATCGCAGACCGACATGGCGTTCCATGTGTCGCCGTGATAGCCGTTGCGAATCGTGGCAAAGTCGGTACGTCGTGGATCATCGTGGGCCTGCACGGCCATCTTCATGGCCACTTCTGTGGCCACAGATCCGGAATCCGCGTAAAAAATATGATTCATCGATGGGGGCAAAATGTTGAGAAGAAGCTTGCCGAGTTCGATGGCGGGATCGTGGGTGAGTCCGCCGAACATCACGTGCGACATTTTGTCGATCTGGCGTTTGGCGGCCTCTACGAGCATAGGATGAGAGTAGCCGTGGATCACACACCACCACGATGACATGCCGTCGATGAGTTCCCTTCCATCATCAAGAGTGATAACTGCGCCGTGGGCCTCTTTCACTTTATAGGTGGGGAGAGGATCAAAGGTAGAGGTATATGGATGCCAGAGATGTTCTCTGTCGAATTTATCGTGAATCATTTATGACGTAAATTTTTCTGTTTATAAAGGTATCGGATTTATATAAAGGCATTGGATTTAAAAGCGTCAGGAATTCATACGGGATCCACATCGTAGTATACCACGGAAGACTTGATGAGTGGATCACGCGCCAGACTTTCATAGATGCTTCTAAGAAGATATTTCACTTTTTTCATAGAAGCCTCTGTCTCTATTTTAAGCATAATGCTTTGAAGATAGTAGGTGGCGATCCGGCTTACAAACGGTCTTTCGGGGCCTAAAACCCGATTACCGAATACTTGCCGGAGGGCCATGGCAAGTTTTACCGCGGCTGCATCCGCCGACTTCCTGTCTTTGTTTTTTATATAAACGTTGATAATACGCGTAAAGGGGGGATAAGCAAACTGTCTGCGGTCTTCAATCTCTTGATTGAAATATGAATCGTAATCGTGATTTTTTACAAATTTCAGAATATCGTTGTCGGGGTTGGTGGTCTGAATCACCACTCTGCCGTTGGCTTCGCGTCGGCCGGCCCTTCCCGATACTTGTTCAAGCATGTTGAAAGCACGTTCGTTGCTTCTGAAGTCGGGAAAATTGAGCAGGGTATCGGCGTTGAGCACACCTACTACGTCCACCTTTTCAAAGTCGAGCCCTTTGGTCACCATTTGGGTGCCTACAAGAATGTCGGTTTCCTTCTTGGAGAATTCTTCTATTATCTCCTGATATGAGTCCTTGTTGCGGGTGGTGTCAAGATCCATTCTGGAGATTTTGTGGTCCGGAAAAGCTTCGGACATCTCTTCAGCTATCCTTTCGGTGCCGTAGCCGAATACTTCCACACCGTTTTCACCGCATGCCGGACACAGAGAGGGAAGTGGCTGTGAGAATCCGCAGTAATGGCATCTGAGAGAATCTGTATGTTTGTGATATACCGGTGACACGTCGCAGTTGGGACACTTTGGGGTCCATCCGCATTGTTTGCACACCACTACCGGGGCGAACCCCCTGCGATTTATAAACATTATCGCCTGACGGCCTGCCTGAAGTGCTTCGGTGGTAGTGTCGAGAAGAGGGCGTGAAAGTATACCCTTGTTGATTTTCTTTTTGCGCTGGGCCTTCATATCCACTATTTCCACGCGGGGGAGTGGAAGATCACCGTATCTATCGTTAAGGCCAACAAGTCCATATTTGCCGTTGAGGGCTTTCCAGTAGGTTTCTACTGAGGGAGAAGCCGAGCCGAGCAGCGTTTTTGCACCGTGCATAGAGGCAAGCACAATGGCGGCATCGCGGGCATTGAAACGGGGAGCGGGATCATATTGTTTGAAACTGCTTTCGTGCTCTTCATCCACAATCACAAGCCCAAGATGAGAAAAAGGAAGAAATACTGAAGAACGGGCGCCCAACACAATGAGGGGCTCATGGCTTGCGAGCATACGTTTGTAGATATCCACCCTTTCATTGTCGCTGAATCGCGAATGATACACTACGAGCCGGGAGCCGAACACCTTGCGCAACCTATCGGTAAGCTGAGTGGTCAGAGATATTTCAGGCACTATCATCAGCACCTGATTGCCGTCGTTGAAGGCGGCGTTTATAAGATGGGAGTAGATCTCGGTTTTGCCGCTGCCGGTGGCGCCGTGCAACAGGCAGACGTTTTTCGATCGAAAACACTCACGTATTTTCTGCAATGCATCTGCCTGTTTGGGTGAGAGTGATGCTAGTTTTATAGGAGTATCATCCTGTATCTCTTTGGGTATAAACCGATTGTAAGACTCTGTATACTGGGTAAAAATGCCTTTGTCGATCAAGGCTTTTAAGATGGATGAATTTGCATCGGCTGCTTTGAGCAGTTCATCCCGCAACACTGGTGTATGAGGTAATTTCGGTGATAGAAAGTGGGAACGGTCGAGGTAAGTCATGAGCAGTTTTTCCTGTTTCTGTGCTCTGGCTACTTTGTCAAAAAACTCATGAATCTTATCCGCATCTCCGGGCGTAGCGTTGATCTTAACCATCTTCCTCGTTTTGGGACGGTACTTCTGATTCACTTGCTCGGCAATTTCCACCACTCCTTTCTCAAGCAGCTTATTAGCTACTGCACCAATGTTGCTGATTTTGGTTTTTTTCTCAATGTCGGAAAGTCGGAGTTTCTTTTCTGATTCCAATAGGGAAACAATGACTTCCTGTCTGTCTGACAATCGGAAGTGGTCCGGGGTCTCAAAGTCGGGATTCAGAGTGAGCCACGTCTCGCTCTCCGGTTTTAAGCCGGTAGGAATAGCTGCCTTGTATACATCGCCAATAGAAGACAAATAGTAATCGGCGATCCAGGCCCAAAACTTCAATTGCGGATGCCGCACTATGGGGGTGGAATCGAGCAGCGACATGATAGGCTTCATGTCGAAATCGCCGGGCCGTCTGTCGGAGAGGGCTGCCACAATACCCGTATAAAATTTTTTCTGACCGAATTGCACCAGCACGCGTGAACCTATAGCCACATCAGCCTGCATGTCGTCCGGCACGATGTAAGCGAATGTGGTATAAAGGGGAAGGGGCAATATTACTTCCGCGTAGCGTGGCATGGTCTTCGGTTGGTTTTTTTCAGCTGGTCCAGCGGTCGGTCTTCAAAAAAGGTACGTCACGTTAATGTTCCATCCTTGGCGACGGGCACTGAAGTTGTCGAGTTTAATGGTGCGGATCTCGTAGCTGATTCCCCATATATATCCGGCAGAGATTTGCCAGTGTTCAAAAAGTTCGGCTCCGCCACCTACCTGGATACCGACGCTACCGGCGGGATATTCCAAGGCTTTGTGTTCGTTTTCGGAAAGAGTGAAAGAAAACACCGGTCCGGCATACGCGAAGGGGGCAATGGTGTTTTCGAGTCCGTCCATTCTTGTCCATTTGAAGCGAAGGTCAAGAGGGATCTCAAGAGTATGGAGTCTCACACTTTCGTTACCCAGACCGTCAATGGCCCAAATCGGACGTTGTCCGAAGTTGATTTTTGCGCCATGCTGATTGTATCTCACACCGATGTCGATACCGAATCCGATGCCTGGGATCATGATCTCACCCATGAGCCCGGCATTGAAACCGGGGCTGCATTTTGTGTCGATGAGTTTCTGCTTCCAAAAATAGGAAGACATGTCGAACCCCACGGTAGGCCCCCATCTGAACTCGGCCGCAGCCGGGAGAGCGGCTGCGGCGAGTGTGAGTATTGCAATTGTTTTCTTAAAATTCATCTATTGATTTATTATTCATCTTTGAGCTTCAAAATTTACAAATTACCATAGCAACTTGTAAAATTTGAGATAGTTAGAAGAGATAGGCAGCTGTTACGGTCCAGTAATTGTTTTTCGCTTTGAGCACTTCGGTGTTGGCCAGATTCAGTTTGTCAAACACGTTGTTCATGCCAAAGGAGTAGCCTCCGTTCACCTGCAGATGGTCAAGGAATTCAAAACCTATACCTACGTTCCAAGCGGCCTGAAATGTCTTGGTCTTCATATTCTCAAGCAGATTTTTATCAAGCTTGAAGGAGAAGGTCGGACCGGTGTAAATCATAGGTTTGACAATGCGGGAGATTACGGGGATGGTAAACTTATATTTGAGATTAACAGGGATCTCAATAAAGTTACGGCCGAATACAGCCTTTCCTTCCGATTGGCCAAGATCGCTTTCAATTTCTGAGATTTTATCGCCGGCATTATTGTTCATGCGGGCATACATCAGAGAGGCGTCGATTGCAACACCTACTACGGGCACTGTGAATTCAGCCATTACACCGGCTGTCCATCCGCAGCTATTGTCGGGATTCAGAATGTCTTGGGATATTTTGTCGGAGAAGTGCACTTTGTTTACGTTTAGGCCGGCTTTAATACCAAATTTGAACTGGGCGTTGGCCGCAACTCCTGTAGCCAGAATCATTAGGGCTACGAGTACTGTTCGCTTTAGATTCTTCATTGAATAAGGTTTTTATAGTTTATTGTATTTATATCAGTGAAATTTCGTTACTTCAATATACAAAATTAGGAAAAATGATTGACCCTTCCAAATCCATTGTGGATTTTATTTCTTTATATTGGAGCGTAACTTACAAAAAATCAAAAAGGGTGATAACCTCCACGGTCGCACCCTTTTTAAAGTTTCTACAGGTAAAAAATCTTAAGGTAAAAAAGATTGTTATAGGTTCTTTGCAAAAGTACTCTTTTTAATTGGACTGCACAAACGTTTTCTTGACAAAAAGTCATAAATATGTTGTATAACATATAAACGGGCGCTTTTTTCATAATTTTTACCCCATATTAATGGAGTCCAATGTGAGAATCTGCAATAACTGAACACTTCATCTGCTCTACCTATTCGGTATATTTGTGAAGTCTTAGTCCGGTCTGTTCTGAGTATGTGGCGTACGAGTAGTTGGATATCCAGTCGCCGAGAATCACCATTTTTTTATCATTTGGCAAGGTGATATCGTCTACTACGTGAAGATGTCCGTATACAAAATAGTCGATCAGGGGATTATTACGGGATATTTCCTGTGTAAAATCCTTTAGGTTCGATACCATTTGTGGTACTCTGCTTGACAGGGATTTCATGCCTCCCGATCGGCTTGCACGGCTCCAGTTTTTTGCAAAAGGCACTGTCCATCGCGGATGAATGCCCGCGTATAGCCGTTGGCACAGTTTGTTGCGGAAGATTGTTCGGATTATCCTAAACGTTAATTTGGTTTTGCCAAGACCATCCCCGTGTGCCAAAAAGAAGAGTTTTCCTTCAATGGAGCGTAAGATCGGGCCGTCGGCTACTTCAATCCCGAGTTCTGAGGGAAGATAATCGAAAAGCCAAATATCGTGGTTGCCGATTATCCAGGTTATTTTCACTCCACGGTCGGAAAGTTCGGCCAATTTCCCAAAGAAACGTACAAAACCTTTCGGTACTACGTAGCGGTATTCAAACCAGTAATCGAGTATGTCGCCCAACAAATAAAGTTCGCTCACTTCCTCTTTAATGGAATCAAGGAAGCGCACCACTTTCAGTTCTGCTTTGCGCTCGTTGTCGAAATATGGGGCTCCGAGATGCAGATCGCTCAGGAAGTAGACTTTTCGGTCTTTCTCCATTTGAATTAACGGGCTCTGAATGTGGTTTATAAAAAGCCAAGTTCAAGTTTGGCTTCTTCACTCATCATGTCTTGATTCCAGACCGGATCAAATACCATACGCAGATCCACTTTTTCGAGACCGTCGATGCTCATCAATTTTTGTCGGACGTCTTCCACAATAAAGTCGGCGGCCGGACAGTTGGGAGCAGTGAGGGTCATGTCGACGTGAAGCACCTTGTCTTCAGCATTGTAGTCAATTTTGTAGATGAGGCCGAGGTCGTAAACGTTCACGGGGATCTCCGGATCAAATACAGTGCGAAGCATTTCTATCGCTTTCTGAGTGACGCGGTATTCTTCGTTGGCTTCTTGGGCTGCCGTATCAGGGTTGGCCGGTTTGTTATTTTCAGTACACATGATTGCTTGCTGTTTGGTTTCCTTCTTTCTTATCGAGTCATTGCTACGATTCCTTTTCAATGTGGTTGGAGAGGTTCTCATTAAGACTACGTCTTTTCTCCTCAAGATGTTCGCGTCTTCGCAGGGAAAAATATAGCGCCACCACTATAATCAGTTCGAATACGCAGGATATCACAAGCCGCCATGTATGACCGGACTTAATCCAATCCCCACCACAATAAATGCATAGCACAGAGAAGTAGATGAGTAGTAGCAGTGGTATCCAGAAGGATCTACGCAGTCTACGGTTACTGTTTATGGCTTGCTTGCTTTTCATAAAAAAGATGAAGACTTTGTGGTGATAATGTATTTCATTAGCAAACGAATCATATGCATTGGATGCGTCCGCACATATAGGGCGTCAAGACTCTTTAACAGGATCTTGTTTGGGTATCGGTTTATAGTAAGGAGAGTCTTGAGGTATGAATTTTCCGGACGATATATAGTCGTAGATGCTGATGCAGGCGCGGGCATCGAGGGCAGCATAGTGCTGCTGTCCGGAAGTAAGATTTGTGGCTTCCCAATTGGAAAGCTGCTGGCTTTTGGATATTCTTTTGCCAAAGAGTATACTGTAGATCCGAGCTAAGGAATTGTCGGATATCAAATAATCTTTCACGAATGGCTGAAGATCGATAAATCCTTTGGGCTCAATGGGCCGCAGGTTTCTGAGATTGTGAAAATCATCGTGGATGGATAGTCCGATCTTGGTGATTTCGGGATCTTCAAGGAAGTCGAGAATGTCGTCGGTGAGTCCGGTTTTATTGAGCCGGAAAAGCCAGCAATCGGTGTGGCTCGAAAGTTGAAGGAGAGCCACTTTATGATGTTGCCCTTTTTTGAAGCAGGGACGGGTCTCGGTATCGAACCCAATGACGCCTTCGTGTCGAAGCCGTTCGATGGCCGCACCTACCTTATCGGGAGTGTCAATAAGGTGGATGTGGCCTTCATAACGCTCCGCGGGAAGTTTTGAAAGTTCTTCTTTAGAGATTGTAACGTGGTATTCAAAGGCCGTTTCTGTCATAGGTGTTCTAAGCCGGACTTTTGGCTGGCTCTTGTGCAAAAGTAATAATAATTTTTGTATTCCGCTTGATTTGTATCCAAAATTTCAGTTTCTCCGTATAATACCGTAAATCATTCTGCAAGATGAAATACGAAGTGCGATGCTCTCAGACTCATTTGCAGTATGCATCCCGGTGCCTTATCGCCATGTACTGATTTTTTGTAGCAAGGAGGCTAAGACGGCATATCCAAAAGCAAGGTCTGAGGATTATGCTCTTTTAGGTAGTCGGCAAGAAATTGATGAGTGTCAGCTGCTATTTTTTTGTCTTTGTCGAAATATGGATTCCATATTACAGCAAACAGTTTCAGCCCATAGTCTTCAATTACCTTAAGGTTGAGCAATGTGTCGGAAATGGATCCAAGCCGTCCGTTGGTCACGAGGACTACCGCAAGATTATGCTCACGGATATAGTCGATGGTAAGATATTGTCGGGTGACGGGCACCATTATCCCTCCGGCACCTTCAATAAGCACGTGGCTATATTGAGATGAAAGGATTTCAGTGGCTTTTGCGATTGCATCAAGATCTATACTGCGGCCGTCGATGCGGGCTGCCAGTTCAGGAGAGGCGGGGTATGTAAAGATTACCGGAGCCGTGATGTGGGTAAGGTCTACGGTCTGGAGGGGAATGCCCATAATACGCCGGTGCACTTCTATATCTTCACTCATTTCGAGATTGCCGGTCTGAATGAATTTCTGGGTTATTACAGATGCGCCGGATTGGGCTATGCACCGGGCAAGCCAACCTGTGGCGTAAGATTTTCCTACATCCGTGCCAATTCCGGTAATGAATAATTTGGAGGGCCAAATGTTTTCGGTATCTTTCATAATTTGCTGTATTGAGATTGAAGAGAGTGATTCATATGTTTAAATCATTTCGATTGGCAGATCCCTAAAAACAATACGGTTCCTCTACAGAAATCAGAGAGGAACCGTATATATAAACGTTTTGTTATTCTGGAAGAAGCGGAGTTTGAAAATCCCTTTCTTACAGAATGATTCATTACCAGGCGAACATGGGATATTCGTTCATCATTTCGTTAACTTCCTGACGTACCTGCTTGATAGCTTCGGGATCGTCGGCGTTGGAGAGTACGCGGTCAATAAGGCCGGCAATTGTCTCCATTAGTTCTTCTTTGGCACCGCGGGTAGTGATGGCGGCTGTGCCGAAGCGCAGACCGGAGGTAAGGAAGGGGCTGCGGCTATCGTAGGGCACCATGTTTTTGTTGGCAGTGATGTCGGCTTCAACAAGAACACGTTCGGCTTTTTTACCACTCATGTCGGGGAATTTAGTGCGAAGATCCACGAGCATGCAGTGGTTGTCGGTACCGTCGGAGATGATTTTGTAGCCGCGTGCCACGAGAGCCTTGGCGAGAGCGTCGGCGTTGCGTTTCACCTGAAGGGCGTATTCTTTCCATTCGGGCTGAAGAGCTTCACCGAAAGCCACAGCTTTGGCAGCGATTACGTGCTCAAGCGGACCGCCCTGTACTCCGGGGAATACGGCGGAGTCGAGCAAAGCAGACATTTTCTTGATTTCTCCTTTGGGAGTCTTTTTGCCCCATGGATTGTCAAAATCCTTACCCATGAGGATCAGACCGCCGCGGGGACCACGAAGAGTCTTGTGGGTGGTAGTAGTGACAATATGTGCATGTTTCACGGGGTTTTCGAGCAGACCGGCGGCGATCAGACCGGCAGGATGTGCCATATCGACCATGAAGATCGCTCCGATTTCATCAGCGAGTTTGCGGATGCGTGCATAATCCCATTCACGGCTATAGGCAGATGCGCCTGCAATGATGAGTTTCGGACGTTCGGCTCGTGCTTTTTCTTCCATCTCTTCATAGTTCACACGACCGGTCTCGGCGTCTACTGTGTAGCTGATGGGCTGGAACATGAGTCCGGAGAAGTTCACCGGGCTGCCGTGGCTGAGGTGTCCGCCGTGGCTGAGGTCCATTCCCATGAATTTATCGCCGGGCTGCAGACATGCCATAAATACTGCCATATTAGCCTGAGCGCCGGAGTGGGGCTGTACGTTGGCCCATTCTGCTCCAAAAAGCTTCTTGGCACGTTCGATGGCGATGTTTTCCGATTTGTCTACTTCCTGACAGCCGCCGTAGTAGCGCTTGGCGGGATAGCCCTCGGCATACTTGTTGGTAAGGCATGAACCCATGGCGCGCATCACTTCATCGCTTACGAAGTTCTCGCTGGCTATCAGTTCGATACCGCGGCGCTGACGAAGGTGCTCGCGGTCAATGATTTCGAAAATCTCGTTGTCTCTTTTCATTTTGTCGGTTTTTTCCCGGACTATGCCGGATCAGATTTAAGATTTTGATGCAAATTTAGTCAAAGTTTGTGCAATAAGCAAACTTTCGGTCTTTTGAAGAAATGTTTTCAAATTCAGATTTCTTCTTTCAAAGCTCTCTTTTATAATCTCTCAATTGTAAGCTCTTGGATCTTTTGTCTTAGATACATTATCCTCCGAAATTGTCGTAATGGATGGAAGATGGTTCCACTCCGAGATTGTAGAGCATATTGTTGACTGCATTACTCATCGGACCGGGACCGCACATGTAGTATTCTATATCCTCGGGGTTTTCGTGTGTACCGAGATATTTTTTATACATCACGTCGTGTACGAATCCGGGGGTATATTCCACACCGGCGGCATCGGCGGCAGGATCCGGACGGTCCAAAGCGAGGTAGAATTTGAAATTGGGGAATTCTTTCTCCAGATCAAGGAAGTCCTGCAGATAGAACACTTCGTTGAGAGCTCGAGCACCGTAGAAGTAACTCATTTTTCTGTCGGTGGTATGCAGAGTCTTAGTCATCCACATGATCTGAGCGCGCAGAGGAGCCATGCCGGCACCGCCTCCTACCCAAATCATTTCCGCCTTGGAATCCACTATCGGGTGGAAGTCACCGTAAGGGCCACTCATCAACACTTTGTCGCCGGGTTTGAGTGAGAAAATATAGGAGGATGCTATGCCGCAGGGCACATCCTGAAATCCCACCTGGGGTTTAGGCTTGAAGGGGGGAGTGGCGATACGTACCGTGAGCATCATTCTGTCTCCTTCCTCAGGGTAGTTTGCCATAGAATAGGCTCTCACGGTTTCTTCATCGTTGGATGCCTTGAGGGTGAACAGACCGAATTTTTCCCATGCCGGCAGATATTCGGAGCCGATAAGGTTTTTGTCGATATCCTTATCATAGTCCATCTTATATTTTGGAATCCTGATTTGTGCATAGGAGCCCGGTATAAAGTTCATATGTTCGCCTTCTGGGAGCTTCACTATGAATTCCTTTATAAACGTAGCAACGTTTTTATTGGATATAACTTCGCATTCCCATTCCTTGACGTCGAGCGCGGATTCCGATACCCGTATGCTCATATCGCTCTTCACTTTTACCTGGCATCCAAGGCGCCAGTGGTCCTTAATCTGTCTGCGGGTGAAGTGTACGGCTTCGGTAGGCAGCATGTCTCCACCTCCGGCTTCCACCTGCACTTTGCATTGGCCGCAACTTCCTTTGCCACCGCATGCAGAGGAAAGATGAACGCCGTTTTCTCCCAAAGTGGCGAGGAGGGTCTTGCCGCTCTGGGCGTGTATTACCTTTTTGTCATCGTTGATCGATATGGCTACTTCACCGGATGCCACGAGTTTGCTTTTGGCAAAAAGCAAAAGCACTACCAAAAGCAAAGTGATTATAAGAAATATCAAGGCCGCTGCCCAAATATTACTCCAAATTATATCTAAAAGCATGATATGGTGATTGTTTTAAAGTTTGATACCAAGGAAACTCATGAAAGCTATGCCCATGAGGCCGGTGATTATGAAGGTGATGCCGATGCCGCGAAGCGGTTTTGGCACGTTGCTGTAGCTGAGACGTTCGCGAATAGCTGCCAGACATACGATGGCCAGAAGCCAACCGATACCGGATCCCACTCCATACACCGTGGCGGTCCATGCATTGCCGAAGTCACGTTGCTGCATGAAAAGCACGGCTCCGAGTATGGCACAGTTTACTGCTATCAATGGCAGGAAGATTCCCAGCGAGTTATACAAAGCCGGCGCGTATTTCTCGATGATCATCTCCAGAAGTTGCACTAATGCCGCGATTACCGCGATAAACATTATCAGCCCCAGGAAACTCAAATCAGCCGAAGCATATTGCTCACCGAGCCAACTGAGAGCACCGGGTTCCAAAATATATCGGTTGATGGTCCAGGTCACTGGCAATGCGATCAGCAGAACGAAAGTCACGGCTATGCCAAGCCCGAATGCTGTCTTTACGTTTTTGGATACAGCCAGGTAAGAACACATACCCAGAAAGTAAGCAAAAATCATGTTGTCGATAAATATCGACCGTATGAATAGATTGAAATTTTCCATTTGATACTTTTGTTATTTCCTTCCGGATTCTCAATACTTTATGAAGAGTGCTTAAGAACTCCTCTTTTGCTTAATAGAGTAAGTAGGTGTCAAATTTAAATTAAACGCTTTGCAAAATCATATAAAGCACGTAACCTACACAAATTAAGCGAAATTTATAAAAATAAGCATTGAAATCTACAATTCCTTATTCCTGAAGGTCTTTGTTTTTGATTCTGTGCACCCAGATGATGCATGCCACTGTGATGAGAGCCATAGGAGGAAGGATCATCATACCGTTGTTTTGGTAGCCTGCATCATACCATGCCTGCGGAATCACTTGATATCCCCATAGAGTGCCACTTCCTAGCAGCTCTCTGAAGAAAGCTACGATGATCAGGATTATGCCATAGCCCAAACCGTTGCCTACACCGTCGAGAAAAGCAGGAAACGGACGGTTGTTGAGTGCGAATGCTTCAAGTCGACCCATTATTATACAGTTTGTGATAATAAGTCCGATGAAGACCGACAGTTGTTTGGAGATCTCATAATTCCATGCTTTCAGCACTTGGTCCACTATCACAACGAGAGCGGCCACCACCACGAGTTGCACGATGATTCTAATGGAGGTGGGTATGGATTTTCTCATCAAAGAAATGATGACGTTGGCCAATGCAAGCACGGCAGTGACAGAAATTGTCATAACCACAGCGGGTTGTAGTTTTGCTGTCACGGCAAGAGCTGAGCAAATGCCGAGCACTTGAACGATAACGGGGTTTTCCCGTGAAAGGGGCGCGATAAGCGCCGACAGAGCTTTACCTATCTTCATTGGTTTTCGTCTTTTTCAGTGTTGGCTTCAGAAGCCTTAAGATTTTGTAGAAATGCACTGTATGGTTTGAGGGAATTCTGCAGCATTGCCTGTACGCCTTGGGAGGTGATTGTGCCTCCGCTTATTGCGTGGACATAAGGGCGGTCGGAAGGCTCGTGACCGGTCTTGACTACTGCTACCGATTGAAAATTTCCGTCTGTACCGAATACGTTTTTACCCTCAAATTGGGACGAAAACGCCGGTTTCTCTATCTCTGCGCCCAGACCGGGAGTCTCTCCTTGATGAGCGAAGTAGGCACCGTAGATTGTGTCGCCGTTATCATCAAAAGCGATGTAGCCCCATATGGGTCCCCACAGGCCGGCACCGTAGACGGGCACAATGTATTTTAATCCTTTGTCGGTGGTGCATTCAAATACCGGCAGCAGGCGTTCGCTGTCGGGCTTTTTTACTTCAGCAGCCATATTTACATCGAATGGATTCACATCGCTTTCCACTTTTGCACCCTGTGCATTAACAATATAGTCTTTTGTGATGTGTGAAGCATATAGATCTGCAATGGTCTGGCCTTCGGACGGAGTGATAAGGGCAGCTGCGAGAATCTGACGTTTG
Organism: Muribaculum sp.; assembly: GCA_023664085.1. GTDB lineage: Bacteria > Bacteroidota > Bacteroidia > Bacteroidales > Muribaculaceae > Lepagella. Next base: position 16,541 of record JAMPGE010000021.1, on the reverse strand, counting down.
GTATCGTTGGCTATGTTCTCTACTTGTGCAGGTCGCAATGCTTGATACACGAGGGAGAGTACGATTCCCACCACAAGCACGAGTATGGCCGAATAGATTATGGTGTATGTATTGCTTTGTTTGTTCATTTCGCTGAGAGATTAACGGTTGGATACTGCACGCTTCATGCGCCTGCGGATGTTGGAATTGACCACGCACCAGTCGATCAGCGGTGCGAAGCAGTTCATCAGGAGTACCGCCAACATGGCGCCTTCAGGGTAGCCTGTGTTATAGCATCTTATGATGATGGCCAAGGCTCCGATCAGGAATCCATAGATATATTTTCCGATGCTTGTGCGGCAGGCAGTTACCGGGTCTGTGGCCATAAACACTATTGCGAAAAGGAATCCTCCCAACATTAATTGCTGGAATGCCGGGATATAGGATACGGGATAGAGCGGAGATGCCATATTGTTGGCGATAAAGCCCATTGATATTCCGCCGATCAGAGCGGAAATCATAATCTTCCAGGAAGCCATTCCTGAGAAAAGGAGTATGGCGGCTCCGATGAGTATACAGAAGGTGGAAGTCTCTCCCCATGATCCCGGGATCAAGCCCCAGAACATATCAGCTACGCTGAGCGGGTCGCCGTTCACTCCCAGTATCTCTACGTTCGGACCGGTTGCGGTAGCAAGCTGTCCGAGAGGAGTGGCACCGCTGTATCCGTCGATAGCCTGTTGTGAACCTAAGGATACGAATACGTTGTCACCACTCATTTTAGAGGGATAGGCAAAAAACAGGAATGCACGGGTCACAAGAGCTACATTCAGGAAATTGTAGCCGGTGCCACCAAACACTTCTTTGGCAAAAATCACGGCAAAGGCAGTAGCTACGGCTATCATCCAGCAGGGGGTTGTCACCGGGCAAATCATAGGTATCAGAATGCCGCTCACCAGAAATCCTTCCTGAATTTCATGGCCTCTCATCTGTGCCACTACGAATTCGATACCTAAGCCTACCACGTAAGCGGTAATGATTTGTGGCAATACTGCCCAGAATCCGTAGAAGAAGAGATGAAACAAACTGTGGTCGGCATCTCCCACGGCCAAAGCGTGCTGATATCCCACGTTCCACATGCCGAACAGGCAGCAGGGCAGCAACGCCAGCACCACTGTGATCATGGTGCGTTTCGAATCATTGGCGTCGTGAATATGAACGCCGCTATGCGATGTCTCGTTGGGGGTGAACAGAAATGTATAGAATCCATCGAAGACTGAGTGCAGTTTCGAGAATTTTCCACCCTTCTCAAAGGATGGTTTCACCCGGTCGATTCTCTTTTTTAATCCTTTCACAATTATTTGGTTAGTTTGTGACGTTACTTATATCTATTGTCCCGACATAAGTCAGTGTTGAACCTAATTTAAACTATTGCTTAAGCATAGTAAGCAGAAAATAGTTGACTTAAGTAAGTTTACAAATTAATGATACATTTACCTATTCTGCTTCCTCGGTGCGTAATTTGTCGAGACCCTCGCGCACAATTTTCTGTAATTCAATTTTGGAGGTGTCGATAAATTCCGGAAGAGCAAAGTCTTCGGGTGCCACTTCGTATATACCGAGTTTCTCCATACGGTCAATATCTCCGGCAGTAATGGCCTTAAGCAGGTATTCTGGATATATGTCGAAGGGAAAAACCTTGTCATATTCCTCGCTGAGAATCATGGCACGGTGTCCGCCTTTGATTCGCGCGTCAAAAGGAAATGGCTTTTTCAGACCTCTTAGGAAAGCAGGGAAGGTATGTTTCACACTAAACTTGGATGGATTCATCGAAGCCCACCCCATAAATTCATCGGCGTGTGCCCCTTCCTTGATGATGGTGATCTGACGGTATGGATACCTGAGGAATCCGTCAGTGGGATTGATTACGGTTCCGGTGAGCACGTTTCCCGAGATCACTCGAATGTCGGAAGTGTCTTGCGGGAGAGCTCCATGCAACAGAGTGTCGGCTTTAGCTCCGACATAAGTTTCTATCAGATGAGGATTCACGGCTTCCGGACCAGTGATGGCCACTGTCGTTTTCCAATCTAATTTCCGGTCAATATAAAGCTTGCCGATACGAATGGCCACCGATGCATCCATGGTCCATACCGTCTCGCCTTTGTTTATCGGAGATGTATTGGCGATCTGTACACCGACATTTCCTGCGGGGTGCGGTCCCTCTAAGGTCAGTACTTCGGCGGCAGCGGAGGTGATGTTGTCACCGGCGTGTACTCCAAGATATACTTTTCCGGAGGAGAGAAGTCTGAGAGTCTTGATGCCCTCTTCCAGATATTTAAGTTCATTGTCGTTAACGATGCGTGGCGCAAGGGGCGCGGAATCGAACGTTGTGATGTAGATGTCGCGAGGATTGCTGGCGGCATCAGGCACTATATCATACGGACGTTGGCGCATGAGAGCCCACAGACCTGTTCTTTGTAGGACGGTGCGAATCGCTTCCGGATTCTTGTCGAGATTCAAATCCAATAGCGATTCATCATGAGTATCCACCGATCGTTGTACGGTGACGGCCAAAATCTTTCTTCTATCCCCACGGATAATTTCCTTAACAGTGCCTTCTACGGGAGAAGTAAGGCAAATGGTGTCGGTAGCTTTATCAGAAAGTAAAATGCCGCCGGCTGCTACTGTGTCGCCGGGTTTTACCCGAGCCTTCCAAATGTGTCCGGGGAAATCATCCGGCACTATACCGAACACTGAGGAGGCATCGTCTGTGGTGATTTCGGCCGATGCTTTTCCCATGAGAGGTATGTCAAGTCCTTTTTTTATTTTTATGTGTTTTGACATAAATTATTGGAGGGTATCTAATTATTTCAAGTTAGTACACTGAAGCGGTTTTAATCACTTCACTGCGAAAAATCGTTTTTCGCATGTGCGGAAAACAGATTGCCACAGGTGTGTATGTAATTGCGCAAAATTACTAAATTTTGTTAATAATTCAAATCGGTTTAAAAAAAAACAATATTAAAAAAAGTCGTTGCGATTCTTATCACACGCAAGGCCATATGAACTATTTATCAGTATAATATAAAGTAACACCCCATTTCATAAATCATTTATGAAATGGGGTGTAGGGTTATTGTGCAAAGATTCCCAATGAGTATTACAAATATGCTGGATTGAGAATCAAAGACATATAAGCATATATTTGGAATTTGACATTACAGGCTGTTTACAAACTTGCGGTATTCTGCATTGTCGGGTTCAAGTTCGAGCACCTTGTTGAAGAAGGTTTTGGCTTTCACTTTATCACCTTTTTCGAGCCAGTAGTTGCCGAGATAATTGTTCATGGCTTTGGCATCAGAGACGTATCTTGAAGGGTCTTTGGATGATTCAAGCAGAACGATAGCCTCAGAATACAGGGGTTCGCCGGCGGTGGCTGCCTGAGCTTTGGGGGCGCGGGCGATGGCTACGTCACCGAGGATCTTTTTGGGCTTATACTGCTTTTCATCGAAGGAGGAAGCCTTGTTGGCGGAAGCTATGGCAGCGTCAAAGTATTTGTTGGACTTTTCGGGATCGGAATCTTTGGTCTGAACTCCGGCAAAGTACTCGTAAAGAGCCTGCTGTACGAAATCGTTGTAATCCGGTTCCTTAGTCTTGGCTATGTACTGCGCAAAAGAGTCGGCAGACATGGGGAGATTGTTCATGTCGACATAGATTGAAGCGAGCTGCTTGTTGAAGTTTGCATTCTGAGGCATGTCGGCAATACCTTCCTGAAGCACGGCGATTGCTTCTTCGGGGCGTTTGTTACGCTGCATTTCATCAGCTATAAGAGTATAGTCGATGGGAGCGAATTTGTTGGCCTTCAGATCTTTTTTATGAGCGGCATACAGATCTTCCGCAAAAGACAGAAGTTTGTCTTGCATGGAAGGAAGCTGGGCTGCGTTCATAAACTGGTAGCGACGTGCCGAGAAGTTGTTGGGGTTGGAGTTAAGCAATTGAGTGGCGTAGTCATAACCTTTCTGATAGTCGCCGGAATAGAAGAGCAGGAAGGCGTAGCGATCTTCATCTTCTTTGAAGTGGTTGGGATTTTTTACGTAGTTGCCATACTGTTCGGATGCTTCCTTATACATCTGCTGGTCATAGTAGGTGTTGGCAAGCTGGCGCTGTCCGAGTGCGGAGTTGGGGTTCTCCTGAAGCATCTTCTGCAGCATCCGGATAGCAAAATCAGGATTGACCTGACGGAAAAGGTTGGCATATTTCACGTATGCTCCGGTAGCCTGAGGGTCGTAGTTGGTAGCCATCTCATACATTGAGCCGGCATGGTTCCAGTCTTGTTGGTCGGCATATCGGTCACCGTCGAATACGTAGATTTCGGGATCTTCCATATCGATTTTGCGAGCTTTGGCAATACGCTTGTCGATTTCTTTGGCGTATTTTACCGGATCGATGTCATAATACGCACGGGCAATAGCTATCTGCAAAGCAGCATCTTTCTTGCCCAGTTTTTCGGCATCTTTGAAGTCTTGTTCCGCTACTTTAACATCTCCGTTGGCCAGACTGATTTCTCCGAGCCCCACCAGATTGTAGGGATATTCCGGATTGGCCTGAGCTCCCATTTCAAAATATTTGGCAGCCTGAGATTGGTTTTTCTCCAACAGGGCTATGCGGCCCATGTAATAGTAGCTAACGCCTTTATCAGTGCCGGGATTGTTAAGGTTGCGCTCAAGCAGAGTCTTGGCGTTGTTGAATTGATCTGCCTTAAAATACTCCTGACCCTCAAGATGAGTCTGAGCAAATGCACTCAAAGCAGCGCCGGCAAGGCAAACGGCAAAAAGTTTTCTGAGTTTCATATTAGTATTTATTTAATTTCTATTTTATTTGACAAGAATTTCTTCCTGTGGTTTATTGAGATTGTACTGATTGTTTCCGTCCGGAGTCGTTCTTTTCTGTAGATTGTATGATATGAACAATTTGTTTCAAGGAAACGGTTGCAATATTTTTGAAATTTCCTAGGAAGTCAAGTATTCCGAAGGTTGCAGGGTTTTCAGTCCAATAATTCCCTCGGTGCATACTTGTTCCTGTTCGATGTATAAACAATTAAAAAAGCAGTCTATACATTGTTGCAACGTTAAGACTGCCTAAATTATTTTAACATTATTGAATTTTTGACTTCACTTGATAGGGAGTGTGCCCTTTTTTATAAGAGCCGATGATGTAAAAGTCCGTTAAAAGGGCAACACACGGATTATTCCCGCATATAATTAATTGCATCATCAACTCATTTTTTATCGACAAGTTGCACCTGACGGGGTTGTACGTTGTAGGGCATAATGCCGGTAAGTGATATTATCTTCTGACCTACAAACCCGGTGACAAAAGTATAGAAACTATGCATCACGGTAGAGTTGCTCGCAGTAGAGATCATGTAGACCTTTCGATACAAAGGATACTCACCACTGTTGATATACAATTGGTAGGGAAGATATCCGCTGGGATTAAAATCGTTGGCCTCGGTGGGATTGCTGACTTTAAGAATTTTTACTTCGGTAGTTAACGATGAAGTGATTGTATCGTTCTGATTGCTGTATATATCCATACGGTCGTCCATCGGCACCTTCTTTGCGTTCTGGAGATTGTCGCCCAGCCAGCTTACGCTTATCACTCCGATGGCATTCTTGTCTTTTTTGACATAGTCAAACACTTGGGCATTATTCTTTTGAGCCCTTGCATTTGGATTGTCGGAGATCATCTTCCCTTTATCCAGGAATTTATCGCGAAGGTAATTTACAGTGGAAGAGCCCTGTGAATCAAATACGAGTCTGATTTTGGAAGTGTCGTTTACGGCAAGCTGGTTCCAATTGGAAATTTGTCCGTTTAGAATGCCTTTTATATCGTCAAGGCTAAGGTCTGAAAGCTTGCAGTCTTTATTTACGATCAGAGCCACAGCATCCACGGCAATGCATTTGCTTTTCACCACACGTTTGAATTTGCTCTTTACATAACTTTTTTCCTTATCGGTAAGGTCGCGAGTCACTATAGCCGCCTGAGTGGAGTCTGAAAGAATGGCAGCAATGCATTCCTCTTCACTTTTATAAAACGGTATGATGGAGGCCTCGGGATAAGAATATTCAAATACCTGAATTTCCTCATCAAGAATCATTCGGAACCCATCGTCGCAATAAATAGTGGCGCTGCCAGAAGCATACTCTCCACGTTTGATTTTAGTGCATGAGATAGCTATGCTCCCAATGGCGCAAAAAGTAACCAACAGTGGTATAATATTTCTAATTTTCATAAAACTTAAGACTTAGACCCCTGATTCATACCTATTCTATGAAACGGGGTCTTAATGTTATTGGAAAAAGAAGTAGATCGCTTCAGTAGAAACGATCATAAAGAGATATGATTTAATCAGGGTATAAGTTGTAAGTCTCTTATATTCCATGCGGTATTGTCGCTATCAAATTGATCGATGCCGGAGCGGCATACGTCAGTTCCATCCTTTGTACATTCTATATCCACGCCAAATACCGTACACTACCAGCAGACCTCCCAGAATATAACTTAGTACCGGACTATTGAAGAATGGGAATACTTGAAATATAAAGAGACATCCTACGGCTACATAGAAAAGACACATAAATATGCCAAAAATAATACGGCCCGTAAGGGGAGTATTATTGCGGTTGGAATCTTCATTATTACCTTTCATAACTTTGAGATTTTAGATTGTTTTAGTATTTTAACAATTGTAAAGGTATTTATGTTGCAATAAGTTTGTCGAAATTTGAGAGATTCTCTTATTAATTACAGTTTCAAACCTGTTAATTAAGTTTTAAGCCTGTTAATTCAAGTATTGAACCTGCGAAACTTTTGCTTAGATATACCCATTTTACATATTCAACATGTTTAAAATGGATGCAAATTTGTAATTTGCAGATAATAATCCCGTATGAAGCATAGAGTCATAATAAAAGCCGGGAGAATAAATTCCCGGCTTTTATTCTTAAATTACACTGTAATTGTAATTTATTGGTTTTGGAGTTTGAATGTCACAGGCAGGTTGAAGTAAGAGCGAACAGGCTGGCCGTTGTTACGACCGGGCTGCCATTTCGGCATCTTCTTAACTACGCGCAGCGCTTCCTGGTCAAGGTCACGGTCTACACCTTTCACGATAGTGGGGCTACCGATAGAACCGTCTTTTTCAACCACGAATTTCACGATTACACGACCTTGCACACCATTCTGCTGAGCAGCTTCAGGATAACGAACGTTATTGCTGAGCCATTTCATAAGAGCGGCTTGTCCACCTTTGAATTCAGCGGGCTGCTCTACAGCCACGAAGATCTTCTCGGGTTCGGGCTTGGGTTCGGGTTTCACCTCTTCCACAACCTGTACCTGCTCTTTTACAGCCTGGAACTTGTCGGCATCGTTGGATCCTTCCTGATTGACTACACCGCGGGCGGTATTGTCTTCCTGCTGTTCTTCCTGAGTCATCACTTCGTTTTTCACCTTGTCGGCGTCAACGATTGCGATCTGAGTTACCTGCACAGTGGCAAGTACTTCTTCGGGGACTTCAGGAATTTCCATTTCCATTTTCTGTTCTTCGGGTTGTTCTTCCTCCTGCTGTTCTTCCTGCTCGGCAGCGAGTTGGGCAGCGGCCATTTTTTCAGCTTTTTCTTTAGCTTCGATGGCTGCCTGCTCGGCCTTGTAGTCGGAGTATTTGGAGTAACCGAAGATCATCAAGAGAATCACTACCAGGCCGGCGAGCAACCACAACATAGACATGTTGTGACGATGGTCGCTCTCTTTACGAAGCTGGTATGCGCCAAAATCCTTATTCTTGTTGGCGAAGACCATGTCTCGCCAAGCTTTCGACGTAAGATCTACATTTTTACCCATGTCTTTTTTTCGTTTTAAAGGTTATTGAATCTTACGCTTAGTTACCGTGATGACGGTTTTGGTAATCTATAAGCATTACGGAATCGGCACGTGTCATGTTATCGATCTGATACTTTGAAATCGAATTGATCTGCATCTCGTCGAGCACTTCCACGAGAGCACCATAGGATGCCTGGGGAGTAGACTTGATAATGACCACCGGTTTCTTAAGATTTTCATTTCGACGGACTGCAGTGGCTTTAACGTCGTATTCCTCCTGGGTAATTTTGCCCTGACGGAAATCTTCTTTGAGTTTGTTGATTTCCTTGAGCACGTCTTTATTGCGCTCCTGGATAATCTTACGGATGCCGCGGGCGGTAGGTATGCCGTTTTGCATCTCGTCGGCTTCAAAGAGAGTCTTCTGAATATTGTTGTTTTCAGAAATGACGTTGCCGCCTGCTCCAAACATGCCGGCGTCACCACCGGGTTTGCCGAAGTAGTAGTAGACCTCGTTCACAACCTTGCCATTGACGGTATCGACATCGAACGAACCGACTTTGCGCTTGGCGTCGAGGATGATAGTCACAGCGTCGTCGGCTGAAGCCTGCGACATGTTCTCTTCATTCTCCACTTTTTCATTGGATGGGAGCGCAATGTTGAGAGTCTGGGACTTGATCATGGTCGTACAGAGCATAAAGAACGTGATAAGCAACATGTTCATGTCGACCATCGGCGTGAAGTCCACGCGAATCGTCATTTTTTTCTGGTGGCTTTTGCCTTTGCCGCCACCATTGTCTTGTGCTATTTCTGCCATGGCTTATTCTCCGCTCTTTAATGCTGTGAGTAGTGTAAACTTATTCATGTGGATGGTCTGAAGGTTGTCCATCACCAGATGCACCTTATCGAATGCAGTGTTCTGGTCGGCCTTAATGGCAACGCCGGTACCGTCTTTGATAGCCTGTGCGAGGATATCATTGGGAGTCTGACGCATTGCTTTCATCCACATTTGGAATTCATTGGGACGGGATTCATCCTGATTCCAGCTGATAGGAATGCCGGTGGTATGGTTGGGATTGTTATCTTCACCCATCAACCATTTGTCCATGGCGGTCTGTCCATCAGGCTGGGCGGCCAGATTGAGGAATTCTTCCATCTGGCTGAGGGGAACACCAAAGGAGCCCAATTTGCTGAAGGCTTGCTTTTGCTGAGGCGTAAAGCTGATCTTCTTGGTATGTGACTCGTTATAAATTTCGCTTACTTTTTGAAGCAATTCCATACGCATCTTCTCATTTGACCAATTAGAAGAGGTGTCGTTGTTCATTGTAAGCCATACTTTGCCCTCCGGGGAGAGGAGAACCTGCACGTAGTTGGTCTCCTGCACTTTTTCTTCCGACACGGAGGCAGGCGTAACTACAGTGGTGGGTTCCTTCTGGAGGAAGGTAGAAGTCAACATGAAGAAGGTAAGCAAAAGCACGGTGACGTCACTCATCGCAGTCATGTCGATGAATGTACTCTTTCTTGCTATTTTTACTCTTCCCATATTAGCTATTAACTATTAATCGGTTTGACTTTCTGATAGTGTCTGCTCAGTAATTACTTGTGAGTAGCAGCGAATGTAGCTACGATGGAGAAACCGATTTCGTCGATAGCGTAGGTCAGGTTGTCGATTTTGTTGGTGAAGAAGTTATAGGAGATAACTGCGAAGGCACCGGTGGCGATACCGAAGGCGGTGTTTACGAGGGCCTCGGAGATACCGGTGGAGAGTTCAGTTGAGTCCGGTGAGCCGGAAGCTGCGAGAGCCTGGAATGATTTGATCATACCCATTACGGTACCGAGAAGACCGACGAGAGTACCGAGAGTAGTCAGGGTAGCGATGATGGGGAGGTTCTGCGACAGTGAGGGCATCTCAAGAGCGGTGGCTTCCTCTACTTCGTTGCGAAGAGTGGTCAGTTTCTGCTCTTTGCTGAGCACTGTGTTCTGGTCCATTTCTTTGTACTTCACGAGAGTGTTGTAAACTACGGAAGCTACGGAGCCTTTCTGCACTTTGCAACGGTTCATGGCAGCGTCAATCTTGTTTGCAGCGAGGTCGGCTTTGATGTCGGCTACGAATTTAGTGGTGTTGCCTTTGCCGGAAGCGGAGCTGATTGCAATCCAGCGTTCGATGGAGAGTGTGATAACTGTAAGAAGCAGAGTCATCAGGATAGGTACGATGAAGCCACCTTTGTATACAGTACCGGCGAGGTTCAGCGGGTGAGCTTTAGCGAATTCATCGCCTGCGAGGAACATGAATTTGGCGTCAAAGCCGTCGCCACCTTCGAAGTTGCCGGCATAACCCATGCCGAACAAGAAGATACAGATTGCTACGGCAGCACAGGCGAGGATTACGAGGAATGCGTTGCGGATACCGCGAACGTTGCTGATCTTTTCCTCTTGTTTGATTCTCTGCTGGGCAGTCATGGGAGCCTTGGCAGGCGCAGCTGCCGGAGCGGCAGGTTTGTTAACCTGGGTTTTTGGATCTTTGGATTCCATAATGGTTTGGGTTTGTTTGAAATTTATTTAAGTTTTTGGTTTTTAGGCGTTTGGTATTTTCTCCGCTTGTACTGGTAGCCCATTTCAACTGAGTTTTTTCATGACTTACGGTGAGTTTCCCTTCCTTCAAATGCAAAGTTACTATCTTTTTTCAAAATTTCAATACCTTCAAATGTAATTTTTCAAAAATTTATAGGTTTTAGACCTGTTTTTTTGAATTTTTGACAAAAAAACATCCTTATGCGGTTTTCCAGATACATATCTGGAATGGAGTCGGTTCATGCTGGTTCTTTTATTTAGCAGACTTTTCGGCTAATATTAAGGAGACATCTCAAATTTATTGAAATGTCTCCTTTGATTTCCTTACGGATTCTTCCGATAGATTTTTACGTATGCGGTTGTCTAAACTTATTTACGAAAGTTAGAATCAGCTTTAAATTCTTTCTTGTCATAGATCTTTGGCAATCTTTCGGGTGAATTTTCAACTTCTCATCAGTCACGATGCAGGCATCGCTCCCTCTTCTAAGAAGAAAATTCCCTCCGAAATATTACCAAATCTTAATAACAGAATAAATTTAGACAACTTCTATGAGTTTTTTTTGAATTTTCTTTGCTGTATTGAATTCGGGTTATTTTTCAATTGCGGCTATGCCTGGAAGCACTTTTCCTTCGATTGCTTCGAGAAGTGCACCTCCTCCGGTGGATACATAGGATACTTGATCGGCAAGTCCGAATTTATTGACACATGCCACGCTGTCGCCACCTCCAACAAGTGAGAATGCACCGTCTTTGGTAGCTTCTACGATAGCCTCGGCTACAACCTTCGAACCGGTGGAGAAATTTTCGAATTCAAACACTCCGGCAGGACCGTTCCAAAGGATGGTTTTGGCAGGAATTATAGCCTGTGTGAAAGCTGCCAAGGAGCATGGACCTGCGTCGAGACCTTGCCAGCCTTCGGGAATATTTTTTGTGGGGCATACGGTGACCTTGGCATCGTTGGAGAATGAGTCTGCTGCAAGACAATCGGTGCCGATTACGAGGTTCACGCCTTTTTCCTTGGCTTTCTTCATGATGTCGAGTGCAAGATCAAGCTTGTCTTCTTCGCAGATGGAGTTGCCGATGTTGCCGCCCATAGCTTTTGCAAAAGTGAAAGTCATACCTCCGCAAAGGATAAGATTGTCTACCTTATCCATCAGGTTCTCGATAATTCCGATCTTGGTGCTGACTTTAGAACCACCCATGATGGCGGTGAATGGGCGTTTGATGTTTTTGAGAATATTGTCTACAGCATTTACTTCCTTTTCCATGAGGAATCCGAGCATCTTATGGTCTTTGTCGAAATAGTCGGCGATGACGGCTGTGGAAGCGTGTTTGCGGTGGGCGGTGCCGAATGCGTCGTTGACGTAAACGTCGGCGTAGGAAGCGAGAGCTTTTGCAAATTCTTTCTGACGCTTCTTCATATCCTCTTTGGCGGCTTCGTAGCCGGGATCGGTTTTGTCGATTCCAATAGGCTTGCCTTCTTCCTCTGGGTAGAAGCGGAGGTTTTCGAGAAGTAGTACCTGACCGGGCTTGAGGTCGGCAGCCGCTTTTTGGGCCTTGGCGCAGTCCGGGGCGAATTCCACGTCACGGTCGAGTGCTTTCGCTACTGCATCTTTGATCTGACTGAGAGAAAGTTTAGGATTTACTTTGCCTTTGGGTTTGCCCATATGGCTCATGATGATCAGGGCGCCTCCATCGGCAAGAATCTTTTTGAGAGTGGGTAGTGCTCCGCGGATTCGGGTGTCGTCCGCAATGTGTCCATCAGCATCAAGGGGCACGTTGAAATCTACTCGGACAATAGCTTTTTTACCTGCAAAATTGTAATTATCAATCTTTACCATGTCTAAATTATATTGGGTTATTTGGTTTCGACGCTGGTCTGCGCCGTCATTATATACAACAACTGATACGTTGATTGAGTGTATTTACTTAGCAAAATTTAACTTGTAAGTATAAATTTTACCAACAAAATTAGTAAAGTTTTCTTAAAAATACTAATTTTGAAGTATGAAAAGAAAAGAAGAGTTGGTAGATATATATATAAAATATACGGGTATTTCACCCTTAAGAATAGAACGGTTGCCGGGAGCAGGTAGTTCACGCCAATACTTTCGTTTGTGGGGATATCCGGACGAGACTTCATCTATAATAGGAGTTATCAGTGAAGATGAAAAAGAAAAAGATGCATTTGTCGGGCTCGCTTCATATTTTAAAAGCAGAGGTTTGGAAGTGCCTCTGGTATTATATTCGGATTCCAATGCCCCAATATATTTTCAGGAAGATTTAGGAGACCGGGATCTTCTCAGCTATTTATTGCAAGGGGAAGGATTTGACATTGCGGAAAAAGTGATGAAGTCGCTTACTCATATGCAGACTCTTCCACGGGAAGAATGGGAACGCTTCACGGCTTATCCCGAGATCGGCAACCGACTTATCCGATGGGATTTAAATTATTTTAAATACGAGTTTTTGAAGCCAAGCGGAATCAACTTTGATGAGAGTGCACTCGAGGATGATTTTGAACGTCTGGAGAGTAGGATCCTTGGCGTACCAAAAGAGTTAAAGGGCTTTATGTGGCGTGACTGCCAAAGCAGGAATGTTATGGTAAAGAAAGGTATGCCTTATTTTATAGATTTTCAGGGAGGGCGTTTCGGACCATGTCTTTACGATGCCGTGTCGTTTGTATGGCAGGCCAAGGCCGGAATGAGCATGGAGATGCGACAACGACTGCTTCGGGTTTATGCATCGGAATATGCAACACTTAGGAATATATCGGAAGCAGAAGTGCTGAGACCGCTTCCGACGTTGGTTGTGTTTCGTTTGTTGCAGGTGTTGGGCGCTTACGGTTTTCGCGGTCTGGTAGAAAGGAAGTCGCATTTCCTAAGCAGTATACCTTCTGCCATAAATAATCTGAAGGAGGCGTCCGACATGGGGTGGCTTGATGATTATCCTGAGATAAAAAAAGCGGCAGAGGCATTTGCAACTCTTTCAAGGTTTAAAACCGTTGGTGTATCCGACCGACTCAGAGTGCAGATCTTCAGCTTTTCATATAAAAAGGGCTATCCTGAGGATTTGACCGGAAATGGAGGCGGCTTCATGTTTGACTGCAGGGCAATGCATAATCCGGGTAGATATGAAGAATACAGACATCTCACAGGATCGGATGATCCGGTGAAGCGGTTTCTTGAATCAAAGGGAGAGGTGCAACCTTTTCTATCGTCCGCCTGCTCGCTGGTAATGCCTGCCGTGGAACGCTACATTCAAAGAGGGTTTACCAATCTGCAGATTGGATTCGGTTGTACCGGCGGACGTCACCGCTCCGTATATTGTGCACAGCATTTGGCTGAATCAATCGCTGCGGCATATCCGGAAGCTTTAGTGGAATTGGAACACAGAGAACAGGGAGTGCACACTCTATATAATGAGAAAGTATAAGTAGCTTTAAATCAAAGATTGAGTTGAATAAATGAAAGCGTTTATTTTAGCCGCCGGTCTCGGCACAAGGTTACGCCCTTGGACGCTCCATCATCCAAAGGCGTTGGTCCCTGTAAAAGGAGTGCCGATGCTTCAAAGGGTCATTGAGAATTTGAAGGGTCAGGGTTTTGATGAGATTGTGGTGAATGTGCATCATTTTGCAGATCAGATAGTAGACTTCCTTGAAAAGAATGATTTTGGAGTAAAAATAGAAATCAGTGACGAACGGTCCCAACTGCTTGATACGGGAGGAGCCATTCTGCATGCCCGCCATCTGCTTTGCCGCGATGACAGACCGTTTCTGATTCATAATGTGGATATATTGTCGGATGCAGACCTGCATCAATTAATGAAAACCCATATTGCAAACGGGAAGGAGGGGATATTGTCTACATTGCTTGTAAGCGATCGAGAATCATCCCGAAAACTCATTTTTGATAAGGAATGCAGACTTAGCGGATGGCACAATCTGAACACCGATGCCTACAAACCGGAGGGATTTATGCATAACAAAGAAGAATGTCGGGAATTGGCATTCAGCGGCATCCACGTAATGAGCCCTGCACTTGTGGAAATGATGATCGAGCTAAGAGTAAACAAGGTGTTTTCCATCGTTGACTTTTTGCTTGAGGTCTCTTCACGTAAGGTGGTGAAGGCTTCTTATGCTTATGATCTTCATCTTCTTGACATAGGCAAACCGGAATCTCTGGAGCAAGCCCAGAGATTCCTCTTGTAGAATATAGAAAAAAGGCTGTTGGGGTCTAAGAGTCAGTGATTGTGGTGGTGAAAATAGTTGCGTGAATTTTGCTGATACTGAAAAATACAACCACCGATAAGAAACGCAACTGCCAGACCACCGAGCCACCATGTGAGGGAGACGGATGTAGTGAAGCAGGAGATGAAAAGAAGGATACACCCTATGCTATAAAAAATGATGGATAACGCTTTCATAACTTCTGAGTTTTAAGTTTATCAGTATTACTGAATGTCGCAGGGCAGCATTAGCAATACACATATAATATAATGGTGTGGAAAACTTTTATATGTATAACAACCCAGCTATATGAAAGTTTATAAGAGCGTCGCAAAAGTGCGACGGAATGCAGGATTCGGATTGCAACGCCATCGTTAACAGCGATAAGATCCTTAATGGATTAGAGGATTAAAAAGTTGTAATTAAAGTTCGGCGGCTTTGAGTTTTTCAGCGTTTTCGGCCACAATAAGCCTGTCGATACATTCACCGATGTTGCCGTCCATAAAATCGGAAAGATTATAGATGCTATAGTTGATTCTATGGTCCGTCATCCTTCCTTGCGGGAAATTATACGTACGGATTTTTGCGGATCGATCACCGGTGCTGACCATTGTCTTTCGTTTGCTTGCGATGTCGTCAAGATACTTTTGGTGTTCCCTGTCGTAAATAAATGTACGAAGACGGGCGAGGGCGCGTTCTTTATTATGAGGTTGATCCCGGGTCTCGGTGCATTCTATCAGAATCTCTTCCACTATGCCGGTGTTTGGATTTTTCCAATTATAGCGAAGGCGTACACCGGACTCCACTTTATTGACGTTTTGTCCGCCGGCGCCGCCGGAACGGAAAGTATCCCATCGGATTTCACCTTCATGAATCTCCACCTCAAATTCCTGAGCCTCGGGGAGCACTGCCACTGTGGCGGCGGAAGTATGCACGCGCCCCATGGTCTCAGTGGCAGGAACCCTCTGTACGCGATGAACGCCGCTTTCATATTTCATCACGCCGTAAACGCCGTCACCGGTGAGGTTGAAAATAATTTCCTTGAATCCGCCTGCGGATCCTTCGGTGAATGAAGATATCGAGAGATTCCATCCCTTTCGTTCGGCAAATTTCTGATACATTCTGAAAAGATCACCGGCAAACAAGGCGGCTTCATCGCCACCTGTGCCACCGCGAATTTCCACGACAGCATTTTTTGAATCATCGGGATCGGCGGGAATGAGTAGAAGCTTGATGTCATTTTCCAATTCGGGCAATTCCTTTTCGGCAGACTCAAGTTCCTCGCGGGCCATCTGCCGCATTTCCTCGTCGGGGTCAGAAGTCATCACGGCTTTGGACTCCTCTATTGAAGAAAGAAGGTCTCTGTATCTTTTCACGGCCTTGAGGATTTTTTCCAGATCGTGGTATTCCTTGGTCAATTTAATGTAACGGGGCTGGTCGGTGATAACGTTGGGATCGGTGATGAGAGTAGCTACTTCATCGAAACGGGAATCGAGACCATCGAGACGTTCTAAAAGAGGATTTTCAGCCATAGGGATAAAAATGAATAGAAATAAGTAAATGTAAAATTTAAAATTGATAATAACGTATGATGGTTATTTACAGCATACTGTATTTACACGAACGTTAAAATTTAAATTTTGAACTTACAAAAACGAAAAAATTGAGTACAAAATTAAAAAAAATTTGTGGGAATGGAAACAAAGTAGTACTTTTGCAGGCGGAAAAAGGGATCCGGCCCTTAATCCCGGGCAAAACCCGTAAAAATAACCAATCAACCGGCAAGTTTTTAAAATGGCAACAAAAATCAGATTACAGCGTCACGGCCGTAAAGGCTACGCTTATTATCCTATTGTAGTCGCCGATAGCAGGGCACCACGAGATGGTA
>JAMPGE010000020.1 GCA_023664085.1 Muribaculum sp. | reverse complement strand
GCCCATCTGGGTTGAAACCCATCGGAGCATCGTTTAATTTTTCAGTAAACCCTACGTATTCCATTTGATATACCGACACCTATGATTTGGAGCAGAGAGACTTTATGAGTTATAGGTAATGTCTCTGAAATAAGAGTCCTCACAATACCGCCTCTCCGGGGCTGATATTAGCTTATATTGCCGTTGAGTCCGTCTCATAAATCGAAAATTTGATAAGATTGAGTAGTTTTACCACTGAATATCAGCACATTGCTAATACAATCTTCTATAAAATCGATTTATGATACACCCTCTTAACCATGAATATCGCCTCTACGAGTCGAACTACGACAATTCTTAATTTAGCGACATTTAAGTTAAAGGTCAGTTGGCGGATAGGGATGTCAGTACGTAAGCACCGTTGAACTGACCGCGGTAATCTCCGGAAGGATCCATCGGATTCTCAACCGTGAAATCGATTGTTGCTCCCGTGAGGTCTTCCGTGGTGGTCTGGATAAGCAGGGTCTTGAATGTGTAGGAGTCGTAGGTGGTGTAGCCTACTTTGTCTTCGTCATTCTCGGGAACCTGAGGCTCTACATTTTTTCCGCTAACTATATATCCACGATGATTGAACTCTACATCAAGATCCTTAAGCACCATTGCCGCGATGGCAAAGGGTTGTTCGGCTGCAAACTTAGCATTGTAGAGAACGAGGTCAGCCTTTTTGAAGTCAGTGTGGAATACGAGACGATACATGATGTCTTGAGTGGTGTAGGTGGGCATCACCTCTCCCTTGAACGAATAGTGGGTCTGGGTATCGCCTGCAAAAATCATATCACGGTTAAAGGTTTTTACCTTATATGTATCCCCTATATTATATTGGAGCACTACCATCGGACCGAACATATCCGCTCCTATAAAGTTTATACCAGGGAGAGATACAGGTTTGGCCGGATAGTAGAACAGTCCGGAGATCGCACCGCTGACGCCTGTGACGGGTAACTGTGCGAGCATACCTTTTCCTCCGCTGAAGGTATTGATTGATCCCTGCATCGCAGTCCAGCTTCTGAAGGGCATTGCATCGGAAGTAAAGGCAGATTTAATTCCATCTACCACAACATCCGGGCAAGAGAGAGTCATTGTGCCGGCTGTCATGTCGGTCTTTACCGTATATGACGCCATATTAACGGTGGGGGCTGCATTTTGATCGTTTGGAATCACAAGATTGACAGTTTGATATACTGTGGTTCGTTCGTCTACGCTATCCTTCAGACAGGAAGAAAAGAGCATGCTCAATGCTGCAAGAAGTAATAAATTCTTTTTCATATTTTTATATTAAATTATTCAACTTAAAGTGCGTCTCATAATGAAGAAATCCGAATCCGTGCTATATGGAAAGCCGAAGTGTCAGTCCGGCTGAGATGCCGTTGGCCCGCTGTACGAATTCATTTCCCATCGAAAGGAAATAAAAGGTGTCATATTGGGTATTTGTAAGGTTTCGTCCCCATATCTGCACTTCCCATGAGGGATTCTGCAGGCTTACGGAGGCACCCAGAAGGGCATAAAAATTTTGGGACCTTGTATTGGCTTCATTCCAGAAAATACGTCCCGTGCCACGCATGTTGACGTCGAAAACGAGTCTGTTGCTTTTCAACAGAGGATCCGCCAAAGTATAAACGGTCTGAATCCACAATGTATTGCCGGGGGCATACGGAAGATATTTTCCTTTATAATTATTGAGGCCGTCTGAAAATTCTCTGAACTTCGCATTGGTATACCCGTAAGCCATATTTGCTGACAATGATCGGAGCGGATGCCACAAGATACTCAGTTCCCCACCGAAGGAGCGGGTTTTTCCGGCATTGGTCATGAGTCTGCCGGTTGTGGCACCGGGGGGAAATCTTGTAAGCTGTTGATCGGTGACGTCAATATAAAAAAGCGATGCATCCAAAGTAATACTTTTATTCAATAGATTGATGTGTGAACCGACCTCGTAGCTCCAGCACTTTTCGGGTCTGTAACCTACAATATCGTCTACATCATAGGATGCTCCCATCCCCATTTTGTTCATCAGACTTTGCTGAAGCACGTCGCTAAACATCTGCGTGTTGAATCCACCGGCCTTATATCCTCTGCCTAATGACACGTAGGCGTTTCCGTATTCGTCGGGAAGAGTATAAAGGGCTGTGATTTTTGGCAACACGGTAAGATACTGTCTATGAAGGTTGCCTTGATCATCAATACTGATTACGGCATGTCGGAGCACAGGCAAATCCGGGGAGGGCGGCAGTTCACGAGAGGGATTATCCAGGATATCGTATCCAGTGTTGCAATAACTGTGATAATTCATCGACACGCGTTCGTAGTCAAGTCTTATTCCGGCTGAGAAGCGCCACTGATCAGTATTGTAGCGTGATTCGTGATACAGAGCCGCTCCGAAAGAAGGAAGAGTGAAATCGCTGTTGAGTAGGAAACTATCGGAATCCCAACGAATGGGATAACGCTTGTTAGCTTCATTGCGATGCGATACAATCAGAGAAGCGATGCCTTCATCTTTAAATTTTACGGGTGCGTGCATGTCATTGTGTCGGTAAAAGAGAAACATACCGGAGAGCCAACTGTATCGTCCGGAAGCCGACACACCCCCAACCATAAAATCTTCAGTAATTGATATCTCTTTCTTCTTTTGTGTAAGGGTGAAATAAGGAAGAGGAAGAAAATCCTGGTCAAGAGTCATATTATCGTCGATATACTGCACGGACGTAACCGAAGTAAACCTTATATTCCGTACCGTCCAATCCAAGGCGAGTGCGTCCGAGATCAGAAATCTGCGATAGAAGCATGTGTCATTGTAATTTATTTCACCTGAAGGAATATAAACGTAAGGGTATCCGCCTTGACGAAGGATTGAAGACGAAAGTGTGTTGGTAAGATGGATCTTACCGATTTTGGACTCCAATTTGAACCGGAGCGACCCTGACTGCTGCCTATCTACATTCGAACCGTTATAAAGGTTGCGGTATCTGCCTTTGCGGAAGTCATAACCGAGACTGATGCCGATTCCAAGATCTTTCTTCGGCAATCCATACCATCCGATACTTGCACGGGCAGCTGCCGGAATTTCACCCTGAGCCATTACACGCCATCCTTGAAAAGAGAATGGAGAAAGAGTACGAATGTTAATGATACCCATCATCGTGTTGCGTCCGAACAAAGACGATTGCGGTCCACGAAGCATTTCGATTTCCGCGATATCGGTAATATCAAAATCGTAGGCATCCTTATTCATGACGGTAAGATTGTCTACGGTTAGGCCTACGGCAGGCTGATCCATTCTGGCACCGATCCCGCGCACATAAATAGAGGAAGTGATCCGAGAACCGTAATCAGGGATATAAAAATTGGGAACGATATCTGAAATCTGCTTAATATCGGCTATGCCGAGACGTTCGGATTCAACCATACCGATGGAAGAAGCGCTCACGGGCAGGTCGGAGAGACTCATCTTCTGCTTTACCGCCACCACATCCAGTTCCGGAAGAGAAGTGACATTCACCAGAGAATCATACGATACGACAGAGTCGGCAGCATCGCTATTCATAGCTACCGCAACCGATAAAACAATCGTAATAAACTTCATTTTCCGAAACATGGTGCAAAACTACTGTTTGTTAAAATATGTTGCAATACCAATTTATTATGATTTTTTGTTAATTTTGCAATTAATGAAATCGATACGAGAAATCTTCAGAATAGGCACCGGCCCATCATCGTCACATACTATGGGGCCACGTCGTGCCGCGGAAATATTCCTGGACCGCAATCACGGTGCAAGTGGCTTTGAAGTGATCCTGTACGGCTCTCTTGCCGCCACCGGCAAAGGCCATATGACTGACGTGGCCATTCTTGAAGTGCTGGAATCCACTGGTATGCCTGTCAAAATTTTTTGGAAACCCGACACATTCCTCCCCTATCATCCCAACGCCGTCACATTCCGCAGTCTCAACGTGGAAGGCTTTACTATAGAGGAGTCCACGTTCTACAGTGTGGGAGGGGGAGCCATTGAAGAAGAAGGCAAACCGCACCGCGGAAGTCCGGATATCTACAAACACGAGACCATGGGCGACATCATGGAATATTGTGAACGCACCGGGCGCACGTATTGGGAATACGTGGAGCAATATGAAGGAGAAAAAATCTGGGATTATCTGGGGGAGGTCTGGGATACAATGCGTAAAGCTGTGGAAGAAGGGCTCTCCTGCGAAGGAAGACTTCCCGGACCATTGAATCTTCAGCGCAAGGCAGCCACATATCACGTGAAAGCCGGCGGTTTTCTGGATAATATGAAGACCCGCGGACTTGTATTTTCGTATGCACTGGCAGTAAGCGAACAAAACGCATCCGGAGGGACCATTGTCACCGCACCCACATGCGGCTCCTGCGGAGTTCTTCCGGGAGTGCTCTATCATCTTTGGAAAAGCAGGGGCATCCCCGAGCAACGTATCCTGCACGCCATCGCCACAGCCGGTCTTTTCGGCAATGTGGTTAAGCACAATGCCTCAATCTCCGGTGCGGAGGTGGGTTGTCAAGGAGAAGTGGGGGTGGCATGTGCCATGGCGGCAGCGGCCGCCAGCCAACTCTTCGGAGGTAGCCCCGCCCAGATAGAATACGCTGCCGAGATGGGTCTTGAGCATCATCTGGGCATGACATGCGATCCTGTATGCGGGCTTGTACAGATACCATGTATCGAACGCAATGCCTATGCCGCAGCCAGAGCACTTGACGCAAATATTTATGCATCCTTCACCGACGGAAACCACAGGGTGTCGTTCGATCGTTTGGTTGAAGTGATGAAGGAGACGGGCCACGATATCCCCTCCCTTTATAAAGAGACCTCGGCCGGTGGTCTTGCCAAAGACTATCAGCAAATGAAGAGAAAACACAATCTCGAATGAGAGAATGAGTACTTTTAAAATTCATACCTTGGGGTGCGGATCCGCCAAGCCTACACTGCGCCACAAGCCATCATGCACAGTGGTGAATTTCCACGAAAGTCTGTTTATGATCGACTGTGGAGAAGGTGCTCAGGAATCCATGATGCGGTATAGATTATCGCCATCCAAACTCCGGCATATTTTTCTGACTCACCTGCACGGCGACCACGTATTCGGACTTTTCGGGCTCATAGGCACCCTTGCCCTCCATGCAAAAGGCGGGGATCTTACAATCCATACTTTTGAAGAAGGAAAAGAGATACTCAGCCTTATCAACGACTACTTCAACCGCGAGACCTCCTTTGAATTGCGCTACAACATTCTGGATCCCCATAAAGAACAAGTGGCTCTTGAGACCGACAAATTAATCGTGAGGACCGTACCGCTGAGTCATAGAGTGAACTGTGTGGGATACGTGTTTGAAGAGAAACCCAAAGAGCGGCACCTGAGGAAGGATATGCTCGATTTCCATCATATACCCGTGTCTCTTTATAAAGATATAAAAAGAGGGGCGGATCTGGTGAAAGACGATGGTACGGTAATCCCCAACGGGTGGCTCACCACTGCCCCCTCCCCTTCTCTGAGCTACGCCCATCTGAGCGATACCGCTTATATGCCGGGGTTGGGAAAGAAGGCAGGACCCGTAACTCTTATGATGCATGAGACCACATATCTTGACGAGCATAAATCCATGGCTGCACCCCGCGGTCATTCCACCGCGAAGGATGCAGCTCTTACAGCCCTCGAAGCAGATGCCAAATGGCTCCTTACAGGCCATTACTCCTCACGCTACCGTGATGACCTTGGATTTCAGACCGAAGCCGAGGAGATCTTTCCCCGTGTAATTCTCAACAATGAGGGGTTGTGCATCGATCTGAGAAAGTTGTAATAAACTTCAACATTCCGAACAAATCCGCAATTTGAGTCAATCATAAATCATAAAAAGTTTACAGGGGCCCGGCAAATTGTCGGGCCCCTGTATTATCAGGTTATTTGATAAGGATCTTAGAAGACGAACTTGGCAGCCTTGGCACCGGCCTTAACGATTACCACACCGTTGAAACCGGAAGCGTCAATTCCGAGTACATCACCGTTGGCTTCATAAGAACCAAGCACTGTGCCGTCGAGGGCATAAACCTGCACGGGAGTGCCGAGTTCGGCATTTACCTTAATGGTATTTCCTTCACGCTCTATACCGTAGGCAACATCCGTAACACCGTTCACACCGGATTCTACTTCACGATATTTGGAGAAATCCACGATGTCGGAACCTAAGATTTTGCCTGACACACCGTCTGTAAGAAGGATAATAACTTCAGTGTTTTTCCATTCCGACACGGCATCCGGCACATCGAAAGTGAGAGTCATAGGCTTGGCAACGTCCGCCTCAAAAGCGCCTTCAACGTTTTGGCCGAAATAATCGGGCCATATACCGCGTGCCACATGCTGATATTTCATAATGTCGTAGGGAATAGGATTTCTACCCCACTCGCCTCCGGGAAGGAATTTTGCCATCGGCTGGATAAGGAGAGGATTATATGTGGCTACATTCGAAGAAGATGCGGTAGCGAATGCATTTGTTTGATTGTAACCGTCTTCATAGCCCTGGACGTCGTTCTCAATGAGCACAACAGCAGCTTTCAGATTGAGGTCGGAAGCAGCATAGGAGTTATACATATTGAACTTGACAGTGACAGTTTGGTCATATATATCATCCGGGTCGGAAAGGATGGGATATTCCACCGCTGTGATTTCCACTTTGTTATCACTCTTCATAGCAATCTGATTGTCGCAGTTGGAGAGTTCGTAGGGATAGGTACCCTTTGTAGCTCGGTTGAAAGTAGCCGAAGGATAACCGTTGAGCGAATTCGCATCCATAAGTTTCACACGATAGGATGAAATATTGGAACCTTTGCCCATTGGATCCTGATAGTTTACATGGCCATGAACAGCGATGCCGATGAACTTACCCTGAGTGTCAGTGCCGGGGTATTTAGATGTCATATACTCCATGGCAGCGATGCCGATTGGGCAGTACTGGCAGCCGGAGCCAGTGGGCTCCTCAACCACACAGTTGGAAAGATAAGAAGTTACGGGCACACCTATCACACCGGTAAGGATGGAAGTGGGGGCATTGGGGTAAATCGGAGTGATCTGCACTTCATAGTTGATGGTTTCGGCAGAAGCGGTGACGCAGTCAGTAAATGTGATGCGGGTGGGTTGTGCCACGGTTGATTTAGGCACATACAGAGCCTTCTCAATCAGTTGGGTAGACACTTCCTTTCCGTTAATCAAAAGTTTGGCTTCGAGAGAATTGCATTCTTGAGCCACCTTTACGTATGCGTTCATATCGATTGATACAGTTTTGCCGACTTCCGTGATCTGAGGTGTGAAGTTGTCAAAGCGGCAATAATATTCGCCTACGAAAATATTGGAGAATCCCATCATGCCGGCATTCTGACCGTTTTGCACAAAAGCCAGACGAATTTTCTTGCCTTTGTAGCCGTTGAGGGATACATAGTTGTCTTTCACAATCATTTCCTGACTTCCGCTGCCTCGAACCACATTATTATAAATGGGTTCATCAAGATCAAAGGCATCCTTTTCGGCGCTGCCGGTGGCAGATACGTAGATGCTGTAGGGGATGTCGGAAGTGCCGAAAGAGCCGGAGGCATAGTAACGTGCGGTGGTGAAGCCCAGAATCATATGATCTTCGGGGATTTCGATTTCGGGAGACACGAGCCATTCGTCAGCTTCCTGTGACGGCACGAAGTTAGTGTTGCTCAAGGGGAAGCACTGACGGCCATATTCCATCAGCACATAGCATGGTTTGCCCTCCTGAAAATAACCGGAAAGGCTTTCGATAGCCGGGGCATCGATACCATATGTGATCCATCCATCAGTGGGATAGTCACCTTTTTGGCCCATAGCTACGAAATCTTCGTAGAAGACCTGCGGCACTGTCACCGCTGCACTCATGGAAGTGACGGTCAGAGCCATAGCCGCAAATAGGGTAAAGTTCTTCATTTGTCTATGTATATAATTGTTTGATTGTTGTTTATCTTCAAATTAGCATTCAATACAAATCTCTGATGGGAGATGGGTAGATAGAATACGCTCGCAAATTTAAAAATAATTCTAAATGTTTCAAAAAGAAATGTTTGTTTTTTAATTTGATTTTTCAATTTACGATTATGGATTCTCCGGCGCTATGGGCCGTGATCAAAGGTGCATACTGCGACTGAACGGTGGCAATGCCTGCCGAATATTTGCCTTGGGAGGTGACGTAGCAGTCATAGCTTATCACGTATTTTCCCTTGGGCATAAATCCGAAGAAAAGTGACGTGGCAGCGGTGCGCGTTTCCCGATATGCCCATAGATCACCGGTGAGATCGTAGCCTGACAGCTGCCGGACGGGAATGAAACAAGCCGGACGTTGATCCACAAGTGCGATATAGTCCATATCACGTTGTGTTATCACTGTAATGGTCACCCTCACCTTATCTCCCTTTTTGAAGGATTTGGCTGAAGAGGCAGACATCACACCTCCATTGGAATCAAGTATATAAAAATCCTTCTTTACTGAAAGATCATTCACGGAAGCGGCCTTTACACTCTTCATCGGAGCGATATATTGAGAAATCACACCACCCCAAGATGGGCCTTCCGAAGATTTATTAATTGTCACAGTCTTTGGGGAAGTTCCTCCAAGATTCAAATTAAGCGTTCCTGTCAATTGCTCATATTCTGAGATTTCCACTTTCCGTCCGTCAATGAATATTTCAGCGTTCAAGCCCGGGGTATTTGTATTGGTCCATTCCGTGCCGCTTTTCAGAATAGAGTTAACCACTTCGGCGGTCTCTCCCATGTTGCCCCAGTCGAGCGTTTGACGCTGTAGCACCAGCCACTGACGGATCTTATCTATCTCTGCCGACTTCGGGTTGATTTCGCAGAAAGCGTCAAGGACATGGGCCGTAGTGGCCAGTTTGCCGCGTCCGTTCCAGCCGGCGTTGAGATTATCATACCAACGGCCGACATTTGCTTCATACGATGAATATTGGCTAAGCGATGAAAGAATCTCACCGGCCGTATTTAAGCGATTCTCACGATAAAGCAGAACGGCAGCGGTAGCTTTGTTGTAGATATCGAATGATCTCCAATTACTTTCAATGGCAGTAATTGCTTTTGAATGCAACGCGGCAAAATCCTTCTCTGCCATGGGGAATTTAAAGAAACTCCTCACATATAGATACTCAAGCATCGACTCCGGAGCGAAGCCCTTTGGATATCTCCTCCATGAAGCCACGTATTCATCATCGCAATATCTTATTGCGTCGCTTATAGTTTTATCCAGATCATCCAATTGGGGCAAATAACCCATTCCCTTAAGATTACCAAGTCTGCCAAGCACACGCTGAGTCATATACAGCGAAGATTTCATGTGCGGACACCAACTCCAGCCGCCGTCTGTGCAAAGGAGTTCACGTAATTCTTTCCAATTGGATATGATAGTCTCGCGAGCTTCTTTTTCATTAAGAAGACCGGAAAGATTCTGCATACGCAACGTCTCCGACTGCGCATTGTTTACCCAAGGAGTATTGTTTAGGGTTACGATTTTGAGATTGCCGTATTTTTGCAGATTACTTGTAAGCAGAGAGTCATTCCCGGCTGAAGATAGCGCAAGTTCCAATCCTTTTCTCAATTGAGGATTGCTGCTTATTAGACCGGAGGCAACAAGATTACCAAACAATGCATCCGAAAGAGCAATCACTGATTTAGAGGATGGCACCACAAGATCCGGAAGGGCAGTCAGGCAAAACCACGCCGGATTGTCGCAATATTGAAGAGTGACGTTGGCATCTTTGGTCTTAAGAATATTTTCGGGAATTGCTAACGAATAACAGCCGTCACCGGGAGTCATGTAGAATGGGATTGACTCCACCACCGGTTGAGACGAAGGCAAGACTGGAATTACAGTCTGCTCACCATCGCTTCCTGAATCAGATATGGCAAAGCAGCGTATCCCAATTGAAGATATATCCGATGGAATGTCAATGTTCATTTCGATCATGCGGTTGGCTGATGGCTCGATGAGTTGGGAGTCAAACGTACGAACGGCCAAAATCCGATCGCTAAAAGGATTATAGATTTCAATCTTGCCGGCAATGGGCAGCGCCGCGTCAGTATTATTGTAAAGAGTGGCGTATAAGGAAACGTTGTCGCCGGTACGTACAAACTGAGGTATACCGGCGCTCACCATCACTTTCTTGGATGCAACAGTGGTGAGTGTGATTTTATCGGTGAGCAAAGACGGAGTATAACCGAGGATCTGCAACTGCCAGGTGGTATTGAAATCGGGCATATCCAGATCAAGGGTCAGCATACCCCTGGAGTCGGTGATCAAATCCGGCTTAAAGAAAGCCAAAGGATATTCCGCGGGACGAAGGTTATCTTCAGAGTCAGAGGCATTGGATTCAACAACTTCTTCTGCCTTGGGTGTCGCCGCATCTTCAACGGATCCGGTGAGATAGACTTCGTCTGCCATTTCTTTTGTGTTTGCAGACGAGAGTTTTGCGCTCTCGCTTTTCATCATCACCATATCCTGCATCACACTGCCTCCGCGCACATTATACGTAAGCATACGTCCATATGCTCCGGAATACAGAGGATATCCGTAAAGCAACCATTCGGGTGCCGAGAAGTCTACAGATTTGAGTTTAAGGGTTTGTCCGGTGCTTGCAGAGAAACGACCGACGTAAACACTGCTGATAGACAACGGGGAAGCTATTCCAAAATATGAACGGGGGTTAAAATTCCATGAGAAAGGAGCCAAGGCATCCAAAGCCTTATCGGTCATTACGGCCATTGCCGGCGTGAACTGTGCCGGATTTCCGTTTTTCAGAAATTTAAACGTCCACGTCTCTTTAGATCCCGCGGATGTCTGGTCTCTGAAACTTTCTGTCTGAATCTGCAGGCGGTCTTTTGAAGAAGCCGGATATACCGTAACCAAACCTGAAGAAGCATTAAAATCCCTCAAACCGTAGAAATTTACAAAAGTAATGTTATTGTCGGTGGGCACCGGCACTTCCTCCTCTATAATTTTACCCTTTGGCTGCAGCCATTTCTCGGATATTTTACCGGATTTGTCGGAGACCACCATAAGTATATGATTGTCGGGATACGAGGCTCCCACTTTGACTTTTATCTTCTTTTTTCCGGAAGAGGCAGTGACGGAAGAGATCGGTACCCACAGCTGGGTCTTTTCAGGTGGAATTTTATCACTGTGTCTCCAAACCACAAAATCTGCCGTACCGTTTTGATGAGCGCGTTCGTTGTCGGCACCCTCTATCGAGAAACGGGCTTCGTATTCACCGGACGCCAACGTCTTTGCACTTACCATCAGATTGGGAGACATGAACGAACCCTGGGCTTTCACTGTGGAGTCACTGCGGTCTATGATTACATATTTCACCTCTCGTCTGAGTGGGTGTCCGAGCATATCTTTCACGCCGACTGTCAACTTCACAGAATCTCCCTCTACCAAAAGTCGGGAGGGAACCTGAATATCGATACTTTCGGCACTTCCAATGGAAAACTGACGGTAAGGAGCCTGCTGGGTTTCTCCGGCCGGGGAGGTAGCAGTAAGTGTAAGCGTGAACGCACCTTCTTCGAAGCGTGTGCCTTTAAGTCTTGAGCATGGCAACGATATGTTGAAGCAACCTTCGGCATCGGCAGTGGCTTTTCCGCTGAAAGAAGCCGGCGGATTGTTTCTTCTCCAATATAAATATGGAGAAAAATCTATAGTATAATCAAGCGACGCATTGCCGACAGGCATGCCTGAATATGAATTAACCATTCCCTTTATATCAATCACGGAATCGGAATTCTCTACCGAGATCGAATCCACAGCAACGAAGAAAGTGGGATTCTTATAATCAGCCACGTTGAATGACTCAAAAGCAAGCCTGCGCTTATCGTTGTCATTGAGGGAAAGATGCCAATAGCCAAGCAGACCATCCTTGGGAAGATTGAAACCACCACTAAGACGTCCGTATTTGTCAGAGCGAAGAGAAATGGAATCCACTTTCTGATAATTCGCGTCGAGCAAATTGACATCAACGTCAACGTTGGGTTCGATGCTGAAGCGATCATTGTCCTTACTGTATACGATTGCGGCAAACCTTACACTGTCGCCCGGATGGTAAATGGAAAGGTCTGTTAAGATTTTGGCCATATACTGCTTCTTCTGCTCATACGAGTGCCGATAGTTGCCATACCAATCGGATATGAAGCTGCCATTCCATTTTGCACGTACATTGCAATTAGTGTAAGGCACCGCTACCTTGCCATTTGTGTCTGAGACAACGGATGACGATCTGCTGTTTTTCCTTCCGGGATTTTCCACGAATGTGACGTTAGCACCCATTACAGGAGTCATATCGCGGGAATCGACAATATATACAAATCCTTTGCCGTCTGGCTCGTCAAGAGCTATGATATCTATTTCCGAGACGTTGATGACATCTGCGAATCCATTAAGTAATTGCGTATATATACCCGTGTCTCGCCCATCGGAGGAGGCTGTGACTACGTATCTTCCTGCTTTAAGTGGTGGCAGTATAATTGTGTCTGCCTGCATAAAGGGCACTTGTTTCTTCACTGACGGGAAAGGCAAACGAAGTTTAATTTTCAGCTGTGGAAGAATCTCATTGAGCTTTCGAGAAGATATATCCGTAGACATAGATTCAGGCACGGAATATATCATTAGATATCCATCAGAGATATTTCTGCGGTTAGTAAAGACTACGGAAGCCTCTTCGGGCACAATAAGCGAATTTCCGGAGAAGCCGAAACCTTTGGACGACATCGCCTCCACTATATTGTCAAGGGCAGAGGATGCGGACGACTCTCCGGAGGCTGCTTTGATCTTGTGGACCAGAGCATAAAAATCTCTGGCGGAAATCAAGGGTGAAGAGTCCTCGTCATCGACAGCGGAATTATATTGCAGATATCCGCACCAGTCATTCTGAAAATAAGTCTGGTAATATCTCCACGCCACCGGGATCAGAGCGGCCGACGGCTTTTTTCGCAGCAATTGTGTTGCAAGATAATCCGATGCATCATCAGTGCAGTTCAGGGCATATTCCACCAATGCCCGTCCGTAAGCCACGGATTCCGGATTAATCTTCTCATGAAACGCAAGGAGCATGGATGAGATTCGGGAAGGATTCATGGCCGGGACAGTTGCAGCGGCGCCGGCATTTGCGGATTCGCTGTCTCCAAAAGGAATGGTTTGCTGTGCTTCAGTTGGAAATGCATTCAAAATAGACAATGCCTTGCAGCACAGAAAATCATATAGCAGATAACCTTCCGTTTTGTCAAAACCGGAAAGATCCACCACATCCGAAAAATCCGTCAAAGGCAGCGTTTTGTCATCATCGGGAATATTCGTCAGCACCGATGAAAGCAAGGAATTAATCCTGTTGCGAAACATGGAAGCATTCCAAAGCATGGGATCTGAAGGCACGGAATCAGCCGGAAGGATTCTATTGTTGAACTGAGAAGGATTTGAGCTGTATATATCCTTATAGATGCTCGCCTGCAACAAATCCGCAAGTTGTGAATAAGGAGCGGGGAAAGATGCTGCAAGATCTTTCAATAATGAAAGAGATTCCACAACTGAATCTTTCGAAATAAGATTGTGAGCGATACATAGCTGCATGGCTGCTTTAAGAGCCTGTCCATAATTGTCGGTACGACGGGACTTTACCAACACGGTCTCTGCATTGGCGCTTACATCTTTGGGGAATGCGAAATCCGGATTAGAGAAAGTATTCTCAACTTTTGCGGTTTTATCGGAGCTTACCTTTTTGGTTTTACCAAGGAGCGGAACCGCTGAAATTGATATCATTAAAACAAAAAGAACTGTCGAAACGGCAGTTCTTGTATAAATCTGTATCTTTTTCATAAGCAACGGACAATTAGATATTCTGCATAAAAATACACCGTGAAAACCAACAGAGGGATAAAGAGATGAGCATGAAATATTTCGGAGACAACAATGTGTAAAACAACACCACTTACTCAGCTTGCCTGTGAATCAAAATTCTATGGGGCAACACTACTTTTTACGCTTATGGTGCATTTCGCGCATCTTCTTTCGAAACGTCTCTTCAGCTTCTTTCAACTTATACAGTTGTTTGGCAGAAAGGAATTGAGAAAATTTAGCTTCATAGGATTTATCGATCTCAGCGATTTTGATTTTGGCATTGGCAGAAGCTTTGCTATATGCTTCATACTCAGCCTCGGTAGCTTTCCCATCTTTAATTTTACGTTCAAGCTGCCTTAATTCCTTAAACAAAGCAAACTTCTCATTGTTCATACGTGTATAAAATTCAAAGAACTTAGGCTGCTGATCCTCATTGAGATCCATTTCCTGTGCAAGATATTTAAGTTTGAACTCCAACACCTCCTTGCCATGATTCTTACCATGGTTTGACTTTTGGGCGTAACCGACTGTTACCGATCCCAACAATATCAAAAATAAAAGTATAAACTTTCTCATAATCAGAACACTTTAATATTTTCATAATTGGGATCAAGTTCGATTCCAAATTCTTTTTCAAGAGCCTCCGTTGAACCATCGGACGGAAGAATGGCTTCCTGAATATCGAAATCACCGGTGGGATCCGACATCAACACACAGTCGCCATACTGGCCAGTGTAAAATTCATAAGTATCCGGATCGTTCATGGCAAGCACCACGGATTCAGGTGGATTATCAAGAGAATAGCTTGAATCGCCGACCATCGTGAACACCTTCATCATACACCATATTCCGGCAAACATTGCAGCCAGATATAAATATGGCTTCATTCTCTGGAAAAGACTACGGTTGAGCTCTGCCTTAGGAGCCTCGGGATAATCCGGAAGTTCGGCCATAACCTTAACGGCTACCTGCTCAAAATAACCGTCCGGTACCTTGAACGGTACACGGCGCAAGTCTTTTGTATCTTTATTATATGCGGTCATATTGATAGTTTTTTTGTTGCATGTGATTAGAAAACAAGTACATCATTTGATTTATAACACACCGCAAATCCAATCACCTTGGTTTCTATTGTATCCTATCCTTTGAAGGTTTGACATCTTTTGGCGAAAATGGTTTAAGCCTCCATCTGCAAAAATTTTATAGGATTTTTCATTTCAGTTCTTACGTAACAAAATGCGGGCATCATAAACGGTCAATCCTCTATAAGTCGGGCAAACCAAAAATTTTGACATCATAATAAACAATTTTTTTGATAATTTTATCAGCTATATTTCAATCCATTATACAAAATCAAATATTTTTTTTGAAAAAAAATCGCAACTTCTGAAAACCTTTCCACCCCCACAATGTTATAAAGACATAAGAAAATCGTTTCATGATGTTAGGTTAGTTCGAAAAGTATATTATGAAAAACACGAAATGCAGCTGGCTGAGAAGTCAGCTGCATTTTCGTTTGTAGATCTCACAAATGATTTATAAATTTGAACGTTGATAACAAGGACCCTTCCCAAAATATATTCAGATGATAGACCAAATACTTGAGCATAACCGAAAATTTGTGGAACAGGGTGAATACCTGAAATACCGCACATCAAAATACCCCGACAAAAAGATAGCCATCGTGACCTGCATGGACACGAGGCTGGTGGAATTGCTGCCGGCAGCACTGGGTATCAGAAACGGAGATGTCAAAATAATAAAAAACGCCGGAGGTACGATCACCAATCCTTTTGATTCCACGGTGCGTTCACTATTGGTGGCTGTTTACGAACTTGGTGTGAATGAGATCATGATAATCGGCCATACAGACTGCGGAGTGCAAGGAATGGACGCAAAAGAAATGTTGCAACTTATGCACGAAAGAGGTATTGATGAAGAACATATCTCTTTGATGCGCCACTGCGGCATAGATCTTGAAGGATGGCTCACCGGCTTTAACGACACCCGAAAGGCCGTGGCCGAAACCGTAGATCTTGTAAGCCGCCATCCCCTCATGCCAAAAGACATAAACGTGGCCGGATACGTAATGGATTCCATCACCGGGAAGCTCTCTCAAATTTAGACCTTACCTCTTAAAATTCGTGCTTAAACATGTAGGCGAGCCTACAAATTTTGCATTGGGTTGATTTGTGAGTCTGAGTGATTATTCTTAAATTTGCAATTCAAACCCTCCACAAGTCATGGCCAGTTATAGACCACCTATAGACGAAAAGAAACTTATAGCCGATCTGAGAGACCCCCAAAAAGCACGCGATGCCTTCAGTCTCTTGGTGAAAACATTTACCGAACCCCTTTATTGGCAGATTCGGAAAATGGTATTAAACCATGACGATGCCGATGATTTGCTCCAAAACGTTTTCGTAAAAGCCTGGAACAATATCCATAATTTCAGGGGCGATGCCAAACTCTCTACGTGGCTTTTTAAAATCGCTGTAAATGAATCCATCAATTTCATACATCAAGAGAAGCAACGTTGCAATATCTCCGAAAACGCTGACGACTCATTCCTGCTTAAGAATTTAGAGGCCGACAGCTATTTTGACGGTGACAGCCTTCAGCTTGAACTCCAGAAAGCCATAGCCACACTCCCCGAAAAGCAACGTCTTGTTTTCAATATGCGTTACTTTGACGAACTGAAATACGATGAGATTTCCGAGATCCTCGGCACTTCGGTGGGCGCCCTGAAAGCAAGCTACCACCACGCGGTGAAAAAAATCGAAGCTATCATCGGCAGTCTTTCATAATTTTTGGGTTATAATGTGAAATTTTCCTTATTCTCACTTGTTATAGTACTGAAGTATCAGTCAATTTTTCGTGCTTCATTAGTATAACACTGCATTTCTCACAATATAGGCCCTCCCTATATTAATGAATCAGAAAATGCACCTTTTAATAATTCAGCTATGAAAAGATTTCCACTCACTGCAATGCTGCCATTCGCTCTCTTGCTCCTATCCACTTCTGCCAAGGCTCAATACTATGAGATTGCCAACCAGATTCCGGGGCTTATCACACCGGCACTTTCAGGATCAATGAACTATAAAGGCTTCGTGGAAGCCCATTACCTTAAAGGCGTGGGAAATTACAACGCTGACTTTACAGGGATCTCCACATCTCAGGGATTTCAATACTCCAACTGGTTCTTCATGGGAGTAGGTATAGGCGTGGATATGGTGTTTTCCCATCCGGATGACGACTTTGGCAACTGGGGCTCCCAATATCCCGATTATACTAACCACGGCTCCACCACCACCGGAGTGATGATCCCCCTGTTTACCGACTTTCGGTTCAACATCGGGAATTCGCAAAAGGTATCGTTTATAGCCGATATAAAACTGGGAGCGGCCTTTCTGGTGGGCAAAGACTATATGCGCATCAACAATGGCTATATCACCAATCAGGAATACTTTTATCTGCGCCCGTCAGTCGGACTACGCATTCCCGTTAACAGCGACAATGCAAAACAGGCGGTGGATATCACCCTCAATTATCAACTGCTCACTTCCAACTACTGGAGCAGCTGGTCGCGCAACGTTACTCTCAATGCCCTCGGTGTGAGTGTGGCTTATGAGTGGTAGACCATCCACACACCCCGCCTCAGTATAATATTTTGCGACCTTTTGCGTTAATGTGGTGGACTATATTACTCTTTCAACGACAATAACAACCTTTTACATGATGAAGAAATCTACTTTTGTTTTAGCGGCCATCACGCTTGGGGTCATTTTTTCCACGGCCGAAGCGAAGAAAGCCGTGCCTCACCCCATTGTGGTGACCCAGCCTGACGGCACTCAGCTCACAGTGTCGCTACGGGGCGATGAACGCTCCCACGATTTTTACACTACGGACAATCACCTTATAATTCGCAATTCAGAAGGATTCTTCTGCTATGCACGCGTGGGAGCCGACGGTTTGCCCGAGGCATCTTCTCTACGGGTAAACCCTCTGGTAAAGCCTGTCTTCTCCGCAGCCGAGACAAATGCTCTGCGGGAAGCAGCGGCACGCAAGACCCGCGCCATCGGCGACAAACCGAAATACATCTTCAGCGGCAATGCCTTCCCCTGCACCGGCTCTCCCCACGGTTTGGTTATTCTCGTGCAATATCAGGACAAAAAATTTTCCATGGATGACCCGCACGATTACTTCAACCGTATGCTCAACTCCGAGAACTTCACCGACAACGGAGCCACTGGCTCTGCCCGCTCCTATTTCATAGAAAACTCCAACGGCCTTTTCACCCCCACCTTTGATGTATACGGTCCGGTCACTCTCAAAAACAAAATGTCTTATTACGGCAAAAACGACGGATGGGATCAGGATCTTCATCCCGAAGAAATGGTGATTGAAGCGGTGCAGCAACTCGACTCCAGTGTGGATTTCTCCATATACGACAATGACGGTGACGGATACATTGACAATGTCTACGTATTTTATGCCGGATATGGCGAGGCAGATTCCGGTATCTCCAATACTGTATGGCCACACTCCGTGGATATGGCGGACTATATGAAAAACCTTCCCGTAGTAGACGGAGTCAGACCCAACCGTTACGCAATGTCGAACGAAGTGGACTATTCTTATCGCCGTCCCGACGGTATCGGCACCTTTGTGCATGAATTCAGCCACGTCCTTGGTTTGCCAGATCTTTACAATACTCAGGAATGGACCTACGACACCCCCGGGGACTGGTCCTGTCTGGATTCCGGTCCCTACAACAACCAGGGTCGAACTCCTCCCAACTACTCCATCCATGAGCGCTACGCACTCAACTGGATGGAACCCGAAGTGCTGAAGTACACAGGCGACTATACGCTGCAGCCAATCGATGTCAGCAACAAAGGATACATTATACCGACCGAACGTTCCGACGAATTCTTCCTCGTGGAATGCCGTCGCCCTGTTGGCAACGACAAATACATTCCAGGCTACGGCATGCTCGTATGGCATATTGATTTCAATCAAAACGTTTGGAACAAAAACGAAGTAAATGACGACCCGACCCATCTGTATGTGGATCTAATTGAGGCCGACGGCAAACACAATACCGAAGACGAGGATTCCTACGATGGCGACAGCTTTCCCGGTTCCAACAACGTGACTGAGTTTTCATTCACGACCACTCCGGCTTTGAAAAGCTGGGCCGAGAAAACCACTGGATTGGCATTCAGCAAAATTGCCATAACCGATGATTATAATCTGACATTCCGCCTTGATGGTGAGGAAGACAACAGTGCCGTAAGCGAAATTTACGGCGACAAAGATATTATCTGCAACGGACACATTATCACCGTTGATTCCGATGCGCGGATTTACGATCTCACCGGCAGACATCTATTTACTTTAGGAGCGGGCGAATCCATCGAAATCACCGCAAAAGGTATATATATTGTATCGTTGCAAGGAAGAGCCCGGAAGGTTATCATCAGATAAGGTCATTTACAATCACCTCCATACAAAAAGAGCTCCATTCTCCTCACACAGGAAGAATGGAGTTCTTTTCTTATACACATGTAAGGCTCTTCTCATAAAGCCTTTAAGGTTCATTTATGTCTATTGAAATTATGCGCTGATGCACAGATGCGGCATCGGTAATTGGTTCATACCAATAAAGTGTTTGATTCTGCTCCGTAACACATTTATAAATATGTGTCTCAGTAGCTTTCTTCCTATTAGGCGATGACAATACTCTTCTTAACAGAGACTTCACCGGATGCATTGACGGCATATCTTCGCCATAAGTGACCCATATCTCAGTATTTTCGGGCAGACTGTCCGGTGAACATAAAAGATAGTCCTGTCCGCGGAAATTGTTTTTACCGGGAATCTTCGGCCATTTCTCGTATGGCAATCCTCCCCATGATCGGGGAAGCACCAATACTATTTTACCTTTATAGGACTTGTCAGGTAGATACGAATTTGCAATATATCCCAGATTCGGTATATCAAAGGTATATAGTAGACCCATAGTATACCACGGAATATTTTGAGGCAAGATAAGTTCGGTATAAGCTATAGGGCGATTGGAGGCCGTGATCTGTGCTACAATCTCATCGTTTATCTCCGTGAGACGATGCTGCCAGTGAATAATGAGGGCCATGAATGCCGCAAAAATAACAGTTACAATAATCGCAATAAACTTGTGGGGATGACGGCAATACTCAAAATTATAATATAAAGCACGGTAGGACAATATCATAAATGCAAGATCCAATGCCCAAAACATTCTTCCGGTAAGGCCTAATACCACGCACATGGCGATCGTGGCAACAGATAGCGTAAGCCAAAAGATGCCTCCCCTGAGATTTTGTTTTACGCATTTCCACCCACGTCTCCACCATACCAAAATCAATATTCCGACATAGAGATAAAGGGAATACAGAAACGGAATTATTTTAAGGACAACCGTTTTAAAATCATATTGTTCTCCTGCCTCTCTGGATGCTCTGGCCAGCGTTGAAGGGGCAAAAACCACTAAGGCAGTACCCGCTGCCAACGCTGTTATTATCAAGACCTTATTTCTCACCTCTGTCTTGTCGACAAATAAACAGACACATCCAGCTGCGCAAAGGGGCAAGGATATACCCTCATGCATCCATCCCAATAAGAACGAAAAAAGCATGATAACGGCCATTTCTATCGAAGTGTATTTACGTTTGGAGAGAAATATCCAAGCGAAAAGAAGGGCCATAAGTCCGGGTAACGCATAATTCAGATAGTAACATGTGGAAGCCATATGATCGTTCCAAGGAAGGAGTTTCCATGAAAGAAGCATCAGCAGGGCCACCATCCATGAAGACTGCATTCCCTTTTTGCCGCAGGCTATTACCACTATCATCCATATAGTGGCGGTAATAATAAATGTAGACAACGCCACTCTTATCCATGAGGGGGAGTAGAGTACTATGAAGGTGATGATATTTGTGAGCCGCCCGTTGATCACCAACCAGTGCTGAACGCATGAATCAAACACATCGCCCCAGCTGGATATTGGATCTCCATATGCGTCCCAAAAGAGCGGCTCATCGGGAAGCACAGTATGGGAATACATCAAATCATCGTTCACAAGAGGCAGCATACTTCGCCATATACACACAAAGACTGCGAAAATGGCGAGCATTATGTAGCTTAAAATCAATCCATGCTTGTTCTCACTCGAATGGTGGTTCATTGCAGACATTGTTTGTAGTTAGATTCTTTTTACGTTCCAAGAGTATGCGAAATAAAACAGACTCAAATTTAGACAACTATTTATAGAAAAACGCCGCCCATGCCATTTTATTACAATTAAGATCTGAAAATCAAAAACACAGCTCAGTCCCGAAATTCAGGATGAGCTGTGATGTAGATATCGGTATTAACCTGCGTCTTTGGTTATTGACCTCGGTTTTCCTTATTGAAAATGTGGCGTAATCTTGAGAAGATACGTTTGCTGGTGCTTTCAGTAGGCACGATATTCGGCTGGTCCTTAAGACTTTCAATGGCTCCTTTCTCGGCATCAGTAAGATTTTCGGGCACATATACCATTACGTTTACGAGTAAATCACCCTTCTCTCCGGTGCCGTATTTCGGGAGGCCTTTGCCTCGCAGACGAAGCACCTTGCCGGGCTGAGTGCCGGGCACGATTTTAAGGCGGGCACGTCCTTCCACTGTAGGCACCTCCGCACTACCTCCCAGAGCAGCCGTGGGGAAGTCGAGCATAAGATTGTAGATAAGGTCATTTTCATCACGAATCAATTCACTGTTTTTTTCCTCTTGAATCACGATGAGAAGATCGCCGTTTACGCCACCGTGGCGGGGAGCGTTGCCGGCACCCTTCATAGTGAGGATCATGCCGTCTTCCACTCCGGCAGGAATGTGGAAACTTACTATTTCGTCCTTCTTCTCAAGCACACCGCTTCCGCCGCACTGGCCGCATTTCTCCGTGATGATCTTTCCTTCTCCATTACATTCGGGGCATACGGAATGTGTCTGTTGAGGTCCGAAGATACTGTTGCGTGTCACCGTGGTGTAGCCGGTGCCATGGCAACGGGCGCATTCCTTGAAGGCCGTGCCATCTTTGGCACCGGTGCCCTTACAAGACTCACAGGCCACCAGACGTGGTATCTTGAGTTTCTTATCTACACCGTTCATGATGTCTTTAAGTGAGACTTTCACCGTGATTCGCAAATCGGTACCTTTATTCACGTGGCGTGCCTGTCGACCGCCACCCGTATAGTTGCCTCGACCGCCGTTTCCGAACATATCGCCGAAGATATCACCGAAATTGCTGAAAATATCGTCCATGGTGAAGCCGCCGCCGAAGCCGCCGAAGCCATCAAAGCCCTGATAGCCTCCGGCGCCACCGCCGAAGCCGCCCTGACCCATGCTGTGGCCGAACTGATCATACATCTTTCGCTTCTTCTCATCGCTCAAGACGTCGTATGCCTCGGCTGCTTCCTTGAATTTCTCTTCAGCAGCCTTGTCGCCCGGATTTTTGTCCGGGTGATATTTGATAGCCATCTTGCGATAGGCCTTCTTTATTTCTTCCGGTGTGGCAGTCTTACTTACACCAAGCACCTCGTAATAGTCTCTTTTATCAGCCATTGTTGTATTTTTTTATCTTGACGATTGAAAGTGGAAATACACTGCTCGTCACTGTCCTACCACCACCTTGGCATGGCGAAGCACCTTATCATTGAGCATATATCCCTTCTCCACGGTGTCGAGTATCTTACCTTTCTGATCCTCGTCCGGCACTGGTACCACCGAAATGGCTTCGTGACGGTCTGCATTGAATTCCTTTTCATCAGGATCAAACGCCTTTACTCCATTTGCAGCGAGATAT
Source organism: Muribaculum sp. (assembly GCA_023664085.1). Lineage (GTDB taxonomy): Bacteria > Bacteroidota > Bacteroidia > Bacteroidales > Muribaculaceae > Lepagella. The sequence continues at coordinate 10,963 of JAMPGE010000020.1, read as the reverse complement.
TTTATAAACTTATTATATATCAACTTCATACCTTCGAGCACTTCGGTAGCGTTATCCGAACCTTCCGAAGCTTTGATACCTCGTTCGAAATCATCTACGATGGGAAGAAGACCTTTCAGCACCTGCTCTCCCCCGTTTTTTATCAATTCTGATTTCTCTTTGAGAGTACGTTTGCGGAAATTGTCGAATTCAGCCATCAAAAAGAGATATTCCTTCTTTTGGCTCTCAAGTTCGGCGGTAAGTTTGGCCACAGGATCCTCCTCTTCTTCATCAGCGGGAGCCTCCTCGCCATCTTCCACTGCGTCAAAATTATCTGTAACTTCCACGTTATCCTGAGGGTTGTCGATATTTTCGTTTACCTCGGGATTCTCATATTTTTTTTCTTCCGTATTCTCTTTCATAATATTATGCATTTGGAAAATCTGCATATCCCGTTGACATACAGATTCTATTTTAGAATAATAACAAATTTTAAGCCAATTTTGATTTTTGTCATTCAAAAATTGCCTTTTGTAATTGCATTTTATAATAACTGCATATTATAATAGGAGAACACTTGAAAACTCTATTAAGTTTTTGGGAAGACATCGCTTTAACTCCTCCAACGCCCTTTGTGCGTCTTCACGTGCTGGAAAGAGTCCGTAGACCGACGAACCGCTGCCCGACATTGACGCATATACAGCTCCTTTTTTATAAAGAGATTCTTTTATCAGACCCAACCCCGGATGAATCACAAACAGCGTATTCTCAAAATCATTTTTTATCATTGTCGGCCATTCTTCCACAGGCAAGCATATTGCCTCTTGCAGATTTATATCAGGCTTTTTGGGGGTAAGCCCTGCAAAGGCTTCTCTGGTGGATACATATATATTGGGTTTTACAATCACGCACCACCATCCCTCCAGCACACTACTTATCGGTGACAACTTTTCTCCAACACCCTCAGCATATGCCGGTTGATTCTTTATAAAAACCGGACAATCCGCACCTAATGTCAGAGCCACTGCCTCCATCTCCGCTATGCTGAGGGGAGTACCACACAATTCATTCAGCATACGTATGGTGAAAGAGCAATCAGCGGATCCTCCGCCCAATCCAGCTCCGTCGGGCAAATGCTTTTCAAGATGAATAAGCATGGGGCATCGAGCCATCGGATTCCTTCTTCTCCAGACATCGTAAAACGCCCGTGCTCCTCTCACTACCAGATTATTTTCTTTTTCGCATTCAACTTTTCTGCCAGAAAATTCAAATTCAAAGTCATCGCAATCATGTTTCAGTGGAGTGATTTCGAGAATATCGCAAAACGATGATTCGTTTTCCGGCGTGCCTGCATATTTACCTACAGGATAGAAACATGTGCTTAAATCATGATATCCATCCGGTCTTCTACCAGTGACATACAGACCGATATTAATCTTGGCATTGACAAATCCTATCATTGGAATGGAGTGATTAGTAATGAGTTGAAGGTTTGGAGTAAAATCAGTTGATCAGGAGAATTTAGTCTTGACAGTGTGTGGAAACTGCAGGGCAAGTACAAGTCCCCGGGCAAACAGATAACTTAGGAAAGCCACCCATAGCATAAAATTGGAAGGTGCGGAGAAAGATCCTTTGTAAAAAAGGGCGATCGCAAAAAACACCGTCACGGAGAGCATCGTGGTCCACATCATTTTGCGTGTAGCTATCAATCCTATATAGAATCCGTCGAAAATAAAGGCGGCCACAGAAACCGACGGCAACACCACCATCAAAGGATAAAGCAGCGTGGCCGAGGCCCTCACGCTATTTTCGGAAGTAAGCAAGCCTACCATCACCTCATTGCCAAGACCGTAAATCAATGTAAATATCAAGGCCATAGTAGCCGACCACAAAAGTAATGCCTTTACGCTCTTTTTAAACTCCGGAAGATCATGTGCACCGTAATAACGGCCGCTCAGAGCCTCGGCTGCAAATCCGAAGCCATCCATGAAGTAGGAAAACAGCATAAAAAACTGCATCAAAACAGCGTTGACCGCCAACGCGTCCTCCCCTATTCTGGCTCCTATACTTGTCATACCCAGCGATACGGCCATAATGCATCCCGACCTCACAAACAAATCCGTGTTTACTTTGAAAAAGCGGCCCAATCCTCCTGTCTTCCAAGTGTCGCGAATACTTAAGTGCAATTTTTCTCCGTCATAACATTTCCGGGCCAGATACAATGCTAAAAACATACCGATCCAATTAGACAGCATTGTGCCCAAAGCTATGCCGATGAAACTCAGTTTCAATACAAAAACCGCACTAACGCTTATGATTATATTTATTACATTTACACAGATGGCCACTATCATCGGACGTACCGTGGACTGCATGCCTACCATCCATCCATTAAGAGCCATAACAGCAAGTTGAGCCGGAGCCTCTAGGATGCATATCATGAAATATCTGCGGGTAAGGATTTCCACTTCCTCAGGGGGATCCATCACGGCAGTCAGGAGTTCGCAAAGCGGCCATCCCAAAAATATGACAATCAGTCCGATTCCAAAAGCCGACTGAAAAGCCATATTGTAGATTCTGCGCAATCCGGATCTGTCGGATGCACCGTAGGCCTCGGCGGTGAGTCCGGTAGTGCCCATCCTCAAAAATCCGAAGAGGAAGAAAATCACGTTCAGCATCATCCCGCCCACAGCGATTGCCGCAAGATATTTAGGTGCTCCGAGATGCCCCGATATTGCGGTATCGCTGATTCCCAGCAGCGGCACCGTCACGTTGCTTACGATAGCCGGTATGGCGAGCGCGCCCACTCTGCGATTCACGGACTCCTGCTGTTTTCCTTCTTTCGGGCTTTTCATAACTCCACAAAATTAGAAAAACCCCACGACTTCCCGCAATTTTCACAACCATTTTTAATACCTGCCGTAGTTTTTTTTATTTCATCCGTGCTATCTGAAGGAAATTTTGTACTTTTGCAACTGATGGACTCAAACAATCCGGACAGCCACTTGCGCGCTCCCTACAATTCCCGTCGGGGAAAATATTCCCCGGTGGACCTTGCCGACACAGGAATGTGGCGGCTCCTGCTATATATCAAGCCCCGTGGCATGTCGGCGTGCCTGCGCCATATCGAAGACAAAAACGCCCTCCCGGTGGTGCTTTTCGATGCCGAATGGAATCCACAGGAATCCGAACTGCTCTCCAATATCGAAAACACCGTATACGACAACCCCCGGCTCTTTGACGATTATGCCACTGAAATAATCATCGAAGCTCCACGTACTATCTTTGTGCCTTCGAATATAATCGATGAGCCCGGACGCGATACCGAACTTTACACAGAAGTATACAGTGCCGATCAGGAAGATATCTTCACCGATTCACTCGGAGAGGAGACGGCTTTGTTCTCGCTCGGGCCCGGGGTGCCTTCTTTCCTCCAGCGAACACTGCCGGGTGCAAGGATCCTGTCGCATTTGGCCGTGATTGCCAACCGCTACCGCCGACATACTTCGGAAGTGGCACGTATATATGCCGACATTCGCACCGATGAAGTGGATATCCTTGCTTTCGAAGGCACCTCCCTGCTGAGTGCTTCAGTGCAATCATGGTCCGATCCCGCTGATGCCGCCTACCGCATACTCCTGCTGATGCAGGCATACGGCATCGATAGGAATGCAGCCGAAATCCGCGTATCCGGACTGCCGGAAGCCAAGACGACTCTTGTGGAGATGCTTCGCAGGATGGCTTCCTACGTAGTGTATCAATCAGAACCCGCCTCCGTGGCAGAACTTGCCATGCCATTGGCAATGGCTCTCGCCGCCGAAAGATAAGCAAATGTAGAATTAAAAAAACCATTAATAGTGTGTATTTTTCAAAGGTTATATTGCTTATTTGTAAGTAGTAATTTAAATTTGACACACACTTAGACCCCATTTCATAAAAATTTTTACGGCTTAGGGGTCTTAATGAGTCGGACTCTAAACCTATTATCGCAGTGAGAATTATAAGAGGTAAATACGGACGTCGCAGATTTGACGTCCCCAAAAATATCACGGCAAGGCCCACTACGGATTTTGCCCGTGAAAACATTTTCAACGTAATTGAAAATTTAGAAGACCTTGAAGGGAAAACGGTTCTCGACCTCTTCGCCGGCACAGGCGCGATCAGTTTTGAGTTCCTTTCACGAGGATGCTCCTCGGTCACTGCCGTGGAGCAAGCCCACGTGCAGGCCGCATTCATCCGCAAAGTAAAAGAGACTTTGGGCGACTCTAATCTGGAGATTGTGCGTGGCGACGTGTTCCGCTTCATATCCTCATGCCGCCGAAAATTCGACATCGTCTTTGCCGATCCACCCTATGATCATCCAAGGTTTGCTGAAATACCATCGGTGATTTTGCAATCGGAAATGTTGCGTCCGGGAAGTCTCGTCATCATCGAGCATTCGAAAAACCACGACTTCTCCAGACTGCCACACTTCATCCAGCACCGCGCTTACGGTTCTGTCAACTTCTCTCTCTTCCGTATACCCGCAGACACTACTAACAATCCCAATAACAAACAGGAATCATAACTTCCCAAATGGACAATCAAAATATCCGCCTCGACTCTATTGAGGAGGCAATCGAAGACTTCAAGAAAGGAAAATTTATAGTAGTGGTCGATGATGAAGACCGCGAAAACGAAGGCGACCTGATTATCGCCGCCGAAAAAATCACGCCCGAAGACGTAAATTTCATGCTCAAAAACGCAAGAGGCGTGCTCTGCGCTCCAATCACCAATTCCAGGTGTGAGGAGCTTAACCTGCCCCATCAAGTCTCAGACAATACATCTGTATTGGGCACACCGTTCACGGTGACGGTTGATAAACTTGAGGGTTGCTCCACAGGCGTGAGCATCACGGACCGCGCAGCTACCATAAGGGCTCTCGCCGATCCTGCATCCACTCCCGACACGTTCGGACGCCCCGGCCACATCAATCCGCTTTATGCCCAAGACAACGGAGTGCTCCAACGAGCCGGACACACAGAGGCTGCTGTGGATTTCGCTAGACTTGCCGGGATGTATCCCGCAGCCGCCCTCATGGAAATCATGAGCGATGACGGCAGCATGGCCCGGCTCCCCGAGCTCCGCAAACGCGCCGATGAATGGGGACTCAAACTCGTGAGCATACGTGATCTTATCGCCTACCGCCTTATGCATGAGTCTGTGGTGGAGAAAGGTGAGGAAGTAGATATGCCCACTTCCTACGGTCATTTCCGCCTCATTCCTTTCCGGCAGAAAAACAACGGACTGGAACATATTGTACTAATCAAGGGCGACATCACATCCGATGAACCCCTGCTGGTGAGAATGCATTCTTCATGCGCCACAGGAGATATCTTCGGATCCATGCGTTGCGATTGCGGCGAACAGCTCCACATGGCAATGAGCATGATCGAAAAAGAAGGCCGCGGTGCAATTATTTATCTCAATCAGGAAGGGCGTGGCATCGGTCTTATGGAAAAAATCAAGGCTTACAAGCTTCAGGAAAACGGGCTGGATACGGTAGATGCGAATATTCACCTCGGACATCGTGCCGACGAAAGAGACTATGGAGTTGGTGCCAACATTCTCCACTTACTCGGTATCAACAAGATGCGTCTTCTGACCAATAATCCCACCAAGCGTGTGGGTCTGGAGGGATACGGCCTTGAAATAGTGGAAAACGTGCCTCTTGAGACCACTCCCAATGAATACAACCGCCACTACATGCATACAAAGAAAATCCGTATGGGCCACGATCTTCATAAGGTGGACTGATGCATTCCCGACCCCTTTTTAATGATCTTGACAACATCTTACTCATGAAACTAAAGTATATCACAATACTATGCGCGGCTGCGGCAATCTGCTGCAACTTTGCTCCCGCAGCCGCAAAAAAGGTGCTCTCCCATGATGATTTCGATGGTTGGAAACGCACCAAAAACTATTCCCTGAGCAATGACGGCCGATGGGCTGCCTACGCTACAGTGCCTCAGGAGGGCGATGCCACCCTATATCTATACAACGCCTCCCGACGTAAAACCATCGAAATCCAGCGAGGCTATGACCCCGAATTCTCCGCCGACAGCAGATACGCCGTAGCCTTGATCAAGCCCCTCTTTAAAGACACCCGCAAAGCGAAAATCGATAAAAAGAAGGACTTTGATCTTCCCCAGGATTCTCTCGCCATCATAGACCTCAAGACCGGAAATGTAGAGAAGATTCCCTTCGTGAAAGATTTCAAAATCGGAGAAAAAGGCGGCAGCTGGATTGCCTACAAAACCTCGGATTCCCTGTATATAAAGCCCAAGATGCTTAAGGAGAAAGGAGTGGGGCTGCCTCTCGTGATCCGAAATATGGGCGGACCGGAACGTAAAGTCGTGAAATGGGTGGACTCCTACGTCTTCTCCAAAGACGGCAAACGGGTAGCCCTAAACATTAAAAAACCGGAGAAAGACTCCCTGGCCACGGATGGTGTAGGTGTGATTAATCTTCCTGACACAGCCTTTTATCTCGTGTCCAGAGATATGAAACATTACGGGGCTCCTGTCTTCAACGAGACCGGTACAAACCTTTCCTTCACAGCAAGCAACGATACAGTAAAGACCGGCACGCGCCGCTACAATCTTTATCTTTGCGATCTCACAAAAGACTTCTACGATCCGGAGCAGCTAAGCGTAAACTATTTCGAACATAAAGCTCCGAATCTTGCTCGTCCGCACGCCAAAGATCCTGAAACCCAGAAGAAACTTGAAGAAGAATGGGCCCGGGCATCTGCCGCCGCACGCGGTCGTCAGCTTTTTATCAATCAATATAGTAAACCCGAATTTTCCCACAACGGCAAACGCCTCGTGATTGGAGTGGCTCCTGAAATAGCACCCGACGACACCACTCTCGTTGACTTTGAGACCGCCAAACTTGATATCTGGCGCTGGGACGCTCCCTACACTCCTCCCCAGGAACTGAAAATGCTCTCAAAGTTACGCGAAAAAACTTTCCCTGTGGTGATCGACATAGCCACCGGCCATCAGGAACTCATCACTTCCAACCCACTGGCCACTGTCTTCGCACCCGACCGCTGGGATGCCGACTGGGCTCTCGTAGCCGATCCCTCTGCAAATATCATAAGCCGCCAGTGGAACTACAACGCCAAAGAAAATCTCCTTAGTGTAAATGTCAACAACGGCAACGTAATTCCCGTAGGTGAATCTCCTGCCGAATCTTACCAACTCTCCCCGGACGGAAGATTCGTAATCTGGTTCGACGGAAAGTCTTATTTCACATTCGACAATCAATCCGGCACCACTGCCAATGTCTCCAAAGACGTAGATCAGCCCCTTTGGGACACCGACGATGACCATCCCATGCCTCCTCAACCTTACGGTCTGGCCGGCTGGACTGCAAACGATGCCGCCATTCTTGCCTACGACAAATACGACATCTGGAGTCTTGATCCCACCGGCGAAAGCGCGCCAGTATGCCTCACCAAAGGCGAGGGCCGTCGAACCAACCGCACTTTCCGTTACATAAAACTCGACGAAGAACGCCGCTTTATCTCCAAAGGAGATTTGATGGTGCTTTCAGTATTCGACCACATCAATAAAGAGCGCGGTCTGGCCACTCTTACATATGGGGCACCGGCCGCTCCTTCCGTTAAAATCATCGACAAGGCATCCTTCACTCAGCTTCGTAAAGCTAAAAACGCCGATGACTTCACCTGGCAGCGCGCAAGTTTCGAGATCGCTCCCGACATATGGTTTGCATCATCGACAAACTTTGCCAAGGCCATCCGGCTCACCGATGCCAATCCCCAGCAGAAAGATTACTCTTGGGGCACGGCCCATCTGGTGAAATGGTATACATACGACAATCAGCCCGCCGAAGGAGTGCTTTACCTGCCGGAAGATTTCGACGCCAATAAAAAATATCCGATGCTCTCGGTGTTTTACGAACGCGCCGCCGACGATCTTTACACCCACTATACCATGGAGCCTTCGTGGAGCTGGATCAACTATCCCTTCTACGTATCACGCGGATATGTGGTCTTCGTGCCCGACATCCGATACACCGCCGGAGTGCCCGGAGAAGGAGCCTACAATTACGTATGCTCCGGTGTGGAGGCTATGTGCGAGCAGTATCCCAATATCGACAAGAACCGTCTGGGAATCGACGGCCAAAGTTGGGGAGGATATCAGACGGCTTATCTGGTGACGCGCACCGACATGTTTGCCTGTGCGGGAAGCGGTGCTCCCGTAGCCAATATGACATCCGCCTTCGGAGGTATCCGTTGGGGTACGGGCGACAGCCGTCAGGCTCAGTATGAAATGGGTCAAAGCCGCATCGGACGCAATCTCTGGGAAGCACCGGAACTTTATATCGCAAACTCTCCGGTGTTTCATGCGGACCGCGTGCACACCCCTCTGCTGATCATGCACAACGATGATGACGGGGCAGTACCCTGGTATCAGGGAATCGAACTCTTTATGGCCTTGCGCCGACTCAACAAACCCGTATGGATGCTGCAATACAACGATGAGGCCCACAACCTCAAAGAGCGCCGCAACCGCAAAGACATCACCAAACGGCTCCAGCAATTTTTTGACCATTATCTTATGGACGCACCAATGCCCCGCTGGATGAAAGAAGGTATACCCGCCGTACGCAAAGGGCAAGACTTCGGATTCTGATCCCTACTTCCACTTTATAATTCCAATCACCCTCATCAGCTTACAGCCGCTGATGAGGGTGACTTATTTTTAACATTGAAATTAACATTTTTTGAAGAACGGGGAATTAACAAAGCTACGTCTTGGATTGTTATTTCAAATAGAAAAGAATCAGTCATCTTAGAGTCGATCCAATAAAGTTTGTATTGCTTGGGGCGTATGGACGGAAACGAGCCGAGACTCTTGGGAAATTGTAGATATGCAAAAAACGGAATACTTGCATAAAACCAAAATATTTCGTAATTTTGCATTCCAAAAAGATGGGCCAATACGAAAGGCCCTGCAGGTAGAAAATACTATTTATATAATTACAGCATATTTATCATTACAGCTATGAGAATAGAAAATGTCATAGGCCGCGAAATACTTGACTCTCGCGGTAATCCGACTGTGGAGGTCGACGTATATCTTGAAAGTGGTGTTATGGGTCGCGCAGCCGTACCATCTGGCGCATCCACCGGTGAAAATGAAGCTCTTGAGCTCCGCGATGGCGATCCCAAGCGCTACATGGGCAAAGGAGTTACAAAGGCTGTAGCCAACGTAAACGGTCCTATCCGCGACCTTCTTATCGGCCGCTCCGCCCTTGATCAGGTAAGCATTGATCAGGCTATGATCGAACTCGACGGCACCCCCAACAAGGCAAAGCTCGGCGCCAACGCAATTCTGGGCGTATCCCTCGCCGTAGCCAAAGCCGCAGCCAACTATCTTGATCTTCCTCTTTACAAATACATAGGTGGCGCTGACACTTACGTGCTCCCCGTGCCCATGATGAACATCATCAACGGCGGTGCTCACTCCGACGCTCCTATCTGCTTCCAGGAATTCATGATTCGTCCCATCGGCGCTCCCTCCTTTAAAGAAGGTATCCGTATGGGCACGGAAGTGTTCCACAACCTTAAGAAGGTGCTCAAAGCCCGTGGTCTTTCCACCGCGGTAGGCGACGAAGGCGGCTTCGCCCCCGCTCTCGACGGCACTGAAGATGCCCTCAACGTTATTATCGAGGCCATCAAGAAAGCCGGCTACGAGCCCGGAAAAGACGTGACAATCGGTCTGGACTGCGCCGCTTCCGAATTCTATCACGACGGCGTGTATGACTACACTCACCTCAAGACAGGAGCTGAAAAGGAAAAAAACGGCCGCAAACTCACCAGCGAAGAGCAGGCTAAATTCCTCGAAGAACTCATCACTAAATATCCTATCGACTCCATTGAAGACGGTATGGACGAAAACGACTGGGAAGGCTGGAAAATTCTCACAGACCTCATCGGCAACCGTTGCCAGCTCGTTGGCGATGACCTCTTCGTAACAAACGTGAAATATCTCGAACGCGGTATCGCTGAAGGATGCGCCAACTCTATCCTTATCAAAGTGAACCAGATCGGCACACTCACAGAGACCCTCCGTGCCGTACAGATGGCTCAGCGCAACCGCTACACTGCCGTGATCTCCCACCGCAGCGGTGAGACTGAAGATGCCACAATCGCCGACATCGCAGTTGCCACTAACGCCGGACAGATCAAAACCGGCTCCGCAAGCCGCTCCGACCGTATGGCTAAATACAACCAGCTCCTCCGCATCGAAGAGCAACTCGGCAATGATGCCGAATACGGCTACGCCCTCATCAAGCGCGTGAAATAATATCCCGCAGACTACTGGCCGATAAGATTTATCCCTCTGTATTTATAATTCTTATAAGTCTTATAAGTCTTATAAATCAGATTGAGTCAATTGGCCTGATCAGATAAATCGATTCATTATTTATCTTTATAGTTACATCGATCGGACTGTGCCCGATCGATGTCTTCTTTTGTCCATTAACTCATTTTTTGCTACTTTTGCCTACAATTGAAGTTTTCTAAACTTATCTTGTAAGTAGCTGATAAAAATTAATGAACATATAAAACTTATTTATTTTTGAGACAGTTTGGCTTTGGAGCGAAGCCTAATATATTATATTAGGCTGAGAGACAGAGTCAAAATGGCCAAAAAGAAAAAGTTTTATAGTTCAAGATTTTTTTACTATTTACATCGGTTAATTTTTATCAACTACTTAGTTAAGATTTGGTAAGATTTCGGAGGAAATTTCCTTCATCGAAGAGGGAGCGATGCCTGCATCGTGGCTGATGAGATGATGAAAATTCACCTGAAAGATTGCCAAAGATTAATAACAGGAAAGAATTTACAATAATGTCACTAAATTAAGAACTGTCGGGGTTCGCCTCGGAGAGGCGAGATTCGTG
>JAMPGE010000001.1:355473-419196 GCA_023664085.1 Muribaculum sp. | reverse complement strand
GCAACGGAGTCGCCGGATATATGTCGGTCTTTACCACCGTGGATTACAACCCTGCCTGACATGCAATGACGGCGACTGCCGTAAGATGATAGTCAGCCCCAGGCTGCACATCGTCGGCAACGCAGCCATTCGATGTCCGGCATCACAACCCAAAACTAAACCTACCTCTCAAAAAAGAACCGTGTAAAATCCGAAGATATAAATGCACACAAAGAAAAGCAGAATAGCGTGACTTAAATCAAAGAACTATGTCGTAATCCCGACAAAGGGTAATGACGGACATTTATCCAAGACGCAGAGCAACGCAGTCGCCGGATATATGTCGGTCTTTACCACCGTGGATTACAACCCTGCCGGATATGGAATGACAGCGACTGCCGTAAGATGATAGTCAGCCCCCGGCTGCACATCGTCGGCAACGCAGCCATTCGATGTCCGGCACACATCCCAAAAGATAAGAATTATGCAGAAACTTGAAAATCTGGGAATGAGAAACTGAACATCAACAGCCCCAAATCTGTCGTTCCCAAAAACACTTTGAAAACACTTCAGCCGGATACTTGTAGAAGCCAAAATAAAGAGCTATCTTTGCATATTAGAAGCCGCAAGAGAGCGGGATAATGGAGAATTTCAAAAATGTAGTTGCGAAAAATCGCAAAAAGTGACCCTTGAACGCAAAAAAATGAGCAACTGAAAGCAATTAAAAATTGTTAACACATATTAAATAAATCAAATTGATTTCTAACCAGTTGCCACCATTATCCCATTCAGTACGAATTTAGTACAAACGTCAATTTCGCTCCCTCTGATTTCCAGCCTCTTATTGCATATATCGCAAAAAATTGGTAATTTTGCGGTTATGAAACGAAGATTTGAGGAAGACAGGATATTCGCCTGGTGGAACAATACGGATGCCGAAGACGAACTTATGAAATTCGCAGGCACTATGATGCCGCAGGCAAAGCGCGGTGACATAAAGACTTGGCTTAAGTTCGGGCATTTCCGGGTAAACGGGGTGGTGACAACTCAGTTCAACCATCCGATAAAGCCGGGCGACTGCGTTGAGTTTAACAAGACGCGTCCGTTTGTGGTGTTCAGCCATCCGCGGCTTAAGATTGTGTATGAAGACGACGATATAATCGTAGTGAACAAAGGCTACGGACTTCTGTCGGTGGCCACAGGTTCGCAGAAAAAAGAGGAGACTGCCTACAGCATCCTCAAAGACTACGTCAAGAAGCAGCATCCGGCCAACAAGATCTTTGTGGTGCACCGACTGGACCGTGCCACTTCCGGGCTGATGATGTTTGCGAAAAACATGGAGGCCCAGACCGCCATGCAGCACAACTGGAACAATATGGTGCTCAGCAGACGCTATGTGGCCGTATGCGAAGGGGTGATGGAAGAAGAAAACGGCATGGTGCGCAGCAACCTTGAGGAAACTTCCCGGTTTGAAGTATATTCCACGCCGGATCCTCTGCTGGGAAAGACAGCCGTGACCCGTTACCGCGTGCTCAAACGTGGAGGAGGTTATTCCCTCGTGGAATTCGAACTCGACACGGGGCGCAAAAACCAGATACGTGTCCACGCAAAGGATTTGGGCCATCCTATAGTCGGCGACCGCAAATACGGAGCCAAGGCCAGCCCGATTAACCGTCTGGCCCTTCATGCCCGCACTCTTCGCTTCGCTCATCCCGTCACCCGGCGCGACATGAACTTCGAACTCCCCGTGCCGTCACGATTCATCTCGCTGCTTCACCGTTGAGAACCAACCGGTCGGCAGTATCGTTATTAGTGTAACAGTATATAATGCCATTCACCTGAAGCTGACCAATGAAAATAGATAAAAGCGACTATTATCCATATACGCCCGGCAATGAGCCTGAGGAGGAGCATGGAGTCTCTCCCTCCGCAGATTCCCATGTAGATACAGAAACGGAATCTTTGAAAAGTTGCGGGGAAGCAAAAAGTGAGACTCATCCCTGCGCGAGGCCCCAATCTCCGCGATTTGACGAAATGCCTACGGAAGGCGAAAAGTTTGTCACCCGCTGCTGCAACATCATCTCTTGGATTCTCGTGCCGATGCTGGTGTCGGTCTATGCCACGATGATGATTTTCGGTCTTTCGTCTCTCCACATTGCCTCCCACAGCACAAAAGCGGTGTTTACGCTCATCGTGTTTGGATTCAATGCAGTGCTTCCGATGCTTCTTGTATTCATTCTCAAAGCGATGGGAATAGTGCAGGACGTAGGGCTCAACGGGCGTCAGGAACGCCTCATCCCTTATATCATCATGATAATAAGCTATATGGGCACGGCAGTATTCTTCCATTTCAAGGGCGCGCCGTTGTGGATGTGTCTGTTTTACGCCGGAGGAGCCCTTGCCGCCCTGATCAACATGCTGATCAATTTCCGCTGGAAGATCTCAGCCCACGCAGCAGCCATAGCCGGAGTGGCCGCCATGCTTCTGGTGATAAACCGCGTAGGCTACCCTTGCTGTGATCTCACCTGGTGGATGCTGGGCACGGTGCTGGCTGCCGGGCTGCTTGGAAGCGCCCGTATATGGCTCGGACGCCACACACTCGCACAGGTACTCGCAGGATACGCGGTGGGATTTCTCAGCGTATACCTGCTCGGCTTCATTCATTGATTTAGACCCGGTCTCATAATCCGGCAAAATTTCATAGACTACCTTACAAAATGATATACAACTATTTCAGACGCCCCACACGCGAAGTGGCGGTGGGCAAAGCAATAATCGGAGGGGGAAATCCCATCGTGCTCCAATCCATGACCAATACGTCCACCATGGACACGGAAGGGAGTGCCCTCCAAGCCATCAGAATAGTGCGTGAAGGTGGAGAAATCGTACGTCTTACCACGCAGGGCGAACGCGAGGCCGCCAACATGCTGCGGATAAGTCAACGGATAAAAGAACTGGGTGAAGACGTGCCCTTGGTGGCGGACGTGCATTTCAATCCCCGCGCGGCTCTCATGGCGGCCACCACATGTGAGGGCGTGCGTATCAATCCCGGAAACTTTGCCGATCCGGCCCGTACGTTCAAGAAACTTGATTTCACAGATGAAGAGTATACGGCTGAAATAGACAAGATCCGCAATGCGGTGAAACCCTTGATTGAGCTTTGCCGCGAGCATCACACAGCCATTCGACTGGGCGTGAACCATGGATCGCTCTCCGACAGAATCATGAGTCGCTACGGCGACACCGCCCCCGGCATGGTAGAATCCGTGATGGAATATTTGCGGATTTTCAGAGGAATGGACTTCAACGACATCGTCATATCCATCAAATCGAGCAATACGGCAGTGATGGTGGAGACAGTGCGTCTTCTTGCCAGCACCATGGATGCAGAAGGGATGAATTTTCCGCTGCATTTGGGAGTGACCGAAGCTGGCGACGGCGAAGACGGACGAGTGAAGAGCGCCGTAGGCATAGGCACTCTTCTCTCCGAAGGTTTGGGAGATACGATTCGTGTATCATTGAGTGAAGACCCCGAAAGAGAGATCCCCGTGGCCCGGCTGCTCCGAGACTACATCACATCGCGTGAGGGCCACTCCCCCGTTCCTGTGCCTGCCAAAGAGGCTCCCTTCCCATCCAGAGATCTTCTCAATCCTCTTTCCCCAAAGCTCGAAATCGCTCCCGGAGCATTCCCGATGGCAGTGGGAGCCGACATCTCCGCGGAAAGGCTATCCATCCACGCAAGATTTGCATCGGCTGAAGACGAGCCAACGGTAATTGACGACACGATGCCCATAATCCTCACCACTGCCAACGCCAATCGTCCGGGAGCCATAGCATCATGGATAGAAAGATATATCGAAGCCGGAGGCCGCAGCCCGATAATCGTTCGCCTGCAATATTGTGATGCCGACAAACAGACGGTGGAAGTGAAGGCCGGGGCAGATTTCGGAGCCCTCCTTCTCAACGGATACGCCTCCGGCATATGGCTGGACGCACCATCTCTGAGCAAAGAAGAGCTCGACAGCATCTCTCTATGCCTATTGCAGGCCGCCCGCCTTCGCTTCACTCGCACAGAATACATCTCCTGTCCGAGTTGCGGTCGCACCCTGTTTGACCTCCAGCAGACACTCAAAGAAGTGAAGGAAGCCACGGCTCATCTCAAGGGGCTGAAAATAGGAGTGATGGGATGCGTGGTCAACGGTCCCGGCGAAATGGCCGATGCCGATTACGGCTATGTCGGCGCAGGTCCGGGCCGTGTAAGCATATATAAGGGCAAGACCCTCATCCGAAAAAACATTCCCACAGACGAGGCCCTTCCCGCCCTGCTCCATCTCATCGAAACCGACCGAATACCCGAAGGTAAAGATTAAGAATCCGTCTCATCGAATCAGAAGGTCAGACCCTATCTTTAATGTCACTAAATTAAGAATTATCGGAGTTCGCCTCGGAGAGGCGATATTCGTGGTTAACCCCAGGCTTCAGCCCGGGGACCGGCAAGATAAGCAAAATGAGCCTCGAAGAGGCGATATAGTGAGAACTCTTATTTTAGTGACATTAGTTTTATATGTTCATTAATTTTTTATCAACTACTTATCATAATTTTTATAAGATAGGGTCAAATTCTTCCATGGGAAAAATAAAAGCACATCCCCACCGTTTAATCTATAAGAGTCCTTTAAAAAAAGCAATTATACATATCCCAACTTGCCCTATGCTCGTTTAGCCTCACAAGATAATAATATGAAACAAACCTACCTCTACAAATACATCAACACTTTCAGAAGTTGCACATTGGCATTCACGGTATTGCTCAGCATAATCTTGTCTGCCAATGCCTCGGCACAATATACTTATGTCAAAGATGGCATGAATTTTATGTTGAGCCAAACCGAGCCTTATGAAGCTTCATTTATCGGGTTCAACGGCAATATGGATCATGTTAACATCCCGACATATGTGGAATATAACGGAAATAAGTATCCCGTTGTCTCCATCTTTCTACCTCCCGGAAACCGCTCAATCGCTCAGCTTACACTTCCCTCCACCATCCGTAGATTTGAGGGGGAATGGGAATGGGAAAGGATTGATCGAGTGAATGTGGCAGACATCCACACATGGCTAAACATTTCGTTTCCACCAAAGGATTCATATGTAATCAAGGATGATAAGAAGTATTGCGACACAAGCATATACTGCAATCCCTTCAAGGCAGGCGCCGAATTATATGTAGACGGCAGACTCGCTTCCAATGTTATCATTCCGGAAGATGTGACCGAAATAAAAGAAGGCGCGTTCTACAACGCTACCTTCCTTGAATCATTAGATGTAAAGGGGAAAGTGACCAAAGTCGGTGTGAGCTCCTTCGAGCAGTGCAATAATCTGAAGAAAGTCAATATTGATCATATCTGGGACTGGACACCCAATACGTTCTTGAAAGGGACTTGGGAATGCTCGCTTAGCTTCAATGGAGATTCCGGCAGTGATGAATGGGGGCCGAAGAAATATTTCGATGTCTGTACGAGTCCTACTCTTTACGCGCATTCGCTCAGTATCAAAGGTCTGCAAGTTGGTAATATCCTCACTTTCGATGAAGAAAGCGTGACCATTGGCGCCGGAGCTCTTGCCGGAATTTCCAATCTCTCCACGCTTGATTTTAAGAAAACACCCAAGGCAATTGAGCCGGATGCCTTTTACCAAAGCAATGTCAGATATCTGCGACTGCCCTCTTACAAGGAATGGTTTCAAGTGAATCCTCCCGTAAGTATATTTAATGAGAACATTAGTTCTCTCACCGTAGATTCCAAATGGACCGATGCTTTGATCATACCTAACGGGATCGCAACGGATATTCATCCCGCAGAATTCAAAAACTTTAGAATTATCTCGCAAGCCGCCATCGGCGACAAAGTAAGGTCAATCGGAGAAGCTGCTTTCCAAGGTTGCGACAATCTTAACAAATTGATTCTCGGAAGCGGGATGCAGGTTATCGAAGCAAAAGCGTTCGCGGACTGTACACGCCTTCGGGCTGTGTATTCTCTCTCCAAAGTGCCCCCTGCCCTTAACGGCAGTTATCATTTCAATCAGGAAGCTTTCTCTTACGCCACTCTCTACGTGCCGATAGGCTCCTCATTAGCTTACGCATACAGTGATTGGAAAATTTTCGACAGAATTGAGGAGGTGGACTTCTCTAAAATGGAATTATATCCTCAGGAAGAGGAGACTGATTTTGCAGAAGCCGATGGCTTGTCATATTTACTTAACACCCCTACTCAGAGACAGGCCACATTGAAAGAAGTGCCTACCTTCAGAAAAGATGTGACAATTCCTTC
This sequence comes from Muribaculum sp., assembly GCA_023664085.1. Taxonomy (GTDB): domain Bacteria; phylum Bacteroidota; class Bacteroidia; order Bacteroidales; family Muribaculaceae; genus Lepagella. Next base: position 412,888 of record JAMPGE010000001.1, on the reverse strand, counting down.
AGTAGTGACAAAAGATGGCGTCACTTATAAGGTTACCACCCTTAAGTTCAAGGCAAGTCCTTATTTAGAATACGTTTCGCTGCCAAATACCATTACATGCTCCAACGCTGACTGGACAGAAGCATCCTCCTTAAAAACAATAACCGTTGACGACCTTCGTTCATGGATGCAGATTGATATGAAATCGGAGATACAATCTCCCGGACAACTCTCCGAAATCTACACATACGCCTATACCGGCAATCCACTCTACTACTTCAAGGATATCAACGTAATCGTCTCCGACCAGATGTCCGAGCCTGGCGACTATAAGCTTACCATCCCGTCAGGGATAGAGGAAATCAAGCCTTCTTCATTCATGAATTGGAGGGTTAAAGATCTAGTTTTTGAAGACGATGTCCCTCACAAAATAGGCAGAGATGCATTCACCGGATTTGAAGTATCCAAGATTGTCATTAATGACATTGACAGTTGGGCAGAATCTTCAAAAATCAGTGATGTCCGCTACATCTTTGACTCAGACAATCCTTTTCTTGCCATCAACGCCTTTCCGGCATACAGCTATACCCTTAACACTCCTTTCAACCTTGATACTCCAATCTATAATGAAACGGGTATGACCTCCGACATTGAGCTTTCGGGAGGAGTAAAACAAATTGCAGATGGCGCATTTGCCAACATGGCAGTGACAAGTATTACTCTCCCCACCTCTTTAGAGAGCATCGGCAAACTCGCATTTTTCAATACTTCTCTGAGTCGGATATCAATTCCCGACAATGTCACCGCCATGGGCGAAGGATGCTTTATGAATGCCCCTTTAGAATACATCTCCGTGGGCAACGGCATCTCAACCATTCCTGAGTATGCCCTTAGCACTAAAACGCTTAAAGAAATTCATTTGGGGAAGAATGTATCTGAAATTGCCGACAACTCCTTGTATTACCCATTGAAAAAAAATGACCAAAGTACAGATCCATCTTCGACCAAACCCTCTCTGGAAAGCATATATATTGAAGCTCCTGCACCTCCCAAAGTTGTCGTTTCCAATATTTATGATTTCTTAAATTTCGCCGACAACTACTACACCGTGCTTTACGTGCCCAAAGGTTGTACTTCAAAATACAGCGAAGCACCATATTGGAGTCTGTTCAAGAATATTGTAGAAGTAGAATACTCCGGAGTTGATGCTCTTGAAAGAGAATCCGCTCCTCCCTTTCATCTCATCGGCAACACTCTGGTGATTGATAAAGAAGAAATTCATGGTAATTTCTCCATCTGCTCCATCGACGGCAAAGTCATAAGTCGCGACGCAACTCGCAGCCACACCCTGACTCACGGCATCTACATCGTGGTGTGCGGAAACCGCTCCTACAAAATAGCGGTATAAGAATAGAGGAGAGTTTAGAGTCGAGAGTCGAGAGAAGTCCATAGTTGTAAAACTTCTCTCGACTCTCGCCTTTCCATAAACTTTATGCACGATTCATATGTTATTCTACCACTGACTTTAATTCATTCTTACACTATGATATCTGACAAAACTACAAACAAGCCAAAGACAGAGGAAATCACCAACGGCAGTTGTGAGTACTCTATAAAAGCAATGATTGAGGCAGATGCCGTAGAACAATATCCATACCATTCTCCCACCCCAAGACAGTTTCCAATCATTGCTCTGAATCCATATAACTATAATGATTCTTTGACAGATGAAAATATCGCACAACGCTTACGTGATGTGTCCGATTGTGGTTTCAATACCGTAATCTATTCTTTAGGCAAAGGATCTCGTGAATTCTCTGAAATAACACGTCTTCTGAATGCAATTGAAAACGCCAATCTGAATCTAAACGTCATTACGGGTTGGTCCGACATGTCAGAAACATCATCCTTAGATGTCACCATTCTTAGAAATTCCTTTAATTCCAGAAGACATCTGGGTGGCTGGCTATTCCAATCAGGTCTTACCATGGAGATGTTAAATGATTTACTGCCTCAGTACAAAAACTTTTTACAAGGAACTGATGATGGGATAAGTCATTCCATATATATGGATATATCGAATAATATGGCGAACAATACTATGGGTATTTGTCAAACTTCCTCATACCCAAGCAACGAGAAATACGAGAAAATGACTGAGGATGAGAAATTGGATTATAGGATGAAAGGATTTATCATTCATGTCCAATCGGATTACAAACCTTCAATATGGGCGTCGTTTTTTAATCCCATACTACGAAAAAACGGTGTTGTTAAAGTAGATTATGAAAGATACTATGACATCTTAAAGTTGATGTCTGACAGAGCTATAAGCACTCGAAGCGTATTCTATGGGTACTGTAACTCATATTATAACACAATAGAACTATCCGGGAGTTGGTCTACGCCCTTCCCAACAATCCCTTTTCTTAGGTTTCAAGCATTCTCTGCTCTTGCATATGGTGCACAAGCAATAGTATACGACCGTTATGCTCCCGTTTACAGTGGGCAAATCTCAGTAACTGGTGCAAATGGACTTGTCAATAGTAAGTCAGTTAAGACAGCGGCGTGGTACAATGCTCAACTTGTGAATAGTGAAATTCTGAATTTGGCCACTGTCTTTTTAGGTGCAGAGGTAGTTGAAATTCGTCATACGGGAGCCGATCCCTATTTCAAAAGCACAAACAACAACGTATTTCAACGCATGGGTGCATTGGAAAACATCCAATCAGAAGATTCTGGTATCTTAATATCTTTCCTTAGAAATAAGTTTCATAACTACTTAGTAATAGTAAACCATGATGTTATCAACAGTCAAAATATTTCTTTGGATCTTATTAAGCAAATGAATGTATCCCTGATTTGGCCATTACAAAACAATCCCTTAAATGTAACCGAAACTACCAAACTACTCAATAGGGTAGTCTGTACAATAGAAGCCGGCGGCGTTATGATATTTACCTGGATCGATTAATATTAAATCCAATCTAAATTCTTTCATCAATTTTAAAAATAATATAACTATGAATAAATCGGAGAATCATCCTTACTATTCACCCACACCGGGAAGACTTCCAATTATTGCAATAACCCCCTTTAGACAACTTATTAAACCCTCTGCAGCCGATTTCTTACTTGTGCAGGAATGTGGTTTTAATGCCGTAATGGATAGGGTGTATGATTTAAACCCAGGTTGCGATAACGGTAAGTTTGATATCGAAAACCCCTGTACTAATTACAAGAACAGTTACTACACTACTTTCGATGAGATCTTCAATCTTCTGACAGGAACAGAATTGATGTTTCTGCCTCATAGCTGGCAATTATTCTCATCAACTACACCCTCTACCATACTCGAAACCATTAAAGGATATTGTGACAATAAAGAACTTATCCCTGTCTTAGAGGAAATGATGTGTAAAGAGTTTGTCAAGAGATACAAGAACAAACTTCATCTGGGTGGTTGGTATGTGGTTGATGAACCCTCCAAGGATAATTTTGATCGTCTTAAGACCTATTGTGATTATATATATGAAGAAGATCCTCAGCATTTGCTATACATCAACTTAGTAGGAGGGGAAGGCTCTAAATATGAATCTATAGTTGAAGACTTTCAAGAGAAACTCCAACCGGGAGTATACTCTTATGACATCTACCCCATAAAAACCTATTTGAATGGAAAATTCAATATTCAATATTTGGAGTTCTACTTTGATTTTGAATTATATAGGCAGATGAGTTCAACTCACAATCGTCCCTTCTGGGCATATTGTCAGAGCACCGGATATTTCAGTAAATCTTTAAAGTCTCCTAATGCCACTGTTGCCTATTTGAGATATGAGGCATTTACCGCATTGGCTTATGGTGCGCAAGGTATAGTGTTCTGGGCATTCGCCACCACCAATAACTCAAAAAATGAGACATTCTTAGGTGCACTTATTGATCTAAACGGAAAGAAAACCCCTGCCTGGTATGCTGCACAGAAAGTTATTCAGGAGATCAAAACCTATGAATACATCTTCCTTGGAGGTAAAAGCGTAGCGTGTGTTCACACCGGATCCGAATTTTTTAAGAATTTTGAAACTCCAAATGTTACAAAGAGTTCGGTAAAAATATCAAAATTCGAATCAGCAATCGGACCTCTTATAGCGTTGAAATCTTCAGATATGGGAGTCTTGATTTCTCATTTCCAGAATGGGGGAGACTTTTTGGTTTTGGTAAACCATGATCCACTTAATTATCAAAATATAGAACTCACTTTCAACAAAGGGTATAATATCTATGAACTCACTCAGGTTGAAATCAATAATATTGCTCAAACCAATGGAATATATCAACCCGATTCCCTAAAAGAAGGAGGAACTATTAACCGTCTCTTGTCTCCCGGCGGATATCTGATTTTCAAATGGGAAAAGATAAATGAGCAGACAAGACAATAATACATTCTATATATCGTTAAAAAATTAGGAATATTTTATACCTATGCAGTCTAAAAAACTAATATCGATCTATCTCCGTTCTTAATACTTTATATTCTCTATCCTATGGGTAAAATAATAAAACTCACCATTGCATTAGTGGCATTAACGTGTATACTTTTTTCTTCGAATGTATCTGCTCAGAATCTCTACTCACGGGATAATCTGAATTTTATATTGAGCCAAACCGAACCTTATGAAGCTGCTTTCACAGGCAGCGATAAGGAGTGGACCAAGTATGACGACATCATCATCCCTGAATACGTGGAACATAACGGCAACCGATACTCCGTCGTTTCCATTTCCCTGCCTCAAGGAAACCGCGAGGTCAATTCTCTCACGCTCCCCTCTACCATTAAACGGTTTGAAGGAGAATGGGAATGGATTAGGATCGAAAGAATAAACGTGCCGGATATCCGGACATGGCTTAATATCTCATTCCCGCCAAAAAACGGCACTACAATATCATACGACAAATCCTACATATATTCCGATATCAACATCTACTGCAATCCCATCAAGGCAGGGGCTAAATTATATGTAGACGGCAAACTCGCCACAGACATTGTAATCCCGGAAGACATCACTGAAATAAAGGATGGTGCATTCTATAATGCCACATTCATTAAATCTCTGGATGTAAAGGGCAACGTCACCAAGGTCGGGGTGAGTTCTTTTGAGAAATGCTATCGTCTGGAAAAGGTTAATATCGACTATATCTGGAGCTGGAGTGCCAACTCATTTAAGAAGGAAGATTGGCTCAGCATAAGACAATATGTCAAAGATGCGGATACATATTTCTGGGGCCCGAAGGAATATTCAGTCACCTACACCAACCCAATCTACTATGCTCACAGTCTGAGCATCAACGGTAACGAAGTGACGAATCAACTTTCTTTTACTCAGGATGGAGCCGTGATAGGCCAAGGTGCCTTTGCGGGGCTGACCAATCTCTCTACTCTCGATTTTAAGGAAGTGCCGGCTTTGATTGCATCAGATTCCTTTTATGAGGATTCCAATATCCGGGAATTAATTCTTCCTTCTTTTGAAAAATGGTTCGAAAGACATCCTCGGACAAGTCTCTTCAATGAAAATATCGAATCCCTTATTGTTGATTCCAAGCCGACCACCGCGATTGTGGTGCCCGATGGTATATTCACGGAAATATATGATGAGGAGTTTAAAAACTTCAGGATCCTCACAAGTGTGATTATAGGCAATGCAGTGAAATACATCGGAAAGGACGCATTCCTGAATTGCAGCAACCTTGGCAAGTTGGTGCTCGGAGTGGGGGTTAGGGACATTTATTCTTCAGCCTTTGATGGATGTAAGAAAATACGCCGAATCTATGCCATGTCGGATGTGCCACCTTCTTTTATAGGAGAAAGAGTATTCGATGAAGAAACTGTATTGTTGGGCACTCTGTATGTACCCGTCGGTGCAAAAACATCATATCTTGACAGCGACTGGAAGATATTTGAAAATATCGAGGAAATCGATTTCTCCAATTTCGATATCTATGCACCCTCTCCCGATCCGGTTGCCCTGGAATCGGATGGATTGACCTTTTTCCTTGACACGCCGGTGAAAGGAGAAGCCACGCTTGCCGAAGTGCCGATATATCGAAAGGATATCGACATCCCCGCATACGTTAGTGCGGAAGGTACCACATATACGGTGACCACTTTAGGATTCAAAACACATCCCTATTTCGAATCGTTAACCCTTCCTCCTACCATCAAGCTGTTTTTGACAGATTGGACCAAAGCTTCTTCATTGAAGACCATTACCATCGACAATCTTCAAGCATGGCTCCGGATCAAAATGAATTATGAAGAGGTCAAGCCCGAAGGAAAAGGATTTTATTCCTATGCATACATTGGCAATCCTCTTTATTCACACCCTGATATCAAGGTCATTGTAAAAGACCAGACTTGTGATTATGAACTAAGAGTACCTTCCGGGATCGATGAGATATATCCTTCGGCATTCATGAACTGGGAGGTTGAGCATCTGATCTTCGAAGGAAGTATACCTAAAAAAATTGGAGCAGACGCATTCAAGGGATTCAGAGTCTTGAAAGTTGTAATAAATGATTTTAACAGTTGGGCCGAATCCTCCAAACTCACCGAGATAAAACACAGTCCCGAATATGACTCCAATTTCCCTTATTATCTTAAATATTATTATAGTTACAACAACCCCTTCAATCTCAACAAACCTATCTATGATAATAACGGCATTATCACACATATCCCTCTTACCGAAGGAGTGAAAGATATAGCCGACGGAGCCTTTGCCAACATGCCGCTTACCGGCATCTCCCTACCCTCATCCTTGGAGACTATCGGCACACTTGCATTCACCGGATCGGGTATTACCGAGGTATCGATTCCTGACGGCGTTTCCAAATTAGGGATGGGGGCCTTCTACAATTCAAAACTTACTAAGGTGACAATCCCCAACAGCGTCAAGGAAATAGGGGCCGCATGCTTTCTCAACACAAGTATTACTGAGATAACCATTCCCAATAGCGTCACGAAAATAGAAGACGAATGCTTTAGCTCCACACGTATTGCCGAACTGACAATTCCCAATAGCGTCACGGAAATAGGAAACAACAGTTTTTTCAACACGAATATTGCCGAACTGACAATTCCCAATAGCGTCACGAAAATAGGAAACAACAGTTTTTACAACACACGCATTACCCAGCTTACAGTTCCCGATAATGTCACGGAATTGGGAAAGGGTTGTTTCCGCAACACTAATTTGGAATTCGCATCCATAGGAGAAGGCATCACTTCTATCCCAGAATATGCATTCTATACATCGGACTTGAAAGAAATCCGGTTTGGCAAAAATCTGAAGCAAATTGCCTACAATTCTATATATTATTCAGTACGGAGGTCTTATTTAGATGTTGATAGGATTCCCACCTTGGAAAGCATTTACATCCAGGCTCCGGAACCACCGGAAGTAATCATTACGGATCCCGAAGATTTTCTGGATTATCTCTATAACTACTACACGGTGCTTTACGTGCCCAAAGGATCCAAATCGAAATACAGCGAAGCCACCTTCTGGGAACTATTTATAAACATCGAGGAGTATGACTTCGCAGCGGAGAATTCGGTGGATTCCATTCAAACAGATGTGGCCCCTCCCTTCCGCATTGAAGGCAACACTCTGATTGTAAACAGTGATGAAATCCAGGGCAATTTCTCCATCTGCACCATCGACGGCAAAGTCATAAGTCGCGACGCAAGCCACAACCACACCTTGTCTCACGGCGTCTACATTATAGTGTGCGGAAACCGCTCATACAAAATAGCGGTATAAGAATAGCCGAGAGTTTAGAGTCGAGAGTCGAGAGATGTTTATTGTTATAAAACATCTCTCGACTCTCGACTCTAAACTCTCGACTCTAACCTATAAACATCTCTCGACTCTAAACTCTCCTCTTTTATCCGTTGGAGAATACATCGCGGAGCACTAAAAGGGATTTTAGGCGTCCGGCCCCAGGTAGATGAATCTCATAGTATTGCAAGAGCCTGCGAAGTATGGCCGTACGCTCCGAGCCGCTTAGGCGGAATCTGCTCTCATTGCGAGAGTTCATACGAAGCAGATGCTTCATGGCTTCAGTATCCTGCGGGGCGAGATAATCGGGATGCGCAGGGCGAAATTCCGTGAATTCTCCCGCTCGCATATCAAACCAACCGCCCTCGGAATCCACATGCGGCCTTATGCCCATGCTGTCCATCATCGTGATGAGAAAAAGTATGTGATAATTCGCCACACTGCCTCCGGCCGTGTCGAGGGCTTCAACATATGCCGCAATATCGCTGAACGCGGCACTGTCCGGAGAAGAGGTGCGCATCAACCGGTTGAGAAACTCGCTTACAAAAAGGGTGAGCGCACTTTTCACTGGATCGAAATACAACGAGTGCCATACCCGATGCAGAGAGATATTCGAGAGAATCTGGAGTTCTCTGCCACCCTTGAAATTCACCTCCGCATCCAGCCATGCCAGCGGTGCTATCCTTGCGGCTCTGAGAGACGCGTTTCTGCCCTTGCCTACGGGTGAAAGAAAAGAAAGGCGTCCGCGGCTGCGCGTGTAGAGCGTCACCACGTTGTATCGGTCATTATGCCGGATTATGTCGATTACGATTCCGTTGAGTTTTTCCTGCATCTGTAAGAACTATTCAAGCACTGTATTGTTATTCAAAATAGAAGATAATGTATATAACCCTATGGCCAACGGAAGAAGCATCCCCGGCATGGGCCGGATGCTTCCCATGGCTGCAAATTTAATAACAATTTAAATAAATAATACTATGTCAGACCAGAAAAGCCTTAAAGGCACTAAAACCGAAAAAATTCTTGCCAACTCTTACGTAGCAGAATCCACAGCCGTGACCCGTTACACTTTCTATGGCCAGCAGGCCCAGAAAGAAAACTACTTCCAGTATGCCAACATATTTCAGGAGACTGCCGCCAACGAACTCCGCCATGCCAAGATATTTCTGAAATATCTGCAGGAAAACGCCATCACGCCGGCTCCGGTAGGTGTGGATCTGGGCGTTATGGACAATACCGTCAACAATCTCAAGATCGCCGCTTCCGAAGAGCAAAGAGAAGGCGTGGACGCATATGTGGAAGCCGCAAAGATTGCCAAAGAAGAGGGATTCGACGAAATCGCGACCCGCTTCGCAGCCATCGCCACAATCGAATCGCACCACGAGGCCCGTTTCAACAAGATGAGGGAGCGTATCGAGAACGGTACAGTCTGGAAAAGCGAAGACGGCAAGCCCATCAAATGGCAATGCCTTGTATGCGGATACGTATATGAGGGCGTGACGCCTCCCGCCAAATGCCCGGCATGCGCACATCCTTATCAGCACTTCCAGCGTCTGGAAGATAACGTATAAATTTTAGAATCGCTGAATTTGTGTGCTTTCAAAGCATTACCCTTTATATACAAGTCTGTATTTAAAATTGATACATACATATAATCTCTAATATACCTAGAGGAGAAATCCAAGTATGCTTCCATCTCCGGTATGATCCTATATAAGCGGCCGCCTTGATTCAGCGGCCGCTTTTCTTTTATTATCCCTTTTTCACGGAAAGAATTCATTTACAATCCCATCTCCATTTTCTTTACGGCCTCTTCTTTCTTTACTTTTTTCCCTTTCCGGTTTCTCCGTTAGCTTTTTTTACGATTTCCATCTTGTCAATTTGTCATTTTGTCAAATTGCCAGAATTTGCCCATCCCCCTTCATAAAAACTCAAAATTAAGCCCTCTCTCCTTCTTAATCCGTCTTATCCAAATATCAATTTGATAGAAAAACTTTCTAAATCTTCTTTAAAACTTTCAAATTTTTACAAAATTTATCTCTTTTGACAGAATTTTTAACGCCAAAAATTTGCTTTTTTTATTCTATGATATTACCTTTGCACGTGTTTTTCATGGTATTAGATTTAAGGTTAGAGGATTAGTTGTCGCGAGACAATTAATCTTTTTTTTGCGCCAAATTTTTCAGCACCTCTTCCCACATAGGCACGACGGCTGATGCACAATACTTTGCCGCCTTTTCCATAGCGGATTTCTGCATCCTTCGGAGCATCTCCTCATCATTTGCAAGCTGATGAAGTGCGGCCAGAAACCTTTCTTCATCCTCAAATGGAATGTTGAAGCCCTCCACTCCGTCGCTAACGATATCCTCAAGAGCCAGATAGGAGTCGTAGCACACGCTGACGCATCCTTCCCGCATAGCTTCGATCTGCGACATGGGGAAGCCTTCGCTGTCCGACACCAGCACAAACACCGACGCGCGCCGATAATAACCGCGCACATCGTCGCGAAATCCTTCGAAAGATATTCTCTCTATGCCATGCCCGGAGACGTAGCGCCGACTCTTTTCCATAGAATTACCGTCGCCCACAAGCGTAAGATTCCATTCCGGATGGTAGGGCGCGAACTTCTCCCAGATGCGCAGCAGTCGCGATATCCGTTTCTGATGCTCCGTGACGCGCCCTACAAAGATTATTTCCTTCCGTTTGCCGCTAAGCAATTCCTCCCGCTTCGTTTCCTCCACATAGCTTTCGTCCGGCAGGAAATTGGGTATGGATTTTATCTTTTTCTGAATCTGATCAGCCGTCATACCGTGCAGTGTGCCGTAGGCCGGCACATATGCCGGAGAGAGCATCATCATCACGTCCGACACCGATATATAATGGAGATTCATCCGCTTCACGCGACGCAGGCTCCATATTTTATACAATGGCCAGCCTATTTTCTTAAGCACATACGAGAAAGGCGTGGAATTTTCGCGCATGGGCCTTCCCATCTCATAATGGTTGCGGGGGTCCATGTGGATCACGCTCACCACAGGCACTCCCGTACGGCTCTTTACGGCATCAATCACCGGAATTTCTGTGATGTAGGGCACCTGATTCACGACCACATCGATTTTCTGAGCGGCCACGTAGGCGGCGGCCGCCTCCGGATCAAGGCGATCTCCCTCTATTTTCACGGTGACTCTTTCGTCAAGGACAAACGTGTCGGCGTTGGCATTGCCCTTTGCCGCATAAATATATGGTTGCCACCCACGTCTGGCCAATTCATTGGCCAAGAGAGCGGAGATCCTCTCCACTCCCCCGTATTGCGGAAACCATCTGATAAGAAACAGGATTCTCATCTTGGGAAATCAGCGGAGTATCAGCATGGCGTCGCCGTAGGCTCCGAACTTGTAGCCTTCCTTGATAGCCTCGGCATATGCCTTCATCACGAGGTCATAGCCTCCAAAGGCCGCCACCATCATAAGCATGGTGCTGTAGGGCATATGGAAGTTGGAGACCATGGCGTTGCACACTGTGAAATCGTAGGGCGGAAAGATAAAGCGGTTGGTCCATCCCTCATATGTCATGAGGTGTCCGTTCATACATACGGCGGAGGCAAGGGCACGCATCGTGGATGTGCCCACGGCGCAGATACGTTTGCCGGCGTCATGGGCATTGTTGACCAGTTCCACCAGATCCTCGTCGATTATCATCTCCTCGGAATCCATACGGTGCTTGGTAAGGTCTTCCACATCGATCATGCGGAAATTACCGCGGCCGCTGTGGAGGGTAAGGAATCCGCGTTCCACTCCCTTTATCTCAAGACGCTTCATCAGTTCGCGGCTGAAGTGCATGCCGGCAGCCGGAGCCATCACGGCTCCCTCCTTGCGGGCATATATGGTCTGATAGCGCTCGGTATCCTCGGGTTCGGGCTTGCGGCGGATATATTCCGGAAGCGGCGGGAAGCCCATGGAGTACAGCACATCTTTAAATTCTTCGTGATCGCCTTCATAGAGAAATCGCAGGGTGCGACCGCGGGAGGTGGTATTATCAATCACTTCGGCCACCATCGAATCATCTTCGCCGAAGTAGAGTTTATTGCCGATGCGTATTTTGCGTGCGGGCTCCACAAGGACGTCCCAGAATTTGTTTTCGGCATTCAGTTCGCGTAGCAAAAACACTTCTATACATGCCCCGGTCTTCTCCTTGTTGCCGTAGAGACGGGCGGGAAACACTTTGGTATCGTTGAAAACCATCACGTCGCCTTCGTCGAAGTAATTGATGATTTCCTTAAATGTGAGATGGGAAATGCTGCCGTCGCGCGCATTCACCAACATCATGCGACATTCGTCGCGATTCTCAGACGGATACTGAGCTATCAGCTCCTCGGGTAATTTGAATTTAAACTGAGAGAGTTTCATATTGAAGTGAATTAACCTTTTTACGAAAACTTAAGAAATGTTTATGAGGCGGACTCCAAATCACTTCATTTCAGGTTTTCGCTCGTTAGACAAGAGCGCCGTCCTCTCCTGGGGAAGGCGATAATCTTCCGGAAATGTGAGTTCACATTCCCCAATCATCTGTAGGGCCTCATCCACAGTGAGGCAATCCTGAATATTGACATCCCCTACACGTGTACGCCGCAATGCAATGAGATGCGCGCCGCTCCCAAGGGCCTGTCCTATGTCGCGGGCAAGGGCCCGGATATATGTTCCTTTGCTGCAGACTATGCGAAGTGTAAGATCATTGCCTTCGAAGCTTACCACTTCGATCTCCGGTATCTCAAGGGATTTGGCTTTCAATTCCACTTCCTTGCCCTTACGGGCGAATTTGTAGGCCCGTTTGCCGTCTACCTTCACCGCGGAATATATCGGAGGTACCTGCATCACGCTGCCCACAAAGCGGGGCAAAACTTCTTTCACCATATCGAGGGTGATGTGATCCGTGGGGTAAGTGGCATCGATTTCAGTCTCAAGATCGTAACTGGGAGTGGTGGCTCCCAGCCTGAGTGTGGCCACATATTCCTTTTCTCCGGCCTGCAGCGTGTCGATACTGCGCGTGGACCGGCCGGTACACACTATCAGCACGCCCGTAGCCAGCGGATCGAGTGTGCCAGCATGGCCCACCTTGAATTTCTTAAGACCGAGCCTCCTTTGCAACGCGCCTCTCAGACGCTTCACCGCATCAAACGATGTCCAGCCGTAGGGTTTGTCGATTTTTATAATTTCTCCGGTGATAAAATCCATTATCTCTGGGGATTGGTTCTGAATTCTTCTTTCTAAAACGCCTTTCGTCGGCATTTCACGGTCAGATCTTTTATTGAATTCCTCAGTGCCATAACAGGCAGATGATTCCCATCAGCACACAGTATATGGCAAACCATACAAGTTTTCCTTTCTTCACAAGGGCGAGCATCCATTTGCAGGCCGCGCATCCCACGGCAAAACTGGTCACGAACCCTATCAGCAGACTAACGGCCGATATGTTGGCCGCGGTGCTGTCGGCACTTACGATATCCTTTACGTCGAGCAGCGCCTCTCCCAAAATTGGGATTATGACCATCAGGAAGGAAAAAGAGGCTACCTTTTCGCGTTTGTCGCCTATGAGTATGCCCGTGGCTATCGTGGTGCCGGACCGGCTGAGGCCGGGGAGCACCGCCACCGCCTGAGCGCATCCGATCACCAGAGAATCAAGCCAGGTGATGTCGCGACCGCGCGATGCCGGAAGCATCCGCCCTGATGGAAGCCTGTCGCTGAAATGGGCAAAACAGAGAAGCAACGCGGTGATGCACAGACAAATGCCCACTACCGTCAGACCATTCCCAAAGAATGATTCCACTTGATCCTTAAAGAAAACGCCTACTATGCCCACCGGGATACAGCTCAGAAGAATCTTGCACACATAGTAAAAGTCAGCGTCTCTGCGGAATGTGAAGAAACTCTTGCATAGCCGCGAAAACATCGGCCATAGAATTACAATGGTGGAGCACACCGTGGCGGCGTGTACGATCAGATCAAACTGCAGGATCTCATCCGAGGGGAGATCTATGCCGAGTATCTCCCGGAATATCTCGAGATGTCCGCTGCTGCTTATGGGCAGGTATTCGGCCAGACCCTGCACCAGCCCTAAAATAAACGCGTCAAACCATTCCATATATCAATCGTTTTGTGCAGACGGATTTTCTTCTTCCGTGCGGCGCGATGCAGGACTGTAAAGGATGGCCGGAGCCATCAGCAAAAATCCGAGGAATGACAATAGCGGGCCCACCACTATGCGGCGTGTGCTGAAGATGTCGGGATTGAAACCGCCCTCCACACTGCTTCCGGGGCCGCTCATGAGCACAAAGCCCAGGATAATCAGCACCAGACATGCGCCCATCATTATATAGTTGATTCGAGAAAACGGCCGTTGCGATGCGCTGACCTTTTTAAGTCCGGATTTATCCGGGCGTGTGGCGGTTTTTGTCGCCAAGATATCGTTTAACTGAGCCATTAGCTGTAGTTGTGATGATATGGGTTCGTTTATTAGTAACGGAATTTTGATTGATTTATTGAGTCTTAAGACTCCCAGATGCGTTTCGGAGCAAAGCGGGCCGGGGGCATCGGGCCTACGTCATTTGAAAAGCTCGCCGTAATCCTTGTGAAGATATCGGGATGTGGATATCCAGGCGGCCACCGCACATATCAGCATACCGATAATTATCAGCGACGCCGAGATGATGCCGAACATCGGCCAGCTGATAAAGGAGGCTATGATTTCCATGCCCGCATGCGGAGCTCCAGCAAGCACCGCCGCAAGCAGCCCCGAGGCCACTGCACCGGCCAGCAATCCGGCCAGCATGTTGCGGACTATAAACGGCCGGGAGATAAAGCCGCCGGTGGCTCCCACCAGCTGCATGGTGTGGATGGTAAATCGCCTTGAATAAATGGCCAGATGCACCGTATTGTTGATCAGCACAAATGAGATCACAAGCATAACGATGGCCACTATGCCGAGAATAAGCGAGAGAAGACTGATGTTGCTGTTCATGCTTTGAACCATGGCGGAATCAGGCATGGCCACTTCCTCCACTCCCGGCATTGACGCCACCTTGCCGCTCACGGCGGCCATGGCCTGCGGAGAGGTATAGTCGGCCTTGAGATTGAACGACACCTCCGGAGTGAGGATATTCACCCCGAAAAGCTCCTCAAGGTCCTCGCCGGTGCCTTCCTTCCATTCCTGGAGAGCCTGCTCGCTGCTGACAAGGACCGCCGACTTCACTTCGGGCATAGCCTGAATAAGCTGCAAAGTCTTGCCGGCCTGAACGTTGGTGACGCTGTCGGCCATAATGGCACTCAATTCTATCTGCTCACGCAGCCTTCTGGTCTCCGAGGCGGCGCTTACCGATATAAACGCCAGAATGCCAACCAAAAGCAAAACAAGCGTCACACTCACCACAGTAGTGGCATGCGCCGCCCAGAATGATATCTTTACTTCCTTGTTTCCTTTCATGTCATACCTCGCTGGCCGCGGCATACCTCCCGGGAGATTCCCATGACGGCTTACTGCGGCCATGCGGTCTGATTTTGCATATCGCCAACGTAGCGACTGCGGTTCAAGCCGCAAATATAACACATTTATACCCCCCTTGTCAAGTTTTATACGGATTTTTTGTAATTTTGCACTATGAATTCCGTAATATCCACCGACCGGTCGCTCTGCGCCGCTTATTTCACGCTGGGGTGCAAACTCAACTTTTCCGAGACTTCCACCATCGGCAAAAGCATGTCGCTTCAAGGTATCCGGCGCGCTTCCAAGGGTGAAATCCCCGATATTTGCGTGGTCAACACCTGCTCCGTGACAGAAATGGCCGACAAAAAGGCCCGCTCCCTTATCCGCCGTCTGCACCGCACATATCCCGATGCCACCATCGTGGTGACCGGTTGTTACGCCCAGCTCAAGCCCGATGAGGTCACTTCCATCCCGGGTGTGGATATCGTGCTCGGTTCGGCCGAGAAGCTGAGAATCGATGAATTTGTGGAGCGCTGGATTCGCGAGCGCCGACAGATCGTGGCCCATACGGAATCGAAAGACATCCGCGTTTTCACCCCTTCTTGCGAACGCGGCGACCGCACCCGCTATTTTCTCAAGGTGCAGGACGGTTGCGATTATTATTGCTCATATTGCACAATCCCTTATGCCAGAGGACGCAGCCGATCCGGATCCATCGAGGCCCTTACCAGGCAAGTGCGAAACGTAGCCGCCGAAGGCGGCCGCGAAGTAGTGATCACCGGTGTAAACATCGGATGTTTCGGTCTCGACACCGGAGAATCCCTTTTTGATTTGCTCAGGAGCCTCGACTCCGTGGAGGGAATAGAGCGATTCCGCATATCCTCTATCGAGCCCAACCTCCTATCCGAGGAAATCATTCGCTGGACGGCCTCCGGGGCCCGTGCCTTCATGCCCCATTTCCATATCCCCCTCCAGTCGGGATCGGACACCGTGCTGAAACTTATGCGCCGACGCTACGACACGTCGCTGTTTGCCTCGCGCATCCACCTCATTAAAGACCTGATACCCGACGCTTTCATCGGAGTGGACGTCATAGCCGGAGCACGCGGCGAATCCGACGAAGAGTTTGAAAAGTCAAAGTCATTCATCGAGTCGCTCCCCGTGAGCCGTCTTCATGTCTTCCCTTATTCCGAACGGCCCGGCACTCTCGCCCTGCGGCTTGACGGGGCAGTGGACCAGGAAGAGAAACACCGTCGTGCCGCCGTGCTCCAGTCCGTCTCCAACGCCAAGATGCATCAGTTCATGAAAGAGATGGAAGGCACGGTGCGTCCCGTATTATGGGAACATCCCCTGCCCGGATCCGAACACGTCACCGGGCTTACCGACAATTATCTGCGTGTATGCGCTCCCATGCGCCCGGGGCTGCTCAACACCGTCACAAACGTGCGGCTGCTCAGCCCCGCCCCCGACATGTCCGAGACTCTTATCGCCACCCATATATAATTCCCGTTATGAACCAGCATGAATCAAACTTCGATACCGACGGCAAACCGCTGGGTGTGATCATCCTCAACTGGAACGGACTCGAGCTGCTCAAGCAGTTCATACCCATTGCCTCCCGATTCACTGTTTCCGACAAATCAGACCTCGTGGTGGCCGACAACGGCTCCACCGATGGTTCGCTGCAATGGCTCAGAGAGAATCATCCCGAAGTAAAAACAATCGCTTTCGCTGAAAACCACGGATTTGCCGAAGGCTACAACAAGGCCCTCTCCATCTCCCGGTATCCCTTCACCGTGCTTTTGAATTCCGATGTGGAAGTGACTCCGGGGTGGTGGCAACCGCTTCTTGAATTCCTTGAAAAGAATCCGGACGCGGGAGCCTGCCAGCCCAAGATCCGGTCTCTGTGCCATCGCGAAAAGTTTGAATACGCCGGAGCCGCCGGCGGCCTGCTCGACCGCTTCGGCTATCCCTTCTGCCGCGGCCGACTCTTTGACGCAGTCCAGGAGGACCGTGGCCAGTATGACGATGGCGTGGCCGACGTGGCCTGGGCTTCCGGGGCCGCCATGGCCGTAAATACCGACACCTATCTCCGGCTCGGCGGTCTCGACGCACGCTTCTTCGCCCATATGGAGGAGATCGACCTTTGCTGCCGGATGATCGCCGCCGGATATCGTGTGTGCGCCCTCAGTGCTTCCCACGTGTTTCATCTCGGCGGAGGCACCCTGCCGCAAGGCAATTCCCGCAAAGTCTATCTGAACTTCCGCAACAATCTGTTGTTGTTACATAAAAACCTTCCCCGCAAAAAAGGACGCAAAATTCTTTTCCTGCGCAGGCTGATGGATACTCTGGCCTTCCTCGCATTCATTGCAAAGGGGCAATCGGAAGATGCCAAGGCCATACTCAAAGCCCACCGCGACTTCCGACGGATGCGCCGATACTACACGGACTTCCCGGCCGAAGACAAACTCTCCACCCTGCCGGGCGCCGACCGATGCATCGTGGCCGACTATTATCTGCGGGGCAGGAAAAGCTGATATCCAATCACTTCAACCCGAAAACAGACATGAACAGACCTTTGATACTTATAAGCAACGACGACGGCTATCAGGCCCTCGGAGTCCGTACACTCGCCGAGTGGCTCAAGCCATTCGCCGATGTGGTGGTGGTGTGTCCCGACGGGCCCCGTTCGGGCCAGTCGATGGCAATCACAGTCAATGCCGGCCTGCGCATCACGGAACTGCCGTCCGATCCCGACGGCACCCGCTGGTATAAAGTAAACGGTACCCCCGTGGACTGTGTGAAGCTCGCCATGTACACCGTATGCAAAGACCGCAGACCCGACTTGGTGGTGGCCGGTATCAACCATGGCTCCAACTCAGCCGTCAACGTGGTGTATTCGGGCACCATGGGCGCCGTGTTTGAGGGATGCGCTTTCGGCATACCCTCCATAGGCTTCTCCCTGACCGACCACGCCCACGACGCTGACTTCTCACCCGCCAAACCCTACGTGGAGAAGATCACCGCCGAAGTGCTCGAAAACGGACTGCCCCACGACGTATGCCTCAACGTGAATGTACCCGACATAAAAGGGCCTGCCAAAGGCATGAAAGTGGTGAGAGCCTGCCGCGGCCACTGGAGCGACGAGTATGAGGAATACACCGATCCCTCGGGCCATAAATTCTATATGCTTAAAGGGAAATTCATCAATGAGGAGCCCGAATCGGAAGACACCGACGAATGGTGTCTGAGTCACGGCTACGTATCCGTGGTGCCGGTGATGCTCGACCGCACCGCTCCAATGCCGTAATTGCCAAAATTCAGCAATTCTCATTTACCGATCAGCGATCCCCGCTGAAAAATTGCCAGAACTATCCGTCGAATTTCCAAGTACAAACAATAAATAAAGCGAAGAAACAAGCATTTTTTTACAGAAATGCTTGTTTCTTCCTAAAAAATCATTACCTTTGCATCGTCTTCAAAAATTGAAGACATTTTTTTGCACAGCAGATGCAAACGTTTGAAATTTTATACAAAGGCCTTTAATGTGATTCAAATGTTAATAAATGTGAACAAATCTACATCTAAGGTTGCCATTGGAAAACATTTCGGCCCTTATGCCGACAATTTTATATCCGGCTCTGTTTGAATTTAATTTCATCTTTCATCAAGCACGCATTTAATGCGTATACGCTATGCTTTTATAATTTTTAGATTAATTTTTCTGTCGGTCTTCACGTGTTGGAGACTGAGTTCAATAAGTTATGGATTAATAGTTAAATTAGGATTAGGACCCTCAGCAAGCCCGTAAGGACTTATAGGCTTTCTGAAAGAGGAGATGCGTAGTGATTATGCGTCTCTTTTTTTTGCAAATCTCGCTCCCTTATGTTACCTTTGTAGTCACGTCCGGATTTCTACGGGTACATCTCTTAAAAGCCGGGCCATCCTTTCTCAGAGGTTTTCCCCATATTTCAGCCACTGCAATATGAAAATTCTTACATCCGAACAGCTTCACGAACTCGACGCCGCCACCTGCGAGGCTCAACAGATTGACTCTATCGTGCTTATGGAGCGGGCCGCCGAAGCTGCCAGCAACGAAATAATAGCCCGGTTTCTTCCCGGACAACGCATTGTAGTCATTGCAGGCCCGGGCAACAATGGCGGCGACGCTCTCGCCACGGCCCGGATTCTGCTCGAACAGGGCTACTCCAAGATTGAAATTTTCCTTTTCAACATCAACGGCAATCTCAGCCACGACTGCGATCTGCAGCGAAAAAAGCTCATCACTCTCGACGAGGTGGACTTCACGGAGGTGACCCACGAATTCATCCCTCCGTATCTGGGGAAGAACGACGTGGTGATCGACGGCCTGTTCGGATCCGGACTCAAAACCCCCTTGCAGAGCGGATTCAGATCGCTGGCGGAATATATCAACGAGAGCGGGGCCTACGTGATTTCGCTCGACATCCCTTCAGGCATGTTTGGCGAATGGAACGCTCAGGTGCGACGCCGCGACATGGTCCACGCCAACCTTACCCTCACGTTTCAATTGCCCCGACTGAGCTTCTTCTTCGAAGAAAACGCCATGATGCTCGGCGATTGGCAGATTCTCGACATCGATCTTGACCAGAATAAAATCAAGGATACCAAGACCGACTTTATATATGTCGACTCCCGAAGCATTCGCCCCCTGCTGCGTCCGCGCCTGAAGTTTACCGGCAAAAGAGACTACGGTTCAGCCCTTCTCTTCGCCGGAAGCACCGGCATGACCGGTGCCGCCGTGCTCGCCGCCAGAGCTACGATTCGGTCCGGCGCCGGGCTCGTCACGGTCCACAGTGCGCATAACGGCATCAACATCGTGCAGACCGCCGTGCCCGAAGCAATGTTTGAACCTGACCGCAACGAGCATTTCATCACCGACATGAAAGTATACCACGACCATCAGGTAGTGGCCGCCGGTCCGGGCATCGGCACCCGCGACGCCACCATCGACGCTCTGGAGTCGTTGCTCAAAAACTACTCCTCTCCCCTACTGCTCGATGCCGACGCCCTCAATTGCATCAGCATCCGCCCCTCCATGCTTTCGCTGCTTCCCCAAAACACGGTTATCACTCCCCACATCGGAGAATTCGACCGCCTTTTCGGAGAACACAATTCCAGCGAGGCCCGGCTCAAGAAAGCAATCGAGATGGCCAAATACTACAATATCATAATTGTGCTCAAAGGCCATTACACAGCGGTGGTTCGCCCCACCGGACGCGTCTACTTCAACTCCACCGGAAATCCCGGCATGGCCACCGCCGGTGCCGGCGACGTGCTCACCGGTGTGATCGCCGCGTTCATGGCACAGGGTTACCGCCCCGAACACGCCGCCACCATCGGTGTGTATCTCCATGGTCTGGCGGGCGACATCGCCGCACGCGAACTCGGTGAGTACGGCATGACGGCCTCCGACATCGCCGCCAACGTAGGCCGTGCCATTCGCGACGTTATCAGCCTCAGGTAATCTTATAGTTTCCTTTAGAGTTTGTTTATCAGAATGAAGGCATATCGTTTTATTATCCCAATGCTCTGTTTGGCCACCCTATTTCCTTGCGCAGGCCAACAGACAAAGATTCTTACCGCTGAAAAACATAATGAATACGGACTGGTGTATGCCCTGCCCACCACTTCGCTGCAAATCACCGTCACGGCCCGCAAGAAGACCTCCGTGGCCGGCCCTTTCTATCAATATGCCAAGAAATATATAGGCACGGACCACGTGGTTGCCGAATCCTCCGAACAATGGGAGATAACCGACGTAGACGTGGTGCCCTACGGCATAGCGGATTCAGGCACACAATACCTCATGCAACTCAAAGCGGGCTCTCCCACCTATATGGAAGTGGCCGAAGACGGTATGCTACTGAGCATCAACGCCCCTACCAAACGCTCCGTTGTCCGGCCGGCGAAAAAGACTTCCGTTGATGAGCCGGCCCACTCCTCCGGCAGAGAATACCTGAAGTACGTAGACTCCGACTTTCTCGCCTCCCAATCGAAAGCCAAACAGGCCGAAATGCTCTCCGAAAGCCTTATGGAGGCAAGAGACGCATACCTATCGCTTACGCGCGGCTCAGCCGACAACATGCCCACCGACGGTCGCCAGCTCGAGCTCATGCTTAAAAGCCTCAAAGAGCAGGAGAAAGCCATCACCGAGGCTTTCACCGGAAGCAGCTACGTTTCTACCGTGACGCGCACATTCACCTATACTCCGGCCGAACAGGGGCGTACCGTACTGTTCCGGCTCAGCGACTTCGACGGATTCACCTCCGCTTCCGACTTCGCCGGAGAGCCCGTATATATCCGCTCAAAGATAGTGCGCGAGGGAAAACTTCCCACCGATGCCGACGGCGCTGAAAAGAAGTTTCCGAAAGACGGCGTGGCCTATGCCATCCCCGGCACCGCCACCATCACCATATCCTTCCGCGGCGAAGAGCTTTATTCCCAGAATCTTGAATTCGCACAATACGGCACTGTATTCGCCCTAAATCCATCTCTTTTCTCCACTAAGAAGGACCCTTCCTACGCTATTTTCAGCGATGTGACCGGAGGTTTGCTCGAACTCGGCAGCGTAAGCAAACTCGATGAAAGCGTCGGGGCCGCCCCCGCTCGTGCCGCCACCGACGACGATGCCGCCGCTGCCGGGGATGATCAGGCGCTGGCCGGTGATGACGATGCCCGGACTAATCATACAGAGATAGCCAGTGCCGCAGACTCCGACCCGAATGAATCGCAGGAAACTCCTCAGGAAGAAGAGGAAGAGGAAACGGAAGAAGAAGAGGAGGAAACAGAGGAATAGTTCCGGCAGACTCATAAATATGGATTTATTCGAACAGCCAGCGGCCGCCCAGTCGCTTTTGGAATTCACCTCACGTATAGCCAACGCGGTAAACTCAAGTCCCGGGCTCCGGGGCGCATGGGTCACGGCGGAAATGATCGACCTTCGCCAGGCCGGCGGCCACTGCTACATGGAGCTCATCGAAAAAGACAGCTTCGGACGCACCGTGGCCAAAATCCGAGCCATGATCTGGCGCAATGCCCTCGAGCCGCTGCGCCGCAAATTCTGGAGCGCCACCGGCCGCGATATTGCCAACAATCTAAAGGTGATGGTACGGCTCACGGCCTCCCACCATCCCCTCTACGGCACTTCGGCCACAATCACCGATATCGACCCCAGCTATACGCTTGGCGATCTGGAAAGGCTTCGCCGGGAAATCCTGGAGAGATTGCACCGGGAAGGCATCCTTGAGCGCAATAAGAATCTGCCGTTTCCGGCAGCCCCTCAGCGCATTGCCGTGATCAGTTCGCCTACCGCCGCGGGCTACGGCGACTTTATCAACCAACTCGAAGACAACCGCGGCGGTTACGTGGTTTATCCCAAACTCTTTGACGCCGTGATGCAGGGAGACCGCACTTCCCTCTCCGTAAGGCAGGCGCTCCAAAGAATCGAGATGGTGATAGATTTGTTCGACTGTGTGGTAATAATTCGAGGAGGCGGTGCCACCACCGATATGAACGGCTTCGACGATTATGATCTGGCCAAAGCCGTGGCTGAATTTCCACTCCCCGTTGTAGTCGGCATCGGACATGAGCGAGACCGATGTGTACTCGATGAGATCGCATGCCGCCGGTGCAAGACGCCCACCGCAGTGGCTTCTTTCCTGATCGATTCGCTCGACAATGCCATGCAGACCGCTTCGCGGATTACAATGGAAATCGCCCGCTACAGTGCGGATCGTCTGGAAGGAGAGAAACGCCGTCTTGATCAGGATTCGATGCTGGTGCCCACTCTGGTTCAGACGCGCCTGCAACAAGAGAGCATGAGACTCTCCCACATAGCCGAAGCCCTTCCCATCACTATCGGGAAAATCACCAGCGCTGCCTCCGCCAGACTTGATGCCGATTTAAGGATGATTTCAGCTTCTGCCGGCAGCCTCACGGCCAATGCCCGCAGAAACGTAGGCTTGATCGCCGGGCGCCTTTCAGAGACGGCGTCCGCCGCCCTGAGCCGACAAAGAGACCGTCTCTCGTCTTTCCAAAATCTCATTGTTGCATTAAGTCCGGAGAATACACTGCGGCGCGGTTACTCCGTGACCAGAGTTGACGGACATGCCGTCACCGACGCATCTTCCCTGCCGCCAGGCACCCGGATCGAAACAATCCTCCTCCATGGAAAGCTGACGAGCACCGTCACCGACACAATGAAATGATCTAAACTTTAAATCACTTCAATTCAATAAAATCACAAAACAAGATACAAATAATGACTCCCGTAGCAGAACTTTCTTATTCCCAGGCAGTGGCCGAACTGGAAAACATCCTTCGCGACATGCAAAGCCCCGACTGCGACATCGACAAACTCTCGGCATTCACATCACGCGCCCTTGAACTCCTCAAGCACTGCAAGCAGCGCCTCACAAAGACCGATGAAGAAGTGCGCCGATGCCTTGAGGAACTCAACATTTAAGCATCGTCCCGGCTTTTGCCGGCCATTCTTTATCGACAATCTGCTTCAAGAGGGCGTATCATAAATCAATTTTAGAGAAGACCACATTTGCAATGTACTGATATTCGACGGTATAGTTTCCCGATTTTATCAAATTCTCGATTTATAACTCACCTGTATGAGTTATTTCCGGAAGGTGGTGCTTTCTATAAAGTAGCGCGGACGGTGCTTTACCTCCACATATATCTTACCGATATATTCTCCGATCACCCCCAGCGACATCAGCAGTATCGATGAGCAGAACCATACCGATATCATCAACGATGTCCATCCGGCTATGGTATGGCCCATAAAATAGCGTATCAACACATATATAAGGATTCCGAGCGATACTGTCAGAAAAATCACTCCTATCCAAAACACCATCCTCACCGGACGAACGGAGAAAGAGGTGATGCCGTTCACGGCAAAGTTTACCATTTTCTTAAGCGGATACTTCGACTCTCCTGCCTGGCGCGCAGTGCGGTCATAGCCCACGGTGGTCTGCCGCAGTCCAAGCAGAGGGACAATTCCGCGCAAAAACATATTGCTCTCAGGGAAACTCAGCAGCGAACGGACCGCTCTGGAAGACATTAACCTGAAATCCGCGTGATTGTAGATGCTTTTCACCCCCAGATTACTCATGGTGCGGTAGAAGCCCTGCGCCGTGACCCGTTTGAACCACGTATCGGTGGCCCTGCTCTCTCTCACCCCGTATACTATGTCATACCCCTCCTGATAAAGAGCCACCATGCGCGGTATGGCGTTGATGTCATCCTGCAGATCCGCATCTATACTCACTATGGCGTCGAATCGGTCTGCCGTCTGTTCCATTCCGGCGAGCAAGGCATTTTGATGTCCGGCATTGGCCGCGAGCCTCACGCCATCGGCATAGTCCGATCCGCAGGCTCTTGCCGTGATCAGTTGCCAGGTATGGTCAGCGCTCCCGTCGTCTACATACACCACACTGCTTCCGGGGGCCGCAAGCCCTTTGTGAATCATCGTCTCCACAAGACTCTCCAGACGGGGTGCGGTAAGCGGAAGCACTTCCTCTTCATTATAACACGGCACTACTATTGCCAAACGTGGTCTGATATTTCGTTCATCCATAGCGGATTCGGTATACTTTTCAGATTTATCGGAAGGTACCGTCACCCGAACCTTTTCGATTCAGAGCACCTTCCAAGCTACAAATATAAAAAGAAACTGCCACATCAGCAAACGCCAACATGTGGAAGTATCTATAATAGGCCGCAAATCCTAAAGGATATGCGGCCTATGGTGTTGATCTGTATTGCTACCGAATATTACTCGGCTTTGCCGTTGCTGCCAAGCACATTGAGGATTTTGTGCTTGTAGAGTTTTTCCATTTCGTCGCGGGCCGGTCCGAGATATTTGCGGGGATCGAATACTTCGGGATGATCATGAAGTTCCTTGCGGATAGCCGCCGTCATGGCCAGACGGGAGTCGGAGTCGATATTGATCTTGCAGACGTCCATCTTGGCGGCCTTGCGCAGTTCATCTTCGGGGATACCGATGGCATCGGGAAGGTTGCCTCCGTATTCGTCGATCATTTTCACGTATTCCTGAGGCACGGAGCTGGAGCCGTGGAGCACGATGGGGAAGTCGGGAAGTTTTTCTTCTACTGCCTCAAGCACGTTGAATGCCAAGGGAGGAGGCACGAGCAGACCGGTCTTGGGATCGCGTGTGCACTGCTCGGGAGTAAACTTGTAGGCACCGTGGCTTGTACCGATGGAGATGGCCAGAGAGTCGCAGCCCGTGCGGGTCACGAATTCTATTACCTCGGCCGGATCGGTATAGGTATGGTGGTCGGAAGACACTTCGTCTTCCACACCGGCGAGCACACCGAGTTCGCCTTCTACAGTGACGTCATATTTATGTGCGTAATCCACTACCTTCTTGGTGAGAGCCACGTTTTCTTCAAACGGCAGGTGGCTGCCGTCGATCATGACGGATGAGAAACCGTTGTCGATGCAATCCTTGCAGAGTTCGAAGGAATCGCCGTGGTCAAGGTGCAGCACAATCTGGGGATGCTCCCATCCTAAACTCTTCGCGTACTCTACGGCACCCTGGGCCATGTAGCGAAGCAGGATGGGGTTGGCATAGTTGCGCGCGCCTTTCGATACTTGCAGAATTACGGGAGACTTTGTTTCGGCAGCGGCTTTGATTATAGCCTGAAGCTGCTCCATGTTGTTAAAGTTGAAGGCTGGGATAGCATAGCCTCCGTGCACGGCCTTTGCAAACATCTCGCGGGTGTTTACAAGACCTAAGGATTTGTAATCTACCATAATAAAATCTTTTTTCTTCATACGGACAAAGCGAGAACAGCTCCCCTACTCGCTCCCGGGCGTACCGATGGCGCGCTCGGGGCCTGATGGCAAGGTGCGGACGTCTCGCCGTCCTCTCTTTTACCTATAATGAACTGATTGGGTTATTTGTTTGCGAAGTTAGCATTTTTTTTTTAATGTGCAATAACTTTCCCCCTCCATCTCTTAAAAAATAAGTCGCCCTAAAGTTGATTTTCTTATGAGATGGGGTCTTAGCGTTCGTTCCACAATTTTTACAAGTTTCCTTACCGCAAAAAAGAAGAACGCTCCCCGCAGTCTGCATTTGTTTCTTTGTGGGATTATGAGTAATTTTGACGGTTCATTTCCGCACTTTGCCGGAAGATGTTTGGTATGAAAAGCAATACTTCTGAAATCGCCGCCTTGCTCGCTTGCGAAGTGGTGGGTTGTTTTGATTGCAGGCCGGTGGAATACCTGCTGACCGATTCCCGCTCTCTCGGGGTGGCTGCCTCTTCCCTATTCTTTGCCATCTCCACTCCCAATGCCAACGGCGCCGATTATATCCGCGATCTGTATGATAAGGGAGTGCGGGCGTTTGTAGTTAACAAGCTGCCGGATTCAGCGCAGTCCATGCCTCTCGCCACTTTCTTCGTGGTGGCCGACACCGTGGATGCCCTCCAGAAAATAGCGTCGCATCATCCCGGCTTTCACGGCCATATGGTGGGAATCACCGGCTCCCGCGGTAAAACCACCCTAAAGGAGTGGATTTTCCAGCTGATGGAGCCTCTCGATGAAATAGTAAGAAGTCCGCGAAGCTATAATTCACAGATAGGGGTGCCCCTGTCGCTGTGGGAGATTGAAGACACCACTGAGATTGCCCTGATCGAGGCCGGTGTGTCTAAATCGGGCGAAATGGAGCGGCTGGCTGAATGCATCTGTCCGGACACCGTGATTATCACCAATATAGGAGCGGATCATGCGGAAGGATTCTCTTCAATAAAGCAGAAAGCCCGCGAAAAGACTCTGCTCGCCGCTTTTCCTACCGTGAGATCTGTGATCTACAATGCCGATGCTGATCTGCAGGCCTCCACAATCTCCCAAATGTGTGGTGGCAAACGTCTGTTGGGATGGTCATACACCGATCCTCAGTCTCCGCTATATCTGCGCAGGCATCCCCAAGGAGATCGGACTGAAATTGAATTTACCTACACAAATACTGACGGCAGCATACTTAAAGGGTCGGTGACCGCTCCGCTTGATTCGGAGCCCGATTTTGAAAACGCCGCCAACGCCATCGCCTTCATGCTGCTGTGCGGTGTGGCTCCCGACGTGATCAGCCAACGGTTTGACGGACTCCACAAAATCAATACCCGGCTGAACGTGAGCGAAGGAGTAAACGGATGCTCCGTGATTTTCGACTCCTACACCTCCGATTTTTCCTCTCTTCGCCCTGCCCTTGACTTTATGCGCAGGCGTGCCATGCCCGGACAGAAGCCGGTGGTGGTGATGAGCGATCTGCGCCACGAGGGCGGTGATCCGGACGAATTATACCGAAGGATAGCACGCCTTACGGCCACCGATCAAGTGGCTCGCCTCATAGGTATCGGCAAAGGCTTTATGGATCACGCGTATCTTTTTGGAGAAGGCTCCCGCTTTTTTGAATCCACGGGTGATTTCATGCAGGCATTGAGTCCTTCGGATTTCTCCGATGAAATAATATTGCTGAAAGGGGCTCCGGAATTCGACTTCGGCAAGATTCTGGAAATGCTTGAGGCACGCACTCATGAGACTGTGCTGGAAGTGAATCTTGACGCCGTGGTGCGCAACTACAATTACTTTCGCAGCCACGTGCCTGCCGGCACGGGGATGATTGCAATGGTAAAGGCTTCGGGCTACGGAGCAGGCAGCTATGAGATAGCAAAGACCCTGCAGGATGCCGGAGCCGCCTATCTGGCCGTGGCTGTGCTTGACGAGGGTATCGACCTCCGCCGTCAGGGCATTACGATGCCGATCATGGTCATGAATCCCAAAGTGGTGAACTACAAGGCAATGTTTGCCTACGGACTGGAACCCGAGATTTATTCAATGTCAATGCTCGCCGACGTGATCCGAGAGGCCGGGAAAAACGGCGTGGAGCAATATCCGGTGCATATCAAGCTCGACACCGGCATGCACCGCATGGGATTCATCGAAAGCGAGTTGCCGGCCATGATGGATATGCTGTGCGCTCAGACCCGAGTGGTGGCCCGCACGGTATTTTCACATCTCGCCACGGCCGACTGTCCGGACATGAACGATTATACGGAGTTGCAACTCAATCGGTTCAAGCAGTATTCCGACTACATGAATTCCCGCAGTACGCTTCCGATATTGCGCCATGTGCTTAACTCGGCGGGAATACTTCGTTATGCCGACCGCCATCATTATGACTTTGTGCGTCTCGGCATAGGCCTGTATGGCGTGAATACCCTTCCTCCCGATCTCGAAAAGCCCCTTTCTCCGGTGAGCTCTTTGCGCACGGTGATCATCAATATCCGCGAATATGACGAAGGAGAGTCAATCGGTTACGGCCGCAGAGGCTTGCTTCATCGGCATTCCAGAGTGGCTACCATCCCGATAGGGTATGCCGACGGTATGAACCGACATTTCGGCAACGGGGCTATCAGTGTACGCGTAAACGGACACGACGCTCCTACAGTCGGCAATATCTGTATGGATGCATGCATGATCGACGTCACCGGCATTGATTGCCGTGAAGGAGACGCCGTGGAAATATTCGGCCCGGAAGCCGGCGTGCAGCGACTGGCCGACGTGCTCCGCACCATCCCCTATGAAATCCTCACGTCGGTTTCTCCGCGCGTAAAAAGAGTGTATTATAGGGAATAGGGAATAGGTGAGAGGGAAGAGGGAAGAGGGAAGAGATCGGATATTCGGGGCTTTTACAGAAGTTTGCGCAGGTAGTAGTCTCTTTGCTTGCCGTCGGCACACAGCATGCTCCACTTCATTTTCTTACCGGGCTCTTCGAGTATCTTGAGCGTGACTTTCATATCGGTGCCGAAATTCAGCGGTGCGGGCCATGTCTTGAGGGATCCCGCGTTAAACGAACCGTCAAGATGAAGCAACCCGTCGCTTTCCGACCATTTGCCGTACAATTCCGGCCCGTCTACTTCCGACGTGTCAAACAGTTCCCCTTGAAAGGATATAAGCACTTCTCCCTTATAGGAAGTGTCCTGCGCTCCGTCTACGTCAATGCGGTCCACCACCCACGTTCCGAACCACGGACCGATGTTACCGTCGACCTGTGTGCACGATGACAGCGGGAATACGGTCATAGCCGTGGCAATAATGATTGCGAGCGAAATCAGCCATTGAAATATCTTTTTCATATTTTTTCCTGAAGATTAACGGTTGTCTACGGATGTTACCTTTAGTTTCTTGTCCTTGAAGCGGAAATTGCAGTCGTAGGATGCTCCCAAATAAACCCCGAAGGCATTCTGAGGGAGGTTGCCGTGATCTGCCGCCACTTCCGCACTAAGAGTCAATCCCTTCACGCTTGGAAGATTCCATCTGACTCCGGTCAGCCATGAATCGCATTTGCCGGGATGAAGTATCTCCCAGCTGTTGGGTTGGCCCCAGGCTTTGCGGTGGGAGTATTTGGCTGTCCATTGCAGGTCGGGGGTGATGTAGCCTTCGGCGGCAATGTGGAAAGCCCTCACTTTGTTGTAGTATATCTGTTGCAGTCCGTTGAAGTTAAACAATGTGCCGAGCACGAGAGGGTTGCCGATCGTCATACCGTAGTTCACGTAGGAGCGGTAGAAGTAATTGTTATAGTAATTGTCCACGCCTCTCACCTGAGTGGTGAGCGAAGAATTGGGAAAATCCGCGGGAGCGAAGTTTACCGGCCCTCCCTGATGAGTGAAATCGAAATATTCGGCCACCGCTGCCGAAAACCATTTCTTTCCCGGTCTCTTATATTCCAGTCCATAGAGACCGTCCCATCCATTGGATTTTGACATTCCCGTGCCGTCTTCCCAGAAAAACTGTGTATAGGCTCGCAGAGTGCTCTTGTCGCGGAAGCGATACTGCAGGGAGATATCCCAGGAGCCTTTGTGGTCGCCGGTCTTATATCCTTCGCGGCCCTGTCCAAACGGCATAAGCATCTCCCAGAAGTCTTTGAATCCTCCGTAGTTGTCCACGTCCTTGGTCATCACTCCTTTGTCGTAATAATAGCTGTGGCCGCCGAAAAGACCTGTCATCTGAAATCCGAACTTTGCGTGAAACGGGGCCTCGGGATTCGTGCGGAAGTACAGTCGTTTGTAGGTCCACAGCGTGCCGGGATTTATTTTTCCGCGATAATAGGAGTAATGATTGTTGATCCAGTCCGTGTCCATAAATTTGCCGTAGCTGATGCATACATCTATCTGAAGCCACCGCTTGGTAAAGGGCACCGGCTGGAAATCCACAAAGCCGATTCTTACTTCCGGGATACCCCTTGCGTTTCCGCTCCACACAAGGTCGCCGCTCGAAAGCTTATCGTCTACAAGCGATGATCCGCGGTTTTTCATACCTATGCTGAGAAACAGGGAGCGCCATTTCACCTCGGCATACAATTGCTGCAGCCAGATTCGCGCCGGATGCTGGGGATTGTTTACATATCCCTTGTCGGGTATGCTCCAGCGCCGGTAATCGGCCGATGAAGTCCATCCGGTGAGGGCTTCCACTCCCCAGCTCCAGTCGAATCGGCGCTGAAGATCAAGAGTGTCCTGCAGACGCAGGCCGAGCAATGCGTCCTTGCTCTGGGTGATTATGCCATGGCGGTTGGAATACGTGTAGGTGGGTGCGAAGTCATTGCTTCCCACTC
Source organism: Muribaculum sp. (assembly GCA_023664085.1). GTDB lineage: Bacteria > Bacteroidota > Bacteroidia > Bacteroidales > Muribaculaceae > Lepagella. Next base: position 381,904 of record JAMPGE010000001.1, on the reverse strand, counting down.
CGGCCACCACATATGCGCCGCCCTCGATGTTGTATTCGGCATGCATCTGTGCCACGCCGAGTAAAGCCGTGCACAGTGTCGCCAATATTTTTCTTTTCAGATCCATCAGAAATCGGTATAATTGTTTCGTTTCGTATCTTCTATCACTTTGAGAAGATATTGTCCGTATTGATTCTTAAGCATTGGCTCGGCAATGCGTCTCAATGTCTGCTCAGAGATCCACCCCTTGCGGTAGGCGATTCCTTCAAGGCATCCGATCTTCAGGCCCTGACGCTTCTCAAGCACCTCTACGTAGATAGAGGCTTCCGCGAGAGAGTCGTGCGTGCCCGTATCAAGCCAGGCAAACCCCCTGCCAAGAGTCTGAAGTCTTAGTCGACCTTCGCCCAGATAGGTCTGGTTCACCGATGTGATTTCATATTCCCCGCGGGCCGACGGCTTCACTCCTTCGGCTATCTTCACTACGTCGTTGGGATAGAAATACAGCCCCACCACGGCATAGTTCGATTTGGGATCGGCCGGTTTCTCTTCAATGGAGGTGCAGTTGCCCTCGGCATCAAGCGTGGCCACTCCATAGCGCTGCGGGTCATCCACCCAATAGCCGAATATCATTGCCTTGCGTTCGCCGCTCACCGTCTTCACGGCATTTTCAAGCATCCTGCTGAAGAATGATCCGTGGAATATATTGTCGCCGAGCACCAGACATACGTCATCCTCACCGATAAAATCCTTTCCGATCACAAACGCCTGTGCCAATCCGTCGGGAGAAGGCTGTTCGGCATATTCGAAACGCACTCCGAAATCAGCTCCGCTGCCAAGCAATCGTTTGAAGCCCGGCAGGTCCTCAGGAGTGGAGATTATCAGGATCTCGCGAATGCCCGCCAGCATCAACACCGACACCGGATAATAAACCATCGGTTTGTCATAGATGGGAAGCAACTGCTTGCTCACTCCTTTGGTAATGGGATAGAGCCGGGTGCCGCTTCCTCCCGCCAACACTATGCCTTTCATAGGTAATTGTAGAATTAAAATGTAAAATGCAAAATCTCTCCGGCTGAAAACTCAGCCTCATTAGAAGTGATTTTCAACCGGCTTCACAAGAAACCGCAGACTCAGAAATTGTGGGAGTATCCTCATGAGACGGGTACTTATTGGTAACGGAATATTCTTTCTCTCTTTTCATACAGCTGGGGATCCAGACGCGATGAGTAGGGATAATACTCCATCCAGGTCACGAGCGTGCCCGACCGGTTTTTAGGTGTCCAGTAGCTGTATATCTGAAAGAAGAACATAGGCAATAATATCACAGCCCAATATTTTGGCCTGAGCCTGTAGACTTTCTTTCCCACCCGTAGTTTGGAGAAAGCCCAGTTTGATACGGTGAGGAATATGAAAAAGTCGAGATAGTTCAGGAATCTGAAGAAGATAAACACAGGTATCGACATCAGAGCCGCGTACACGCCTGTCATGGCAAGGAGGTGTTCCTTCCATTCAGGCAGTTTTCCCTTTATCTTCTCGGCCTTGCACTTTGCATTGTAGAAAAAAATGGCAAAAATCGGATACAGCACGTAGCGAAACATCACGCTTATCATGCCCGCGAAGTTATACTGTTGTCCGCTGAGAGTGTCTTGGGAATACATCTTGGTGCGGTCCACCATTGTCTCGGTGACGGCCAGAAACATGAAGAATCTATAGAAATATTTCTGGATGAAGTAGCCGGCCACAAGGAGTCCGAGCACCACATAGACTGTGCGCATTCCGACTTTGAAGCATTCCCTGATGCCCGGCAGCATCAACAGGGGCAGAAACAACATGAATACGGCGGAAATATGGAAGGATACTCCCAGAAGGGCAAGAGGATAATATGCCCAGTATTTACCGTTTTTCAGAAGAGGCCAGGAGAAGAGGAATACGGCCACGGCAAGTGCCTCGCGCAAAACCTGATAATTCAGACCGACGTAGAGGTATACGAAATACATCGAAAGGAAGAGAAAAGGATTTCGGGCGTATTTGCGTATAAACCAAAATATAGCCGAATTCACCACAAGAGCATGAAAGAGCTGGAAATAAGTAAAGTCTGGCGAGAAGGTGCGCGGTATGCTCCAAAACACTATGAATCCCGGCTCGAAGCGTATTGAACTGAAGCGGAATTTAGCCAATTCAAACAGCGTGGGTGCATCCTTATATAACCATTCGTAACGCACCGAGTCTCCACCGATACGATAACGAAGTCCGGCCATAAGCACAAAGAATACAAATAGCCCCCAGTAGCTAAGGGATTTGAATTTTCTGCGCTTACAGTAGTCGAATCTGTAGACACATACCAATATGAACAATAGGATTACGAAATATACCATCTCGATTAATCACGCTCCTTAAGTTATCGTTCCGTACGATAGGGATTTTCAATGAAATCTCTGTAGGCCAGACGTATGCCCTCCCTCAGTTCGGTAGTATAACGCCAGCCCAAGGCAGTGGCTTTGCTCACGTCAAGAAGCTTACGCGGGGTGCCGTTGGGGCGAGTGGTGTCCCATTCGATCCGTCCGGTGAAGCCAACCGCGTCGGCCACCATCTCTGTGAGCTCCCGGATAGTGACTTCTTTGCCGGTACCTGCATTCACAGTCTCATTGCCCGAATAATTGTTCATCAGAAACACGCACAGATCCGCGAGATCATCCACGTAAAGAAATTCGCGTAGCGGAGAGCCGTCGCCCCAGCAGACCACCTTTTCCGCTCCGGCTTCCTTTGCCTCATGGAATCGGCGGATGAGCGCGGGCAGCACATGGCTGTGAGTGGGATGGTAATTGTCGTTGGGGCCGTAAAGATTTGTCGGCATCACCGAGATGTAGTCCGTGCCGTACTGTCGGTTGAGATATTCGCAATATTTCAGACCGGAGATTTTGGCGAGGGCATATGCCTCGTTGGTCTGTTCGAGAGATGATGTGAGCAGACAGTCTTCCTTCATCGGCTGGGGTGCCATACGGGGATAGATGCAGGAAGAACCCAAAAATTCAAGTTTTTTCACTCCGTGAGTCCATGCCGAATGAATCACGTTCATTTCCAACACCATATTTTGCCACATGAAGTCGGCCGGAGCTTCCGAATTGGCAACGATACCACCTACCTTGGCAGCTGCCAAAAACACGTAGTCGGGTTTCTCCAAGGCGAAGAAAGCATCCACTGCCTTCTGGTCGGTGAGATCAAGTTCGGCATGCGTACGGGTCACTATATTGTCGTAGCCGAGAGCTTTAAGCCTTCTCACTATCGCCGAACCAACCATTCCTCTATGGCCGGCCACGTAGATCTTGTCTGATTTATTCATATTCTTATACTCACCGTAGCTTTATATTCTCTTTGCTTACTTTACAATTCCTTTTTCAAGATATTCTTCAAGATTCATCCTCACATGGTCCGAAGCGCGCTCGGCGGCCACTTTGGCCATATCCGAATCCACCATTTTCTTCACCAGTTGGCTGAATGAGGTGCGGGTGGGATTCCACCCGAGTTCGTTGCGGGCCTTGGCAGGATCTCCCAGAAGATTCACCACGTCCGTAGGGCGGTAGAAATCCTCCGACACTTCCACCAGCACCTTGCCGGTGGCTTCGTCGATTCCTTTTTCATTCACTCCTTCACCTTCCCAGCGCAGATTGATGCCGACTCCCTTGAAAGCCTCCGTGGCAAATTCCCTTACGGTGTGCTGTTCGCCAGTGGCAATCACAAAGTCGTCCGGACACTCCTGCTGGAGAATGAGCCACATGCATTCCACGTAGTCCGGTGCGTAGCCCCAGTCGCGCAGGCTGGAAAGGTTGCCGAGATAGAGTTTATCCTGTTTGCCCTGCGCTATGCGGGCCGCCGCAAGGGTTATCTTGCGGGTGACGAAGGTCTCCCCTCTCCGTTCGCTCTCATGGTTGAAGAGGATGCCCGAGCAGCAGTACATCCCGTAGGCCTCGCGATATTCTTTCACTATCCAATAACCGTAGAGTTTGGCTACGGCATAAGGGCTGTACGGATGAAATGGAGTCTTCTCATTCTGAGGCACTTCCTCCACCTTTCCATATAACTCGGAAGTGGATGCCTGATAGATTCTGCATGTGTCCTGCAATCCGCACTGCCTTACGCCTTCAAGGATACGGAGCGTGCCGGTGGCATCCACGTTGGCAGTATATTCCGGCTCATCGAAACTTACCTGCACATGACTCTGTGCTGCCAGATTATATATCTCATCGGGACGTACCTTCCCGATTGTCTTTACGATACTCATGGAGTCGGTCATATCCGCATAATGAAGATGGAAACGCGGATGGCCTTCAAGATGCGAGATCCGTTCACGGAAGTCGGTGCTCGATCTGCGAATGGTGCCGTGCACCTCATAGCCCTTTTCAAGAAGGAATTCCGAAAGATAGGAACCATCCTGACCGGTTACTCCTGTTATTAAAGCTGTCTTCATCCTAATATCTTTTTTTGAGAGTCCTTTTTATGTCTTAATCTGTCACTTAGTCGAATATCGTATGATAGTGCATATACATTCGCGTCCATACAGAATTGTAGAAGAAACTCGTATAGTCCAAAAATATAATAGCCATCCATCCAAAGGTAAACAACAGTGCCCCCACGTCTCTTTTTGAATATTTCAAAAGAAGCGCCACCACCGGGATGGATGCGTTGAGGAAATAAAACTGAAGGCGATGCACCATCTGGAAAGCCAAAGCCCCAGGTATCAATACCATATATGAACAATACATGAGGATCAAAAGCCGATATGTCATATCAATTGTCTTATTCCTCATTAGGTAAAGCAAGTAAAAGCCCGACAACATCTCCAAAAGCACGCCAAAGCCTGTCACGGTGCCTATTCCACCCGTTTTAAATCCACGATTCCAATAGAAACGATACCTGTCGAACGAGCCGCTGTCGAGCATTACGTCGACGGCACGATAGACTACGCTGGGTACCAGCATCAATCCCAATATCAAACCTACGTAAACCACCATCAGCTTCCTATAGTCAACATTGACGGCAAACATCAGCAACGGTATTAAGAAAGTGATGATGGCCGATTTATGTAAGGTAAATGCCAACAGCATCATTGCGTAATACACTATCCACCGCTTCTGAAGCATAAAGGGTATTGAAAGCAGAAAAATGTTGATGGCCAGCATTTGGCGAAGCATACTGAGATCCACCAGCATCAAATTTGAGTAAAACAGATATACTGCCAGACCGTACCACTGGTACCTTGGTTCCACATACTTTGAGATGAACCATCCGGTCACTCCAAACTGTACTATCGTACAAAACACTATCAGACCTCTGAATCCCAGAGGATAAAATATCCTGTTAAGAATTACCCATCCCTGCTCGATATTGAGTCGGGATTGTCTTATCTCTATGTCGGAGTGGGAATTGACGTATTTAAAGATAAATTCATACGACGGATAATCATTGCCGTAATTCATACGAATGGAAAAGAAGACTATAAGCATGAAGATGATGCCCGGAAGCACATTGATTTTCCGAGACACCATCGTGCTGAACAAGATCAACAGCACTGCTACAATATTGATGATTGTTACAGAATACATCCTGTCTTCTTTATCTGATCGGGCCTGTTTATTCTTCGGTAACTTCTTATCCCTTTAAGGCCTCCTTATCTCAAATGTTTTTGTAATTTCCAATGTAAGTTATCTCAGCCATACCCAAGTGGGGCGTTCTCAACGGAATACCGCCGATTCATTCTATGGCCGGGTTATGAGCTATTTCCACAAGACGTTCAAGAGTTTCGCTTTTTCGCGGTGATTCTTCCGAAAGTTTCTGCACCGTTCCCAATCTATGCAGGTCCGACCCCACAAGATCCACCATGTCCTTACGCAAGAACCATTCCACTTTCTCCATGGCACTCTGCCCGTAGCCTCCCACTGACGAGACGAAGTTCACCTGGAAGAGCACACCCATTTCCTTAAGACGCTCATAGTCCCGCTGCTCCATATAGCGGTAGCGTTCGGGATGGGCGAGCACCGGGAAGTATCCTCTTTTGAATACTCCTTCTATTAGCTCCTCCATATTCATGGGCGGGTTGAAATAACTTGTTTCTATAAGAAGATGCCCCCCTTGATCGCCTATGGGAAGAAAATTATTCTCGGCCAGACGCTCCTCAAAGAGGGAATCAAGCATATTCTCCGATGCCAGTTTTATCTCCACAGGCCCGTCGTAAGCTAATTTCAAGGCCTCGTAGCGACGAAGCAAATCGGCCGGTGTATTGGGATAGTCTTCCATTATATGAGGGGTAAGCCAGAGCTTCTTGACGCCGACCCGCTCATAATAACGCAATACGTCCAGACTGTCCTCAAGGGTCTTGATGCCGTCGTCCACTCCCGGCAATATATGGGAATGCCAGTCGGTGAATCCTTGGTACATGCCTGATTCTGTAAGTGTGTTTACGTGTTTCTTAAATGGCCACATAATGTTTGTTTACGTTAATATACCGTAGTGTAGCTTGTGAGATGTTGGAAATTATTGCGTCCGATGGATTTTGCTTTGCAAGCGAGATTCGCTTTTCAGTACGGTTGCTTTGATTTATGAATACGTTTGGGTTGACCTATGAAAAGGATTCTAAATTTTTCGGGATGCCCGGGCATCCCGAAAAATTTTGCTTATCATAAACCATGCGTATTGAAGAGACCTTACTCCGCAGCGTAGGCAGAATAGTTGCCGTAATGATAATACGAACTGTAGCCGGTCTTCGTGCCGTTGAGCAGGATGCTCATATTGCGAAGCTTCTTTTCTTCGTATAGTCCGGCAATGTCGGCCACGGCTTTCCTTTCAAGCAATCCGGCGCGCACTACGAATATTGTACGATCCGCATATTCTCCTATCAGCTGGGTATCGACTACGATATTTACCGGCGGACAGTCGATGAGGATCACGTCATAGTGTGTGCGTGCCTCGCTTATGAGGGTGCCCAGACTGCCGTTCTCAAGAAGTTCAGCTGGGTTTGGCGGCTTGTGGCCGATGGGAAGGATATCCAGTCCGTTTGCGCTTACATTCTTCACTATCGTGGATTCCCAGTTGGTATTGCGCCCTGCAAGATAGTCGCTCAAGCCCTTCTTCGGACTGCCGGCATACATAGAAAGTGAGCCGTGGCGAAGGTCGCCGTCCACAAGAAGTACTTTCTTCCCTTTGAGGGCGAAGCTGGCTCCAAGGTTATATGCGATAAAGGATTTTCCGCTGCCGGGATTGAACGATGTGAGGATCAGCACAGATCCCTCATTGCTTTTGCCTATCATGCTGTCGATATTCTGACGGACAACCCGGAAGGCTTCGTTGGGCACATCGCGTTTGCCGGCTTCCACCACCGGACGCGGCGCTTCTTTTTCTGCCTGACGGGTTTTGCGGCTCTTGAGCAATCCGGAAAGATTACCGGATTGCTTGAGCAATGGGATCTCGCCCAGATAGGGCACCGACAAATTCTCGATATCCTTACGCGAACGTATCTTGGTATTGCTCGACTCCTTTACGTATAAGAACACTCCCGGCACTGTCAGACCCAATATCACGCACAGTGCAAGAATCATGTTTCTACGCGGAGATATCGGCAACTGAGAGCCGTAGGGTGGGGTGATCACTCGGGTGTTGTAGGCAGTGAAGGTCTGGGAAAGTTCGTTCTCTTCCCTACGCTGCAACAGGAAGACGTAGAGTTCTTCCTTAACCTTCTGTTCGCGCTCGATGCTCAGCAGGTATTTGGCCTGACTCGGCGCATCGGAGAGAATCTTTTCGTTTTCCGATTTCGAACCCTCAAAGCCACGCATATTCACCTCAAGGGATCCGATGGAGGCGTTGAGAGCACTGAGAATGGATTCCTTTTGCTTTTCAAGGCGGGCGTCATAATCTCTGACCAAAGGATTGTTTTCTCCTGAGTTGGCCACTAAGTTCTGACGTGCGAGAAGCGTAAGGTTATATTCTTTCACGGCGTCGCTTACGGGCATATTATTCAGACCGATATTCACCGGAATCAGACTGTTGGTGTTCACCGGATTTTTCATATACGTCCTCAGATATTCTGCCATCGCAAGTTGGTTGCGCGCCTCTATCACACTCTTGTTCACCTCGCCGCTTTCGTTCATGGTAGCGGTTACGGCAAGTTGAACATCCGGTATTCGATTGCGCGACTTGAAGTCGGAGATATTGTCATCCACGTGGTTCAGCTCCTGCTGCAGAGATTCCAGACGATCGCTGATGAAGTCGGCGGTAGCCAATGCGAGTCTGTTTTTATCCCTTACCCAGAATTCATTGTATACCTCCACGGTCATATTCAGTATGTCCGTGGCACGTTCCACACTCTGGTCATCTATGGTAAGTTCGATGACCTCGGCATCCTGATTGGTAAGGTCGCCCTGTACGATTTCCGCGTAATTTTCAGTTGCCGTAGCGGCCGACATGCAATCCACTTTGATCGTAATCTTCTCATCCAGTGTGCCGCGGAATTCTCCGTTGGGTCGGACGGCAACCCTGCCCAGAGGGGTCTTGATCATATTGAAACTCAAGCGACTTTTAAGGTCACCTTCCAATTCCTCTCGGCCATCCGGAGTTGAGCGCCAGAAGTCATACAGACGCACCGTCTGGTCCGGCTGCAGATCCATGGTGAAGCCCCCGCTGGAAGTCATTGTGAAATCCATAAATTCCACATTCACCGGATTGTTGCTCCGATAAAGCACGGTGGAATGCAATGGGCCCTCCTTGGAATAATTCATCTGGAGGTTGAGTCGCTTCACCACCTCCGACACTACCGCCGGGCTGGTAAGTGAAATCAACTCATTGTATACGTTTTTGTTGGCTCCGAAAATGTCGTTCATGTTGAAATTGGACAACATGCTGTTGCCACCGCTGCCCTGTTCGTCCTGTATAAGCACCTGCAGGCTGCGTTGGTATGTGGGGGGGGTACACAGCACTTTCAGGTAGCCTATGCTCACGAATATGATCAGCGAACATAGAAACCATGGCCATTTTCGCAGACATAAGGTGACAAAGTCCCGTATGGAGAACACCTGTTCCTCTTCCTGGGCCAATACCGCTTGTTTTTGTGACTTGCTCATGGATAAAGCGTTATTTTCCTATTGTTGTTATTCTGTTTAGCTACCTCTTATGGGACCTTTTATTTGAAGATGAGCACTGCTACGGAAGTTAGCAGCGAGGCCACCGATACCCAGAAGCTTGCCGAGAGGGCCGTATTGCCGTTGACTGTGGCCTGACGTTTCTTTACTCCGTTGGGCTCTACGTAGATCACGTCGTTCTGATGAAGATAGAAAGCCGGTGAACTCATCATTTTCTTTCCGTTGGTCAGGTCAACCATATAGCTGTGTACGGTCCCGTCATCTTCATGACGGATTACCTTTACTGTCTGTCGGTTTGCTGTGATATCAAGGTCGCCGGCCAAGGCCAGGGCTTCCAGAATATTCAGATTGTCTCGGTTGATATTGTATCTGCCCGGATTCTTGACGTCGCCCATTATGGTGACACCGGCATTCAGGAACTCTACTGTCACGGTCGGATCCTTTACAAGGTTCCTGCCTATGAGCTCTCCCTTGATAAAGGCTGACACTTCCTGACGGGTCATTCCCGAGATCTTTATCGGCCCGAGCACCGGGAAATCGATCGTGCCGGCTGACGACACCGTGTACGAAGCCAAACCGTCGGTGTCGAACGACTGCTGCGTACTGCCGCCGTTATAGTTCTGATTCATTCGCATCTGATTGTTGACCACCGGAAGATTAAACAAGGCTGCCAGATTCGGATCCTTGGAATGAACTATAATTGAAATTTTGTCGCCCGGCTCTACCTTAAAATTGTCTACCTGCGACTGGATGGACACAAGATTCTCGTCGATATCCTGCATATAGGTGACGTTTTTGGGGGTGCAGCCTGTAATCATCAATGCCATGGCCGTGAATGCCACTGCTCCGATCAGTTGTTTTCTTAGTCGTTTCATTATATGGTTTCTGTTTTTATTTTCTTTTACTTTTGATATATTTTATTTCTTGATTTAGTATTTTTGAATGATTCGCCCTGCCGGTTATAAATAGAGATGAGTGCCGGTGATGCGTTCCTTCCTCCGGATGAGCCGGGTGAGCAGGATGTTCACTACGGTCCACACTATTATATCCGCGCCAAGAAGTATATTGCTGTCTACCTTGGCTCCAAGTAGAATATTGCTTATGATGAATACTGCCGATGAGCACAGGATCACAAGCAGTGCCATTCCCGAGCTCATTCCCATGGCGAGCAGTTTGTGATGTATATGTCCGCGGTCCGGCAGAAACAGATTCCGTCCTTTCTTAAACCGATGCAGGCATACCCTCACCACGTCAAACAAAGGTATGAACAGCGGACAAAAGGCCGCTATCAGAGGATCACATCCCTCAAACGGTTCCGCCATAGGCGTGCGTGCCAATTCTATGGAGAGAAAGGCTACCACCATTCCCAAAGTCAGCGACCCGGTGTCGCCCATAAAGGTCTTGTTGCAGTGGGTGCTTTTGCCAAACACGTTGTAATAGAAGAAGGCTATCAACGCTCCAAGCATACCCCAACTCAGCATCAGGCAGATCACGTTGCCGTTGAGATAGAAGAATATTCCGTATACGAGCAGTGCCAGAGAGCATATCCCGGCGGCCAGACCATCGATCCCGTCTATGAGATTTACAGAATTCACTATGTAGACCACCATGAATGCCGACAACCCCCAGCCTACCGATGCCGGCACTTCGTTCATGCCGAGCAAGCCGTAGAAATTCCCGACATATACCCCGGAGACCACGGTGAGAAGGCCGCAACAGGCCTGCAGCCAAAATTTAGTGGAATACCTTACACCCACCATATCGTCCGACACTCCTACCCAAAAGAGCAATGTCACCGAACACAGCAACAACAATACCGGTCCTATCATTCCGGATTCCAGAAAATACAAACGCACACTCTCGAAATCCGAGTACAGACCCAATACCAGCGACACGGCAAACATCACGGAAGGAACAAACGACACGCCTCCAAGCCGAGGCACCGTGCCGCGATGCACCTTCCTGCCATCGGCCTTGTCAAAAAGCCGACGCCGAAAAGATATTCTTATTATCTTTGGTATGACAAGCCCTGAAAGCAGCATCGAGATGCCAAACACGAGGGCTATCACAGTCATCAGATTCATTTCCGTATCTTATTTTCTTTCACGTTCAGCAGATGTCTATACCAATTTTATAGCTCTTTGCTTTCTCCGGGATCTTTCCACCCCTTTCTTCCATACTGCTCAATGTGCATATTATAACCAACTTACACACAGACGCTGGAACTCGGACAACCCGAGCGGGCAATTTCAATCCTAATATATACGCATAAAACTTGAATTTGATTAAATCATCTACTTTTCCCCATTTCCTGCCACCGGGCATTCACCCGGAAGTTTGCATTTGATTGTTGTAGGGCATTATTGATGCAAAATTAAACATTTTTCTCAAACTAACAATATTTCACACTCCTTTTTCGAAGTTGCGTGCGATTCCCCCTCCCTTCCCTCTATACCATCTTCGCTCACCTCTCGCCTCTTACCTCTCCTCTCTGACCACCTCCACCGATTGAACCGATGCCACGGTTAATCCGTTATACTGTAGATGAAACATTTAATTTTATGGATTTCCATGGCAATGATGTCGGTGGCGCTTATGATTCCCGGAGCCCACAATGCAGACTCCGCCGCTCTACCCGGTGCCGAGCCGCAGACCGACTATTTTGAGACCGCCATCGAAATCATCAAGAAGTATGAAGGTCTTCATTCCCCGCGACATTGGCCGCTGGTGGGTTATGGCCACAAAGTACTCCCCGGTGAGAAATTCTCCCGCTCGCGTGCTCTTTCCGAGAAGGAAGCCGACGCTTTACTGCGTAAAGACTTCCAGAAATTTTGCAAACTTTTCCGATCTTACGGCAAGGATTCGATCATTATGGCCGCGCTGGCTTATAATATCGGCAACGGAGCGGCCGAACGTTCCGCAGTGGCTTCCCGGCTGCGTGCCGGCAACCGCGATATTCGCGATCTGTATCTTGCCCATTCCCGCTATCGCGGCAAGACTCTTTCTCAATTAAAAAAACGCCGCATCGAAGAGTTCGATAAACTTTTTATCAAAGATGAAATCGAAATAGCGGATATTCCATCAATTCTTAACTCCGACAAGCTATGAACAGAAATCTCATATTTATCCTCACTTCAATCCTCGTGGCCTCCCTCGCCTCATGCGATCGGCAGAACCACGTTGCCGGACGAGCCGCCGACTCGGATTCAATCCCCTCTTACGTGCGCGACGTTATCAATGCCGTGGCCGCAAACGATTCTTCCCGCTTTGCCGAATTGATCTCTTATCCTCTTTCGCGCCCTTATCCGCTCCACGATATCGAAAACCCCGAGCAAATGAAGGCATACTATGCCACTCTCGTAGATGATTCCCTAAGACAGAAGATCTCTTCTTCCAAAACCTCCGACTGGTCCGAAATGGGCTGGAGGGGATACACCCTCGATGACGGCCAATATCTTTGGACCGATTCCCTTATCTACGAAATCCCCTATGTTTCCGATTCTGAAAACCGCACTCTCTCCCGATTGCTCAATGAGGAGCTATCCTCGCTTTGGTCTCCCATGCGCTCCGGTTGGATTCCGATTGAGTCAATCGAAAGCGTCGACGGCTCTATAATTGCCCGTATTGACCGCGAAGCTTCCCCTAAAAGCGATGGTTTTAACCCCGCCGACAAATATCGTCTGGCCATTTACTCAAACGGGGCGTCCTTACACGATAAGCCAAGTGAGATTCTGGAAGGTTCAATGGATATAGAGGGCACTGAATTAAACCGGGTGTATACCTTCACGGCTTCGGATGGATCCCGTGTTATTTATGATGCCGACTTGGCCGGTGCGGATTATCCCCAGCTTCTTCGTGAAGATGCTTCCGGCAATCATAAAGCCGTGCACGTAAAAAAAATATATTGGCTGGACGTGATGAAGCACAAATAAAAAAAGCAACTCTCGGTTTTACCCAAACCTGCAAAAAGTCATCCTACGGCTACTCCAGCTATCGTACCGAAGATCAAGCGAATATCACCCCAAAGGCCGGGATTGCCGTCGATATATTCCAGGTCAAGGCTTAGTTTATGGGGCATCACTTCCTCCACGTACGTGCGTTCCGGATCGTCGGAGGCCGCGAGAATTTCGTTTTCTTTTCGATAAAGCAGGGATGCCCGGGAGGTAATGCCCGGGCGCACGCTCAGCACACGCATTTGTGCCGGGGTGTACATATCAACGTATCTTCGCACTTCAGGACGGGGTCCCACCAGACTCATTTCTCCCTTCAACACGTTGATCAACTGAGGGAATTCATCAAGTTTGTAGCGCCGGATAAAGTAGCCCGAATTTGTGATGCGCGGATCGCGCTCGCCTACGGTAATCAGTCGGTCCTTGTCGGAGTCCGGACGCATTGACCGGAATTTATACAGTTTGAAATCCTTATTGTCTTTTCCCACCCGGCTCTGAAGATAAAACACCGGTCCGCGTGAATCTATCTTGATCCACACAGCCAGCACCACAAACACAGGCGACAAGATTATCAGACCCGCGGCGCTCGCCACTATGTCAAACAGGCGCTTCACTTCTTTTCGAGTCCAAATTCCTTCAATACCTCCACGTAATTCTCCAGAATATAATCCACGTCTTCATCACTCAGACGCGTATAGAGCGGAAGTGTCATGCAATTGGAGTATTGAGCGTAGGCGTTGGGAAAATCCTTTATGTCGTAGCCGATGTTGCGGTAGGCCGTCATCATCGGGAGGGGTTTGAAGTGTACGTTTGTAGCCACTCCTCTATGAGTCATAGCCTCTATCACGGCATTTCTTTGCTGCTCCGACAGGCCGCTGAGGCGCACAAGATACAGATGGCCGTTGGAATGATAAGCCCCTTCGTAATGGGGCAAGACCTTCACGTCAAACCCTTCAAGAGCTTTATTATACCGCATTATCAGCTCGTTACGTCGCTTAAGCATGCCGGGATACCGACGTAGTTGTGCCTGGCCGATGCCGGCCATGATGTCGGTCATATTGCATTTGTACCAGGGGCCGATTATGTCGTATTCCCAGGATCCCAGTTTGGTCTTGGCCAACGCGTCTTTGTTCTGGCCGTGCAGGCTCAGCAGTTGCAGTCGGTTGTAGATGCATTCATTGTCCATGTCCGGGCGGCTCTTCCATGTCAGGGCTCCTCCCTCGGCCGTGGTGAGATTTTTTACGGCATGGAATGAAAAAGATGTGAAGTCGGCGAACTGTCCCGAACGTTTGCCATCCTTCTCAGATCCGAACGCATGGGCGGCGTCCGCTATCACCACTATCCGGTTGAAGAGGCTCTGCAGAGTGCTCTCCGGACGGAAAAGCGGGCGCTTCTCCTCCACCACTTTGAATACACGGTCATAATCGCATATCATGCCTGCAAGGTCCACCGGCATTATCACTTTGGTATGCTCGTTGACGGCTGCCGCCATCTTATCGTAGTCCATTTCAAAACATCCCGGACTGCAATCTATCATCACCGGATGTGCCCCCACGTGGCATACGGCGGAGGCGGTGCTCGTATAGGTATATGCCGGAATTATCACTTCATCTCCGGGACCAACCCCGAGCATCCTCAGAGCCATTTCCATGCTGGCCGTGGCCGAGTTGAGGCAGACGGCTCGGTCTGTGCCGCAATAAGCGGCGATCATCCGTTCGAATTCCTTTGTCTTCGGGCCGGTAGTGATCCATCCGGAACGCAACGCTTCGGCTACTTCCTGCACTTCTTCTTCCGACATGTCGGGTGGGGAAAATGGTATTTTTCTAAACTGTTTCATGTTGTTTTTTCATAATATGTTGATGCATATGCGCCATCGGCAAGGTAAGGACGGTCTATATCCCGCGTGTCTCCTATTATTCTTGCCGGATTGCCTACGGCTACAGCATAGTCGGGCAAATTGTGAGTCACTATCGCGCCGGCTCCGATCACGCATCCTCGTCCGATTTTCACTCCGGGGAGCACTTGGACGCCACATCCCAAATATGTATAGTCTCCGATTTCTGTCTTCTTACGAATATAGCCCGGGCGATCTTCGATCTCCCATTTCATATAATCTTTGCCGAGTAAACGTTGTGAAATGTGGCTCGTATGGCTTATTAAGCATGATCTGGCACTTATCTGACAGCCTTCTCCGATACTCAAACCGCCGCTGGCGTCTATCCAGCACCCGCTGCCGATCCACACGTTGTCGCCGATTTCAAGATTCTCCGGCAACACGATTTCTACGTCGTTACCTATTCTTGTGCAAGGCAGATACCGGCCGCTCTTCCGGCATCTATAGCCGTAGACCATTCCTTTTTTCCCAAGCGCAGACATCAGCCTTGTATAATAATGCACAAGACGTCCAAGTGGAGAAAAGTATATTTTTGTCTTCAGACTGCCCATGGCTACGTTAGTGTCGTTTCTTTCTTTAAGGTGGCTTTTGCCAGTTGTCAACAGGTGTGTTGTCGCAGCTCGGATTCCATACGGAGCCTCTATGTGAAAACAATGCTCAGATTGCACAACAATTGTGCAAATTTAGCATTTTTTCGCAATACTGCAAATAATTCTACCCCTCCAGATGCTGAATTATTCGTTATTTTCATAGCAATGTGTTTTCCTTACAACTTAAAATAGAGGCGAACCCATTGCCCGTAGATCACTGAATCTTTCTCATTATGCTATAAATGTTGTAGATACCACTCCACGGTTCGCTCTATCCCCTCTTCAAACTGCAAAGACGGCTCCCAGCCGAGTTCGCGCTGCAGCCTGCGGCTGTCGATGGCGTAGCGCAGGTCGTGACCGGGGCGGTCGGTAACGTACGTTATCAACGCATCGCTATAACCCTCGGGCTTGCCGGTGAGTCGGTCCACCGTCTTTACCAGCAGCCTTACAAGGTCAATATTCCGCCACTCGTTGAAGCCTCCTATATTATATGTGTCGCCGGCTTTGCCTTTGTGGAATATCAGATCGATGGCCGCGGCGTGATCCTCTACGTAGAGCCAGTCGCGCACGTTCTCTCCACGTCCGTATACCGGGAGTGGCTTTCGTTGCAGGATATTGCTGATAAACAAAGGTATGAGCTTCTCCGGATATTGGTTCGGTCCATAGTTGTTCGAGCAGTTGGTGACTATGGTCGGCATACCGTATGTATCGTGGTATGCTCTCACGAAATGGTCGCTCGATGCCTTGGAAGCGCTGTAGGGGGAATGGGGATTGTATTTGCTTTCTTCCGTGAAATATTCCCGTCCGTAGGCCAGATGTGTTTCGGCGCTCGCCGATGTGGCGAAGGGCGACCGATAGCCTTGCGGCTCCGTGATCTCAAGAGCCCCGTATACTTCGTCGGTAGAGATGTGGTAAAACATCTTTCCCTCGTATCTCTCCGGCAGGGATTCCCAGTATTCACGCGCCGCCTGAAGCAGCGAGAGCGTACCCATTACGTTGGTGCGGGCAAAGGTGAAGGGATCGTGGATCGAACGGTCCACGTGGCTTTCGGCCGCAAGATGGATTATGCCGCGGATATCGTATTCCCGCACTATCCGGCGCATCTGAGCAATGTCGGCCACGTCGGCCTGCTCAAATCGGTAGTTGGCGCATCGGGCCACGTCGGCCACGTTGTCCGGATTCCCCGCATAAGTCAGTTTATCCACGTTGACTATGAGCGAGTCGGGATATTTTCTTACGAACCTGCGCACTACGTGCGATCCTATAAAGCCGGCGCCCCCGGTGATAAGCACGTTCATCAGGCGTCGATATTGGCGTAGGTGGCGTGCTGCTCGATAAATTCCCTGCGGGGTGCCACTTCCTCTCCCATCAGCAGCGAGAAGGTATGATCGGCCTCGGCGGCATTTGTCAACGTCACTTGTTTAAGCATTCGGTTCTCCGGATCCATGGTGGTCTCCCACAGCTGCTCGGCGTTCATCTCGCCCAGACCCTTGTAGCGCTGTATGACCATGCGGTTGCGGTCGCCTGCGCAGTGGGTGTCTACAAATCGCTGCACCTGCTGTTCGGTCCAGCAATATTCCTGAATCTTCTGCTTGCCTTTGGTGGAGCATTTATATAGCGGCGGGGTGGCTATATAGAGATAGCCGTTGTCGATTATGGGGCGGATCTTGCGATAGAAGAACGTCATCAGCAACGTGGCGATGTGAGCTCCGTCTACGTCGGCATCGGTCATGATCACGATCTTATGATAACGTAGCCTGCTGAGATTGGGCTCCTTGGAATCTTCTTCCGTGCCGATGGTGACTCCCAAGGCCTTGTAGATGGTCACGATAGAGTCTGATTCGAGAATCTTGTTGTCTGAAGCTTTCTCTACGTTCAGAATTTTTCCGCGAAGAGGCAATATTGCCTGAAAATTGGGATTTCTTCCCTGCTTTGCGCTCCCTCCCGCGGAATCACCCTCCACAAGGAAGAGTTCGCAGTTGGCGGCGTCGCGGCTTTTGCAGTCGGCGAGTTTGCCGGGAAGACCGGAGCTGGCAAAAGGATTCTTGTTCTGCACGCGCATTCGGGCCGTATAGGCGGCGTGGCGTGCCTGAGCGGCCGTTGCCACTTTGTCTACTATCATTCTCGCCTCCTTCGGATGCTCTTCCAGATAATTGCTAAGCGCGTCGGACACCGCCGAGTATACGGCTCCTATCACTTCGTTGTTGCCAAGCTTGGTCTTGGTCTGCCCTTCAAACTGAGGCTCGGCCACTTTCACCGAAATCACGGCCGTCAGTCCGTCGCGGAAGTCTTCCTTGGAAAGCTCGATTTTCAGCTTGGCCAGCAGATTGTTGTCGTCGGCATATTTTTTGAGCGTGGTGGTCAGCGCACGGCGGAAGCCCGTGAGATGCGTACCGCCTTCTATCGTATTGATATTGTTTACGTAAGAGAATATGTTTTCATTGAAGGTGGCATTGTAGGTCATCGCCACCTCCACGGGAACGCCGTTGCGTTCCGTGTTGAGATGAATTATATCCGGTATGAGCGACTCCTTGCCCTGGTCAAGATAGCGCACGAATTGCTTGAGACCCTCATCACTGTGAAACGTATCGTGGCGAGGATTGCCGTCTTCGTCAAGCGTACGCATATCGGTCAGCTCGAGAGTGATGCCGGCATTCAGGTAAGCCAAGTCGCGCAGTCGGTTGGCAAGCGTCTCGTAATCATACACCGTCTCTGTGAAGATGCCGGCGTCCGGATGGAAAAGTATGGTGGTGCCCGTACGGTCCGTATCGCCTATCACACACATCTCGGACGTAGGCTTGCCAAAGGCATATTCCTGCATATAGACGTGGCCGTTGCGATGTATCTCCGCACGAAGATAGTCCGACAGGGCGTTCACACAGCTCACACCCACGCCGTGAAGGCCGCCGGACACTTTATAAGATCCCTTGTCGAACTTACCGCCGGCATGAAGCACCGTGAGCACCACCTCCAGAGCCGGCTTATGCATTTTCTCATGCATATCCACCGGTATGCCGCGACCATTATCCTCCACCCGAATACTGTCGTTCTCCAGAATCGTGACTTTGATATGGTTGGCGTAGCCCGCAAGGGCCTCGTCGATCGAATTGTCCACCACTTCATACACAAGATGGTGAAGTCCGCGGCTCGATATGTCACCTATATACATCGCCGGACGCTTGCGCACGGCCTCAAGGCCTTCAAGCACCTGAATATTATCGGCTTGATAATGTTTGGGATCTGTATTCTCCATTGCTTTTCTTTTCTGTAGTCTTTATCCGGTGATGTTTGGATTTCTCCCTTCGTTCAGCTTTTTTGCATCATTGGGATTCTCCCCGGACATCTCCCCAGGCTTTCTTCCGCCGCATAGGGAATTTCACTACAAATTTAGCATTTATTTTTTATTTTCACAAATCCTCGAAACCATACCTCCCAATTTTATCCATAATGCCTCCGGCATTGCTCTCCAAAGCCGACTCAATATACCCCACCGACAATCGATATAGGCCACCCGCCGTCTCTCCACTATTGCTCTAAGTATCAACACCACAGCATATCTCTCCGACATTTCCATGGGGTATTTCACATCTTCGTGAAGCAATGGCGTGCGTATCCAGCCCGGACGGATGTCGGTGACCCCTATATCAAGTCCTTCACTGCATGCCAGCTGGGCAAGCGCCGTGAGATATGTCTGCGCACATTTCTTAGAGGCCGAATAGGCCGAATATATTCCGATCCCCTTTGTGCCCGCCACACTCGTGACGCCCACGATTCTGCCCCTCAATCCTCTTGAGCGATACCAATCGAAGACCGCAGACGTCATCCTCGCGAATCCGGATGCATTCGTCTCTATGATCGATGCCTCCCGGTCCGGGTTCAAATCCGGATTATCATAACCGATGCCCGCCACGTGGATATATATATCCATTCCTCCCAGACGCGACACCAACCCGAACAGTCTGGACGGACCTTCCCGGGAATTTACGTCTATTCTTTCATATTCCACCTCGTCGGGCCATCTTCTTTTCAGATCCTCAAGCGGTGACGTATGCCGAGCGGCAAGCCCCACACGCACTCCGCGTGATGCCAAAGTCTCGGCAAGTGCCTTTCCTATACCTGAAGAGGCTCCCATTATTACTATTCTTTTCATGTCTTTCTAACAGAATTTTATCCCAATTTGTTGCGTTTTGACTCCCCCGCATGAAAAATTTTGCTTACCTTTGCCGCATATTCACCATACTATACCATGAACGAACCAACTGCAAAAACACAATTCACTCCCGCCGAGATTGAATCCGACCGACGCATACTTGAATTGCTGAGCCAAAACTTCAGCAACGTCTCAGCCGCCGCCACCGAGATCATCAATCTCGAGGCTATTCTCAACCTCCCCAAAGGCACCGAGCATTTCGTGGCCGACATCCACGGCGAATACGAAGCCTTCAGCCATATACTCAAAAACGCTTCCGGCGACATCAAGCGTAAAGTGACCGAACTTTTCTCCACATCCATGCGCGAAGAAGAAATCAGGCAGCTTTGCACTCTTATTTATTACCCCGGCAGAAAACTCGAACTGGTTAAGGCCACCGAGAAAAACATCGTGGATTTCTACCACATCACCCTTCATCGGCTCGTGAAGGTGCTTCAAGTGGTGTCTTCAAAATATACCCGTTCGAAGGTGAGAAAATCCCTCCCCCGCGAATTCGCCTATATTATCGAAGAGCTCCTGCATGAGACTCCCAGCGGCGAAGACAAGATGATGTACTACAACCGCATCGTGGAGACAATAATCTCCACAGGGCAGGCCGATCAGTTTATCAAAGCCATTTGCCGTGTGATTCAGCGCCTGAGCATCGACCAGCTCCATATCCTCGGAGATATTTACGACCGCGGCCCCGGAGCCCACCTTATCCTCGACCACCTCATGGGTCTCAAGGATTTCGACATCCAGTGGGGCAACCACGATGCTCTCTGGATGGGGGCTTGCGCCGGCAACGAATGCTGCATCGCCAACGTGGTGCGTATATGTCTGCGCTACGACAACATGACCACCCTCGAAGACGGCTACGGCATCAACCTCGTGCCGCTCGTCACTTTCGCCATGGAGGCTTACCGCGACGACCCCTGCACCATCTTCCTGCCGAAAGTGAGCGCCGACGACACCTCCCTCTCCCAGAAAAGCCGCCTGCTCATCGCCAAGATGCAGAAAGCAATCACAATTATCCAATTCAAACTCGAGGCCGCAATGATTCGCCGCCATCCCGAATGGAATATGGAAGACCGATGCCTCCTCACTAAGATTAATTTCGAAGAGGGCACCGTCGACGTGGACGGAATCAGCTATCCCCTGCTCGACTCCAACTTCCCGACCATAGACCCCGACGATCCCGAAAAGCTCACTCCGGAAGAACTGGAACTCACAGAAAAACTCGTACACTCATTTGCTGTCTGCGAACATCTCAAGCAGCATATCGGCCTTTTCCTCTCCCACGGCGACATGTACGGAATCTACAATTCCAACCTCCTCTTCCACGCCGCCGTGCCCCTCAACGCCGACGGCAGCTTCAAGGAAGTAAAAATCGGCAGAAAAAAATACAAAGGAAAAGATCTGCTCGACCAGACAGGAATGCTTATGCGCTCCGCATTCAACTCCGACACCCCCGAGAAGCTCCGCAAGTATGCCGTCGACATGTATCTTTACTTCTGGTGCGGTCCGGACTCACCCCTCTTCGACAAAAGAAAAATGGCCACCTTCGAACGATATTTCCTCACCGAGAAAGAACCCAGACATGAGGAGAAAGGTCATTACTACAAACTCCGCGACAATGAGAAAGTATGCGACGCCATTCTCGATAATTTCGGTGTAAAAGGCACCCACCGCCACATCATCAACGGCCACGTGCCCGTAAAAGCCGGAAAAGGCGAAAGCCCCATTAAGGCCAACGGAAAACTAATGGTGATCGACGGCGGTTTCGCAAAAGCATATCACGACACCACAGGCATCGCCGGATATACACTCGTATATCACTCCCAGGGATTCCAACTCGTGCAGCACGAACCCTTCTCTTCCGCCGAAGATGCCGTGAAACGAGCCACCGACATCGTCTCCACCACCTATATCGTGGAGCTCAACACCAAGCGCCTGCGCGTCAAAGACACCGACAAAGGTGAAGAACTCCAAAGCCAGATCGACGAACTGAAGGAACTCCTCTACGCTTACCGACACGGACTAATCAAATAACTAAAACACCAATCGAAATACCAATTGAGTCCACTATTTCAAGTGGACTCAATTATATTATTACCCAATTATATTATTTTATAAGCCCCATAAGCCCCATAAGCCTCATAAGCCTCATAAGCCCCATAAAGCTCATAAGCCCCATAAGCCCCATAAGCCTCATAAGCCTCATAAGCCCCATAAAGCTCATAAGCCCCATAAGCCCATAAGCCCCATAAGGCCCATAAGCCCCATAAGCCTCATAAGCCCCATAAAGCTCATAAGCCCCATAAGCCCCATAAGCTCCCATAAGCCCCATAAGCCCATAAGCCCCATAAGGCCCATAAGCTCCCATAAGCCCCATAAGGCCCATAAGGCTCATAAGGCCCATAAGGCTCATAAGCCCCCATAAGGCCCATAAGCCCCATAAGCCCCATAAGCCCCACAGACTACTAAACCACAACGTTTTGAAAAAAACTCCAAAACGTTGTTATTTCATTGTTCTTCTCCGGCAAACTGCATCAGGTACGCCTTGATGAATTCATCGATCTCACCATCCATCACTGAGTTCACATCAGAGGTCTGATAGTTGGTGCGATGGTCTTTCACCCGCCGATCGTCGAACACATAGCTGCGGATCTGACTTCCCCACTCTATCTTTTTCTTGCCGGCCTCTACCTTGGCCTGCTCCTCCATGCGGTGACGCAATTCTTTTTCATAAAGTATGGAGCGCAACTGGCGCATGGCGTTCTCTTTGTTTTTAGGCTGGTCTCGTGTCTCGGTGTTTTCTATCAGAATCTCCTCCTCCTCACCGGTGTAGGGATCCTTATACTGGTAGCGCAGACGCACTCCGGATTCCACCTTATTCACATTCTGACCGCCGGCACCGCCCGAGCGGAATGTATCCCACGACACAAGGGCCGGCTGCACCGTCACCTCTATCGTATCGTCGACCAATGGCGTCACAAACACCGAGGCGAAACTCGTCATTCGCTTGCCCTGCGCATTATACGGGCTTACACGCACCAGACGGTGCACTCCGTTTTCCGACTTAAGAAAGCCATAGGCATAATCTCCTTCGATATTTATTGTCACCGATTTAATGCCGGCATCGTCTCCTTCGAGCAGCTGCGCTATCGACGTCTTGTAGCCGTGGCGTTCTGCATAGCGCAAATACAGACGCATCAGCATCTGTGCCCAGTCCTGACTCTCTGTGCCTCCCGCACCGGAGTTGATCTTCAACACCACTCCAAGCTTGTCTTCCTCGCGTCGCAGCATGTTGCGAAGCTCAAGTTTCTCAAGACTCTGAACCAACGTATCATAATTGGCATCCACCTCTTCTTCTGTCACCAATCCTTCCTTCACAAAATCAAAGGCCAATTCCAATTCCTCCACCTGCTTCTGCAGAGCCGTATAGGAATCTATCCAGAAATGCAGTTCCTTGATCTTGCGCATCTGTGCCTCGGCCGCATCCCGGTGTTCCCAGAAATCCGGCACGTGTGTGCGCAGTTCCTCTTCCTCCACTTCGATTTTCTTGGAGTCTATATCAAGATATTTACCCAAGGCGTCCACACGCTCCCGAGCTTCTTTGAGTTGTTCCTGAGTGGTCATTTATTTCTTCTTCGTTGTTGTCTTTTTTACCGTTGTCTTTTTTGTTTCCTTCGTCTTCGACGTGCCCGTTTTGGAAGCACTCTTCTTCTGTGCGGTCCCCTTGGCCGCGCCACTCGACTTTGACGCTTTCTTCGTGCCGGGCTCCTTCTGTTCTTCCATCAGCCTTGCCGCTTCCTCATAAGTAAGGGACTCCGGATCTGTAGTCTTAGGTATCTTATAATTCACAGCCTTCCGCGCTCCTTCAGGCTTATAGGCGAGATAGGGACCGAATCGCCCTCTGCGCACTTCGAGGCCTGGCATTTCCGCATATGTCTTAATCAGACTCTGTGCCTCCTTTTTACGCTTCTCCTCTATGAGCGCCACAGACTCCTCTGCCGTAATCGTCTTGGGATCCAGATCCTTGGGAATCGATACAAACATATCGCCAAACTTGATATACGGGCCGAATCTTCCCGAGGCGGCAGTCAGCTTCTTTCCTTCATATTCTCCCACTTCGCGGGGCAACTCAAACAGCCTGAGCGCCTCCTCAAGTGTGATATCCGCAATACTCTGGTCCGACTGAAGGCTCGCAAACAACGGGCGCTCCTCATCAGACGCCTCCCCTATCTGCACTACCGGACCGTACCGCCCGATTTTAACCGAGACCGGACGTCCTGTCTTGGGATCGGTGCCTAAAATCCGTTCGCCAACCTTGCGCTCCATCCGCATAGAGTTTATGCTCTCTATCTGAGGATGAAAATTCCCGTAAAAACCTGTTATTTCATCCTTCCATCCCAATTTGCCCTCCGCTATTTCATCGAACTTCTCCTCCACACGGGCTGTGAAGTTATAATCCAAAATCTCCGGAAAATACTTGGTCAGGAAGTCGTTTACGATCATTCCTACATCCGTAGGCACAAGTTTACCTTTCTCCGATCCGGTATTCTCCGTCTGCACCGATTCGGTGATATCATGCCCGGCCAGAGTGAGCATCCTGTATTCTCTCTTTTCCCCCTCTTTCTCTCCGCGCTTCACGTAGTCGCGCGATATGATGGTGGATATCGTCGGAGCGTAGGTCGACGGACGTCCGATACCGAGGTCTTCCATCTTTTTTACAAGAGATGCCTCCGAATAGCGGGAGGGAGGCAACGTAAACCGCTCGGTAGCACGCGCCTCAGCAAGAATCACAGACTCTCCCGTACGCATCTGAGGAAGCAAGACATCATTTTCCGCGGAATCACCCTGATATACTTTCAGGAATCCGTCAAACTTCACTACCTCACCTTCGGCACGGAAGTCATCCTTTCGGTCCGAGTCACCACTGCGCTGCAACTCCACATTGGTCTTCTCCATGACAGCATCCGCCATCTGAGAAGCCACGGCCCTTCGCCATATCAAATCATACAGACGCTTCTCTTCCGCACTCCCCTCAACCGTTCGGTGGGATATATACGTAGGGCGGATAGCCTCATGAGCCTCCTGAGCTCCTTTGGAATTGGTATGGTAATGGCGCTCCTTGCCATAGGATGAACCAAACGCAGAATCGATATGCGCCGCTATATCCTTCAAGGCCAGGGCCGACAGATTGAGCGAATCTGTTCGCATATAGGTGATGTGACCGTCCTCATAAAGCTTCTGCGCCACACGCATCGTATTGGCCACACTGAATCCCAACCGTCTGGACGCTTCCTGCTGAAGCGTTGACGTTGTAAACGGCGGCTGGGGCGATCTCTTCACCGGCTTTACAGCGATATCTCCCACAGTGAAAGCCGATCCCGAACATTTCTGTAAAAAAACACGCGCCTCCTCAAGTGTCTGTAACCGTCGGGGCAGCTCCGCCTTAAACGTCTTGCCTTCAACCTCAAAAGTGCCATATACACGATAGAAAGGCTCCGCCTTAAAGGCATGCACCTCTTTCTCCCGCTCGCAGATCAGCCTGACGGCCACACTCTGCACTCTGCCTGCCGACAATGCCGGCTTGATCTTCTTCCAAAGCACCGGACTCAGTTCGAAGCCAACCAGACGGTCCAGCACACGCCGCGCCTGCTGAGCATTGACCCTGTCAATGTCTATACCGCGCGGATTCTCAATGGCATGCACTATGGCAGGCTTAGTAATCTCATGAAATACAATACGGCGTGTCTTCTCCGGTTTTAGGCCCAGCACTTCATACAAATGCCATGCTATAGCCTCTCCCTCGCGGTCTTCATCGGACGCAAGCCATACCATATCAGCCTCCTTAGCCGCCGCGCGCAGCCGTCGCACCAAATCTTTCTTGTCATCTGAAATCTCGTAAATAGGATCAAAAGTCGTCCCCCTGTCGGAGATACCCAAATCCTTTTTACTCAGATCGCGTATATGCCCGTAGCTGGACATCACCTTATATTCCGGGCCAAGAAACTTCTCTATAGTCTTCGCCTTGGCTGGAGATTCTACGATTACAAGATTCTTCATATATAGCAAATTATCTCTTTTGCCCATTGCATTTATCTTACTGCGACAGAGGGCAATTTCCGGTTTGCAGTTTAAAAATGCGATCAGCTGCCGTCATTGAATTTTTTAACCTATATTATTCATACCGACTCCGTAGCGAGAAGTCTAAGTGTGTGTGAATCACAATCGGCGCAGAAAGTCGCGCCGCAGAATGTAGTAAATCCTACATTCAAGAAGTGGCTTGCGAGTACCACCGTGAATTTCATGCAATTAGACTTCGCAGTAGGAGAGGGCATGAATAATATAGATAAAGAGACAGACTCTAAATTGACCGCAAAATTACAATTTTTTTGCAAAAGTGAAAAAAGAATATTACCTTTGCACTCGAAAAGGGATCATCGGAGGATGACACACCTTTATATATAACGCCAACACATAAGGCAAAGGTTGAAATCCGAACGAACCGGGCCTCAACCAAAGCCCGAAAAAGGCGACAAAGGAGAGATGGCAGAGTGGTCGATTGCGGCGGTCTTGAAAACCGTTGAGTGTAACAGCTCCGGGGGTTCGAATCCCTCTCTCTCCGCTTCACTATCTGAGCACCCATTGTAAATAGCTGATTTACAATGGGTGCTTCTTTTGTTATGTTGACC
>JAMPGE010000001.1:327514-355373 GCA_023664085.1 Muribaculum sp. | reverse complement strand
GTTCAAAAAATTCATGCTGACCATAGACCTTGCCAAACTTTTCTGCGGATTCATCATCATCCATTTCAGCAAGGATAAACCCCATTTGGCTATCGGGTGTTGCGTGTTCGATGTCGAAACGCTCCAAAAAAGTAATGACTTCGTTCTTCATATTGTTCTTTCAGTGGTGTGTACTGAGTGGTTACGATAGCAGGTCTGCCACAACGAAGGTGGATCCGCCCACATAAAGTATGTCGGCTTCTGAAGCTGATTCCTGTGCTTCTTTGAAGGCGGTTTTTACATCGGGATGCACACCTTTGATAAGGTGGCCAAGACCGGCTTCACGAAATCTCTCAGCCAATTCTTCGGCATGCATTGCCCGCGGCACTGATGCTTGAGTGATATAATATTCCACACGTTCACCGGGAAGCAATCGCAGTATGTGATCCACGTCCTTGTCGTTGACAAACCCCATCACCATATGTAGGCGGCTCGTAGGCTCCTTTTGCGATAGTATTGACTGCAACTGCTTCATGTTCATAGTTAGTCCGGCTTCATTATGACCGGTATCGCAGATTGTGAGTGGGCTTGATGAAAGAGTCATCCAACGGCCGGCAAAGCCGGTGAGTTCGCATACACGCCCAAATCCTGCTATAACGGCCTCTTTGTCGATCCTCACTCCTTGGCGGCGAAGCATATCTACGGCACAAAGCACTGTGTTTATATTCTTCTTTTGATATTCTCCGGCCAATTCCGCATGAAATTTTGCAGGAGAATAGGGAGCAGCCGGATCTACAAATCTTCCGCTGCATTCCCATCCTCCGAAGAGGGAGGGCTTGCAACAGGAGAGCGGACCTTCGGTGTCGGCAAACCTTAAAAATGTATCAACACACATGGCTTTCGACAGAAATACTTTTCTGATCTCATCGGAAGCCTCTCCGATCACTACAGGTACGCCGGATTTTATTATTCCCGCTTTTTCACTTGCGATTTTTTCCAGAGAGTCGCCCAGAAATTGCATATGATCGAAGGATATATTGGTGATTACTGTGGCGATAGGTGATATGATATTTGTGGAATCAAGCCTTCCTCCCATGCCAACTTCGATCACAGCATAGTCCACTTCATGGCGGGCGAAAGCATCGAATGCCATCATCATGGTGAGCTCGAAGAAGGATGGACGTCCGTCGTAGCCACACTTCTTCCATTTGTCTACAAATTCAATCACTTCCTCTCTCCCGATCATTTTGCCGTTGATGCGGATGCGTTCGCGAAAATCCACCAGATGAGGCGATGTATATAGACCTACCTTATAGCCTTGGGCCTGAAGCATGGCGGCAAGCATGTGGGAGGTGGATCCTTTCCCGTTTGTGCCTCCTACATGGATGCATTTATATTTTTTATGAGGATTTCCGAAGTAGTTGTCAAGTCGGATAGATGTATCCAACCCCGGCTTATATGCGGCTGCGCCAACTCGGGAAAACATCGGTAACTGAGAAAAGAGGAAAGAGGTAGCCTCGGTATAAAGTGAGCCCAATTCGGCGGAAGAGCCGGTCGAGGCATTGTAGAAAGATAATTTATCAGAGTCCATAAATCAGATAACCGGCCAAGCCGGCGATGCAAATCACCAGAATGGGATGAATTTTGATTTTTTGTCCCTTCCAGGGAATGGGAAAATAAACAAGGCAAAAGGCAGCCACACATATGATTGTGTTGACTGCGAGTTGCCAGTCAATATGATTTGGATTAAAATTGGCAGCATTCATGAGCATGATGGCGGCCGATGCGATAAGGCCGACGATCACCGGCCGTAGACCGGAGAATACAGCCTTTACCACACCGCTCTCATGGTGACGGCGAATAAAGTGTGAGGCATAAAGCACGAGGAAAAAACTGGGTACGACCACTGCCAGCGTGCATGCTAATGAACCGAGAATGCCCCAGACTGCACCGGAAAAGAAAGGATCGACGTTGCCGGGCACAACGAATCCGATATACGTGGCGGAATTGATGCCGATAGGCCCCGGAGTCATCTGTGAGATGGCCACTATATCTGTGAAGAGAGTTTCGGAAACCCATCCGGGACCGACCACTGATTTTTCCACCAGAGAAAGCATGGCATATCCACCGCCGAATCCGAAGATACCGATTTTGATGTAAGTCCAGATTAATTGAAGGTAAATGTTCATTTGGATTTCAATTTTCTGTTTGACATGTACCAGACAGATAAACCACCTAAGGCACCCAACACTATATAAAGGATCGGATTGGAGATAAAACCGAGATCAAGAGAAATCATCAGGGCCGTGAGCACGGGAATCCAGAAGGTGGAAAGCTTGAGCTTGGCTGCTTTGGCGGAAGTTATAACCGGGGCCACTATCAAAGCAACCACGGCAGGTCGGATACCCATGAATATCGAGGAGATCACGTGATTGTTTTTGATAATGTCGGGGGTAAGAAATATGGCGATAATCAAAATGATGATAAAGGAGGGGAGAATAGTGCCTGCGGCAGCCGTAGCCGATCCCTTCAGCCCTTTCAGTTTGTCGCCCACGGCCGTGGCGATGTTCACGGCGAGTATTCCCGGCAGCGATTGCGCCACGGCCAGCAGGTCCAGAAAATCCTCACGCTCTATCCAATGATAT
This sequence comes from Muribaculum sp., assembly GCA_023664085.1. Classification (GTDB taxonomy): domain Bacteria; phylum Bacteroidota; class Bacteroidia; order Bacteroidales; family Muribaculaceae; genus Lepagella. The sequence continues at coordinate 352,749 of JAMPGE010000001.1, read as the reverse complement.
TTGTCTACGATTTCCCTTTCTATGATTGAAATCATAGCCCAACCGCCTCCGAAGGTGAAGCATCCTATTTTAAAGAAGGAGAGGAAAAGCTGCAGCAGCAGGTTTCCCTCCTTCTTTTTATGGGAGATTTCCGAACTTTCGTTAATGGGATTCATTCTCTATGCATCAGTAGGATTGTTTATTTCTATGTGTAAGAAATTTTTTGAGAAAGAGTCTTAATATTTATGGGAGGTATTGTTGAGTTCCTGAGGAGTAAGTTTCTTTTTATCCATGGAATACCAGACGTATCCAATGTAGGCAAGCACCGCAGGGATGATGCACGACACCCAACTCATGGCCTTCAGTGTGAATTCGGAAGAAGAGGCATTGCGAATGGTCAAGGAAGAGGCCGGATCGCTCAGTGAAGGATAAAAGGCCGTATCGTTGTAGCCCGCGCTCCAGAAAAGAGCGAGCACTACGAGTATTGTGCCGCATCCGCAAAACCATATACCTTTGGTCCAATGATTGGCGAAAATGCTCCGGATGATGCCGTAGAGTACCGCAACCACACCGAGGAGCAGCGTGCAACCCATCCACCAGCAGTCTGTCATATTATGGAAATATTTGAATGGCGTGAGTTCCACCACGGCATACGATCCGGAATAGGATGCCACGGTAAATCCGTCTGCGGTGAGCAGCAGTGCCATAAACCAAAGGAAAAACACTAAGAATATTCCGGCATTGACCAGTGTGCGTTGCTTCAGGTAGTTGAAAAACTTATTATCGTGATCGATATTGTTCATCATGTAAAGGCAAGCTTGGGTTCGAGCCAGAAACAGTACGGCTACTCCGAGCACGAGATTCTTCCAATTGAAGATAGCCTCCAGTCCGTGGGTGGGAGCCCAACGGGATATCACCGGAGAAGACGAATCAAGAAGATTGCCGCGCTGCACTGTGAAGTCTGCGCCGAAAAAGAACATAGATACGGCTACACCGAGCAGCACACAGCCAATACATCCGTTGATAAACAGAAAAGTATCGTACGTACGCATGCCGTAGATATTGCCTTTTTTGTTGCGGTATTCATAACTTACCGCCTGAATTACAAAGCTGAAGAGGATAAGAATCCAAAGCCAGTAAGCACCACCGAAACTTGTAGAATAAAACAGAGGGAAGGATGCAAAAAACGCGCCGCCGAAAGTAACCAGCGTGGTGAAAGTGAGTTCCCATTTGCGCCCCATACTGTTTACAATCAGAGAGCGTGCTTGGTTGTCGGGAGCATTGAGAAGCATTGATTGACCTCCCTGTACGAAAAGCAGAAACACCAGAAGCGCACCCAGCGTTGAGATGAGAAGCCACCAGTAATCTTGAAGATATGATAAAGTAGTCATGATATATCTTAATTTTAATGGAGAGACTCTAAATTATTTATGCATTGCATTTTAAATCACTTCCGTGCAAAATCAGTCGAGTTCGCGAAGTGAAGAGTTTTTGATGTATTTTATCATTATGCTCATTTCGGCAACAAGGAGCAGTGTGAATATAATGGCGAAGATCCAGAATGTGGTGATCACGTTGGATGCCGGAATAGCAGAGATTGCTGCCTGTACCGGTAAGAGATCCTGCACCGTCCAAGGCTGACGGCCAACCTCGGCCACGGCCCATCCCGACTCGGAACAGATCCACATGAACGGTACCGACACGATGGCAATCCACTGAAGCCAGTGAGACTTAAGAAGAGTATCCTTTTTGCGGTATACCATAAACAAAGCCACGATCAGCAGCAGAAGGAAATATGATCCTAGGATTACCATCGTATGGAAAGTGTAATACGTCACGCTTACGGGAGGCACAGCATTGCCAGGAGAATTAAAATATCCGTATCCAAAATATCGGTAGTCTGTCTGCATACGTTTGAGAGCCTCTTGCTTGGCGGATTCATCACCGCTTTTCATAGCGGAATCAAAGTCGCGCAGGGCTTGCTGAGCCTGCTTTCCGCGGACTATGCGTTGGGCATAACTTACGGTATTGATGGTGTCGCCGGTAAGAGTAACATCGCGGCCTTCGATGATGTCGTTGATACCCGGCACAAAAGCATGAGGATTGTGGCGTGAAAGAATCGAAAGACCGTAGGGTATATCTAAGGAGAAGATAAACGGATCTTCATTGTTGTCCCATTTCTTTGCCGGATTGATGATGCCGAATGCAGATATGCTTTGATCCGTATGGCCGTTGTAAAGGCCCTCCATGGCAGCGAGTTTCATGGGTTGTGTTTTCGTTACGGCCACTGCGGAGCCGTCCCCTGTCCACATGGTGAGAAGCATACCCAAAAGCCCAATCCAGGCCCCTGTCTTTATGCTTCTTACGGCAAATCCCACGTTGCGTTTCTTAAGCAGGAACCATGAACTCACTCCGATCACAAAAACGCCGGCAAGAGCCCATCCGCTGAATACGGCGTGGAAAAATTTATTGAGAGCCACATCAGAGAAGAGAGCCCAGAAATTGTCCATTACGTTTCGCATCTGCTCCGGATCGAATTCCATTCCCACGGGGTATTGCATCCATGCATTGGCAATAAGAATCCATAACGAGGAAATGGTGGCGCCCAGTGCGGTAAGCCATGTGGACGCAAGATGGAATCGGGGGCTCACCTTATTCCATCCGAAAAACATCACCGCCACGAAAGTAGCCTCCATGAAAAATGCGAGCAAGCCTTCGATGGCCAGGGGAGCACCGAAAATATCACCTACAAACCATGAATAGTTGCTCCAGTTGGTGCCGAATTCAAATTCCAGAATGATGCCGGTGGCCACGCCGATTGCGAAATTGATACCAAATAATGTCAGCCAGAATTTGGTGCATTTCAACCATTTTTCAGATTTTGTCTTGAGATAAACAGTCTCCATCACGGCCACGATGACAGAAAGACCGAGAGTGAGCGGCACGAAAAGCCAGTGATAAATGGCAGTGAGGGCAAATTGCCATCTCGACCAATCCACAACGGTTGCTAAGTCGTTCATAATCTATTATTTTTAAGCATTTAAGGTTTGATACGTCATTGTGGGAGAGTAGGGAGGAGATGATATCTAATAAGGAGCGCGAGTTTCTTACTATTGGCTATGGCCGGAGAGATTTTCTCTTACTGCCGCTGCTCTTTCTGAGTCAGAGTTGTAGTCCCGACTAAGTAAGTTTGGAAAAAAGAAGAGCTTGAGAATGAAAAACATCACAAATAGTTTGATCAGAATAATGGCCCAAAGAGTTTTTCCTACGGTCATTGATCTGAAACCGTCAAGATAAAACTTCCACACTTTGGCTGGCCAGTGAATGCATTTTGTGCGCCTTGGGCAGACTGAAGAAGGGTAACGGTGGGCCATATCAATAGTTTATCAGAAGTGATGACAACTCGAGGAAAGATTTATCCGGCATTTCGCTCTTTGTGACAGAGCCAAATGATAAAACCGAAAAGCAAATTTAAAAAAAATAAAACATTCTCCCAACATATAGTAAAAAATTATCATATAAAAAGTGCTACGTAAGCAATCAGCTATCGCAGCTCAAAAAAAATTATTATATTTGCAAAAATATTAACAAGAATTTGAAGATGTCGATTCGCGTGAGAAATTCATGATAAGGAGTAAAAGTGTTTCTTGAGAATGTGTGGATCGACTGTGAAAATATTTTTTACGACTTAAATCAAATACAGATATGGCACTTTGGTTTGAATGCAAAGTAAGATACGACAAGATGCAGGAGAATGGTACTGTAAAGAAGGTAAACGAACCGTATCTTGTGGATGCCTTGAGTTTTACGGAGGCAGAATCCCGCATAATCGAGGAGATGAAGCCTTTTATTTCCGGTGATTTCAGCATCTCGGCGGTCAAGAAAACTAAAATCTCCGAAATATTCTTCAACGAAGACGGCGATCGTTATTATATGACAAAAGTGAATTTCATCACACTTGATGAAAAGAGCGGTGTGGAAAAGAAAACAGCCACGTTTATCCTTGTGCAGGCCTCGGATTTCGCAGATGCTCATTCGAAGTTTATGGAAGGGATGAAGGGCACAATGGGAGATTTCGAGATATCGTCACTCTCCGAAACTCCCTTGATGGATGTGTATCCTGCCAACCTCGTAATCGAAAAAGGAGAATAAGATCACCATGGATGGCAATTATATTTCAGAGGCAATCACGCGTTTTCGTGCTGAAATTCCTGCCGGAGTAGAGTTGGTGGCCGTCAGCAAATTCCATCCTGTGGAGGCTATCCGTGAGGCTTACGACGCCGGTCAAAGAATCTTTGGAGAAAGCCGTGTGCAGGAATTGCTGGCCAAGCAGCCCGAATTGCCCGCCGATATATCATGGCACTTTATAGGTCATCTGCAGACCAATAAGGTGAAGCAACTCGTTGGTAAGACAGCACTAATCGAGAGTGTGGACAGCGAGAAGCTATTGACGATGATTGATAAGGAATCGGAAAAGCAGGGTGTGGTGACGCGCGTACTTATGCAGGTGCACGTTGCAAAGGAGGAGACGAAATTTGGTTTCTATCCCGAAGAGCTTTTTGCTTACTTCAGAGAGAAAAAGTATGAGAGTCTTAAGTCCGTGCATATTTGCGGTGTGATGGGAATGGCCTCGAATACAGATGATAAAGAGCGCGTAAGCGCTGATTTTCAAGCGATATACGATGTGTTTCGAACCATTGGAGATGAAAACGCAGATCTAAGAGGATTCAATGTGCTTTCAATGGGGATGAGCGGAGACTGGCCTTTGGCCGTGGAGCAGGGAGCCACGCTGGTGAGAATAGGTACGGCGATTTTCGGTCCGCGACAATATTAATGCATGCGGTGCAGATAATGGCACTCATTAACATACTGCTTATGAAATTTGAAATTCTCGTTTGTATAGATGCTACTGGATCTGAGTAGTCGCTCAATAATTAAAATATGTATCAAAATATATAAATATGATGAAGCTGCTCTTTCTTAGGGCTCCGCGGCATCAAAAAGTTTTTACAGAAAATATGGGAACACAAACATTAAATGCGAATCATGCAAATAATGGCGGAGGACGCACGGTGGCGATCATAGCCATGTTCTTCCTGTTTGCAATGATATCTTTCGTGACAAACCTTGCCGCTCCGATCGGTACGATCTGGGGCTATCAGTTTGAAGGCAACTCCTTCTTGGGCATGCTCGGCAACATGATGAACTTTCTTGCTTATCTCATCATGGGTATCCCGGCAGGTAAAATGCTCACCAAGGTAGGATACAAGAAGACAGCGTTGTGGGCTATGGCCATCGGATTTGTCGGCCTTTTCGTACAGTGGCTTTCAAGTGTGGTAGGAACAGACACTGTGATATCATCCAGCGCAGTCAACGTTATGGAAAACTTCAACGGTCAGGAGTTTGAAATACAAAAGACGATGAACGTCACATTCAACTTCATCATATATCTTCTCGGCGCGTTCATAAGCGGTTTCTGCGTATGTATGCTCAATACGGTGGTCAATCCCATGCTTAACCTTTTGGGAGGCGGCGGAAACAAGGGCAATCAGCTGATTCAGACGGGCGGTGCTCTCAACTCTCTGTCCGGCACTCTCACCCCGTTCTTTGTGGGCGCACTCATCGGCCAGCTTTCACGCGACACAAAGATCGGTGATGTGGCCGTACTTCTTTGGGTGGCCATGGCCATCTTTGCCGTAGCGTTTGTAATAATCGGATTTGTCAAGATCCCGGAGCCAAATCTCTCCAGGGGCAAGAAAATCAAATATGAACACTCTGCATGGAATTTCCGACACACAGTGCTCGGAGTGATAGCAATCTTCTTCTATGTGGGTGTGGAGGTCAGCATACCCGGCACACTCAACTTCTACCTCTCAGATCAAAAAGCTACAGGTGCCGGCGTTCTTGGCGATGCCTCTACAATAGCCGGTGCAGTGGTAGCAATTTATTGGCTCCTGATGCTGGTGGGCCGCAGCTTCTCGGGTGTGATATCAGGTAAGGTATCTACCCGCACTCAGCTTATATCTGTGTCCGGTGTATGCATAATTCTTCTTATATGCTCCATTTTCGCACCAAAGGAAAGCAGAGTCGAACTTCCTTCCTTTGTATACAATCCCACGGAAAAAGTCACCAATTCACTTCAGGCCGCAGGTATGAAGAGTGAGGAAATCTCTGCGTTTATAGCCAATCCCAGCGAAGAGCAGTTGAATGCCTTCACTGAGGAGCAGACCATGACAGACACCGACGGCATTGAGCATACCCGTGCTCTTGTAAAAGGCGCTGAAAAATCACCCTCTGAAATTATTGCATCATTGAAAGATGTGCCCAGCGTACCCATGTCGGCCCTGCTCTTGATTCTTTGCGGACTATGTACGTCAGTGATGTGGGGCGGCATATTCAACCTTGCAGTAGACGGACTTGGAAAATATACGGCGCAGGCGTCCGGCATCTTCATGATGATGGTGGTAGGCGGCGGTGTATTGCCTTTGCTTCAGCAGCTTATCACCGGATCTGCAGGATATATGCCCAGCTACTGGATGATTGTGGCGGCTGTAGGCTATATCTTCTTCTATGCAATCTGGGGATCGGTAAACGTAAACAAAGATATCCCCGTAGACGTTGAAGAATTAGATGAGGAACCGTTGGTGTGATCTACGTCCTTAGGTTTTAATCGGTAAATCGAATATTTCAGACGAACATACGTGTGAAATATTATAGAAGATAAATAAGGTGTGGCGGGTTTGCGCCCGTCACACCTGCTAACGGGCAAAGTATATAACCAATATTATAAAGCCCACCTTAATAAAATAATAAAAGAACCCCCCGAGTAGAGGCTTTCCTAAGGGACCAAACAAACAGGGGGCAAAATCAAATACCTATGAATGCCAAACTTTTGACAAGAGCCGCCGACAACATGCGAGTTCTCATCGCCGAGATGGTGGAGAAAGCAAATTCCGGACATCCCGGAGGCGCAATGGGCGGTGCGGATTTCACCAATCTTCTTTATTCCTCCTTCCTCGTATATGACCCTGAAGACCCCACATGGATAGCGAGAGACCGTTTCTTCCTCGATCCGGGCCATATGTCGACCATGCTGTATACTGTGCTTGCACTCACCGGCAAGTATACCATGGAGGAACTTCAGCAGTTTCGTCAGTGGGGCAGTGTCACCCCCGGACATCCCGAACTTGACCCAGAACGTGGAATAGAAAACGCCAGCGGTCCTCTTGGTCAAGGTCATGTACTGGCCGTAGGATCTGCCATAGCCGAACGCTTTCTCGTAGAAAAATTCGGAGACGCGGTGGCACACAAGACATATGCATATATATCGGACGGAGGTATTCAGGAAGAAGTGTCGCAGGGTGCGGGGCGTATCGCCGGCAAGCTGGGCCTCAGCAACCTCATTATGTTTTACGACTCCAATGATGTGCAATTGTCTACGAAAGTCGACGATGTAAGCAATGAAGACACCGCGGCCAAATACAGAGCTTGGCAATGGAACGTAATAGAAGTGGACGGATGCGACCCAATTGCAATGGCCGGCGCACTCCAGCAGGCAATAGAAGAAAAGGAACGCCCCACACTCATTATCGGACATACAGTGATGGCCAGAGGAGCAGTGAAAGCCGACGGCACATCGCTTGAAGGGGCAGTCTCTACCCACGGACAACCGTTGAGCAAGGCCGGGGCAGATATTGACGCCACAATAAAGAACCTCGGAGGCGATCCGAAAAATCCATGGGTGATTTTCGATGACGTAGCAGCCCTCTATGCCGACAGAAGAGAACAGTTAAAGAAAATAGTGGCCGACCGTAAAGCAAAATATACGGCATGGGCTCAGGCCAATCCTGAGGCGGCAAAAGAATTGCAAAGCTGGATCGATAATAAATTGCCGACACTTGATTGGAGCAGCATAGAACTCAAACCCAATATGGCATCGCGTGCGGCCTCTGCCACAGTGCTCGGATTCCTTGCCAAGCATGTAGGCAATATGATGGTGAGCAGCGCTGACCTTAGCAATAGCGACAAGACCGACGGATATCTCAAGCAGACCACGGAATTCCACAAAAATAATCCGGGAGGAAAATTCCTGCAGAGCGGAGTGGCTGAGATGACCATGGCCTGCATAATGAATGGTATTGCTCTTCACGGAGCGATGATCGGAGCCTGTGCTACATTCTTTGTATTCTCCGACTACATGAAGCCCGTGATCCGCATGTCGGCCCTCATGGAACTCCCCGTGAAGTATATCTATAGTCACGATTCATTCCGTGTGGGAGAGGATGGCCCCACCCATCAGCCCATCGAACAGGAAGCGCAGATACGACTTCTCGAGCAGGTAAGAAACTTCTCCGGCAAGCGGTCAGTGCTTGTGCTACGCCCGGCAGACTCCGCTGAAACTGTGGAGGCTTACCGCGTGGCAATGAACAATTGGGAATCTCCGAGCGTGATAATACTGTCGCGTCAGAATCTCACCGACATACCGGCCGCAAACCGCAGGGAGCAGGCCCGGCAGACGGAAAAAGGCGCCTATACTGTGTATGGCGGAGGAGAGAATCCCGATATAGTGCTTATAGGTAACGGATCGGACGTTTATCTATTGGTGGCTGCCGCGGAAAAGTTATCGGAGGAAGGAGTAAAGGCCAGGGTTGTATCCATTCCATCCATAGGACTCTTCCTGGACCAGCCGGAAGACTATCGCGAAGCCCTACTTCCAGGGAACGTCAAGAAATTTGGACTGACCTCAGGACTGCCCGCCACCCTCACCCCAGTGATGAATGGTGATTATGCCATTGTAGGCCTTGAACGCTTCGGAGCAAGCGCGCCGGCAGGAATTTTGGAACAAAAATTCGGCTATACGGTAGAAAATATTTACAAAGAAATTAAACATTTTTTAAGGAAATGATGTTTATGTAAATAAAAAGTGCTAATTTTGCACCGATACCCAAAATAGACTAAAGAAAATAATTACATTTAAAAAATTGTTGTTCTATGAAAAAAAGTGTTTTACTCGGACTCGCAACCCTCGCGCTTGCTGCTACCGCCGGTACAGCTAACGCTCAGGAAGTGACCTATGTGCCCGATTGCTCACAGGGTCTGTTGCTGAATCGCAATGCCGACAACTGGTTTATCACCGCTCAGGGCGGTGCTAACTTCCTCATCGGCCACGGCGACGTACACGCAGAAATCAAAAATCGTATTGGCGCTAACGCCGGTCTCTATGTTGGTAAATGGATCAGCCCCGTATTTGGTTTCCGCTTCGGTGGTACTTTCAACCTTTCCAAGGGTGCTACCCCAGACAACGGCTACTTCCGCAACATAAGCCAGGGAGCCATCGACGACTCCAAAACCTGGTATCCCGAGAAATGGCTCGGCTTCGGTCCTGAATTCGACGTGCTTATCAACCTTACAAACTGGTGGTGCGGATACCGTCCCGACCGTGTATACAACGCAGTGCTTCATGGTGGCGCAAATGCCTACTGGCGCTGGCGCAAAGTTGTCAACGACAACAACGACGGTTACAAATGGGGTGCAGCCCACGTTACAAACCTTTCCGCCAACGTAGGTATCCAGAATAACTTCCGTCTGAGCAAGAGAGTGAACATCTTCCTTGACGTGCAGTATGAAATCCTCGACTTCCATGAGCTCGAGCATGAAGTAGCACTCATCGCCGGTCTTACTTACAACTTCGGCAAGACTGACTGGAATTGCCCCGTGACCGCTCAGTGCCCCACTTGGAAATATACAGACGCTGAAGGCGACGCCATGAAGGCTGAAATCGCTGCCAAAGACGCTCAGATCAACGAACTGCAGAACCAACTCGACGAAGTAAGCCGTCGCACTCACAAAGTATCCCGCACTGACTGCGAAGGTATCTGCACTGTATACTATCCCATCAATCAGGCTACACTCTCCAGCCGTGAGAAGACTATCCTTCGCTCCATGGCCCAAGTTATGCAGGAAAACCCCAACAGCAAGTACATCCTTACCGGTTGGGCTGACAACTATACCGGCAATGACGAAATCAATGTAAGCCTCCGCAACCGTCGTGTTGATGGCGTGAAGAACTTCCTCATCAACTGTGGTGTACCCGAATCCCAGCTTGAAGCAGGTATCGACAATGGCAACCTGACCGACTTCGGTGCCAAGGCTGCTCCTCTGGATCGTGCCGTAACTATCAAGCTCGCCGACTAATCGGAAATCTTTAACATCAAATAAAAAAAGAATGCGCGAAAGCGCATTCTTTTTTTGTCTGTAAAGAAGATAAATTAGAATTTATCCGATTGGAAAATAGCCGGCTTGAATTGGATCCATCCCCCCCAAAAAAATTACCAATCGGGGTAACAATCAAGTCTATGGTGTTTCGGACGGATACCTGTTTCTGTCAGTTTGATTTCTTTTGAGATTCAAGTATAGGCTGGAAGTCGGGCAGGGGAGGGATGTCAATGCTGACAGGATCCTTTTTCACGGGATGAATAAAGTCGATGTGTGCTGCCTGTAGAGATATTCCTCCATTGGGATTGCTTCTTCGGGCACCGTATTTTAGATCTCCTTTTATCGGATTGCCTCTTGATGCCAATTGGAGTCGGATCTGATGTTTGCGTCCCGTGAGGAGATTAATACGAAGGAGAGTATATCTTTCACCTTCGGCTACAGTGTCATATTCCAGTTGGCAATGCTTGGCATCGGGGGTGTCTTTAGTCACGATTCTTGATTTATTCAGTCGTCCGTCGCTTACAATATAGTCCTCAAGAAGGCCTGACGGATGCTTCGGTTTGCCTTCCACCAATGCCAGATATGATTTATGAATATCACCTTTGCGCAGCATCTCATTAAGACGGGAAAGGGCTTTTGAAGTGCGCGCAAACACTACAAGACCGCTCACCGGGCGATCTATACGGTGCACCACACCACAAAACACATTGCCGGGTTTGGAGTATTTCTCCTTGATATAATCTTTCACAAACTCAGAGAGCGGCTTGTCGCCGGTTTTGTCACCCTGCACAATCTCGCCGGCCATTTTATTTACCACAATAATGTGATTGTCTTCGTATACGATGTCCATGATAAGGTATCGGTAAATTTCGTTTGTGCAAAAAAAAGTCGGCTGAAAAATCAGTCGACTTTGAAGTGGCGGGGACAGGACTCGAACCTGCGACCTTTGGGTTATGAGCCCAACGAGCTACCACTGCTCCACCCCGCGATGTTTTGACACTGCAAAATTATAAAAAAATTAAGCTTGCACCAAATATTTCCTTGAATTATTTTGTTAAAAAAGTTTAAATATCTCATATGTGATTGATAAATAATAAGAATTAACCAAGTATATACATCCCCGGGCCGTTAATCATAAGCATATGTAAATTTATTATTAATAATAAATTGACGTTTCATTGGAGGAAGACTGTCTGCAGCGCAAGGGCTGACACGGGCTTAATATCTTATATTCTCATTCCAATCAAACTGTCTTCACTTTTTCAAGGTAGGATTTTGAAGAAGAGGAGAAATTTATTAATTTTGCTCATATTTATAAAAAGTGTGCAAATTTTGCGACATTCTCACCTCAAATACGCCAGGAATTGAAACAAAACCCCAGGATTTAGATGGTAAGTAGAACAAGAGACAAATTCATAGAAGTGGCCCGGCAACTCTTTGCTCGGAAAGGAGTGGAGAATACCACTATGAATGACATCGCCTCGGCATCGGATAAGGGGCGACGTACCATCTACACATACTTCAAAAGCAAACGAGAGATCTTCAATGCCGTTATAGAGAGTGAATCGGACAAATTGTTGCGCAGTTTGAGTCTGATAGTTGCCAAGCCCATAGATCCGGAACAAAAGATTCGTGAGTTCATTGAATGCAGGTTTGAAGCGATGAAATACATAGTGGCGCGCAACGGCAGTCTGCGGGCCGGATTTTTTCGTGATGTCAGAAAAGTAGACAGAGCGCGTTCGTTGATCTCACGCAGAGAAGTGGCTATGCTTGAAGAAGTGTTGCTGGAAGGAGAGGAGAAAGGAATCTTCCGAATGGAAAACGCACACAAATCCGCAGTCATAATAGATAATGCATTGCATGGACTCGACGTGCCCTATATACGTAATTTGCTCACAGAAGAGGGTATCGACAAAGACCAGTTAGTAGAAAACATATCGGACTTGATTCTCAAAGGAATTGTAGGCCGCTAAACCTAATATTATGTATATAAATTCAGTTGGACATTATGTGCCATCGGATCGTATAGACAACGATTATTTTTTCACAATCAACGGACTTACGTCCGATTGGATTATGCAACGGACGGGAATCAAGACTCGCTCCAAAGCATCGGAAAGTGAAAATGCCGATACGATGGGTCTGGAAGCTGTAGAGAATGCTATAAAAGGTCTGCCTTACGACATAAAAGACGTTGATCTTATCATCGCGGCTTCCTACAGTGTGTATGACACGGTGGCTACGCTTGCCCACAAGGTGCAGCGCCGCTACGACATTACGGGTGCAAAAGCATTTTATATGTCGGCTGCTTGCAGTTCTTTTATTAATGCAGTGCAGACAGTAGAGGCTTATTTTAGATCCGGAATGGCTCGAAAGGCTTTGGTAATCTGTTCGGAACAGAATTCATACTATGCCAATGAGACTGACCCCAAATCCGGACATCTTTGGGGAGACGCGGCTGTGGCGTATTTCTTCAGTGCCGAAAAGCAGACTGATTCCGATATAAAGGTGCTTGATGTTTTTACCGAGGGATTGGGAAATACGGGCAAAGGCCCAGATGGAGTAAGACTGCGTCCTAAGGAAGACGGCATCACGATGCCCGACGGACGCGATGTATTTATACATGCATGCAGATATATGGTATATTCGCTGGGAAAATCGCTTGAAGCTGCGTGCATCAAAGTGAATGATCTTCGCAATATAATTTGTCATCAGGCCAATAAAAGGATTGTGGCGCAGGTAGCCCATCAGTTGGAACTTCCGATAGAGAAGTTTTTAAACAATATAGAGGAATTGGGCAACACGGGGTCTGCCTCCGCCCCGCTTGTATTCGCACAAAATCTTATTGATCTCAAGAAAGGTGACAAAGTGGCCATGATAGTATTTGGAGGAGGCTACAGCTGTGGCTCCCTGCTGGTGGAGGTATAATAGCCGATGTGGTATTTATCTGCTTATATTGGTGAAATAAAAGAATTTACAAGTAATAAAAATAAACAGAAATGAAGTTACTCGAAGGAAAAACCGCCCTCATCACAGGAGCGGCACGCGGAATCGGCAAAGCGATTGCCGTGAAATTTGCTTCCGAAGGCGCCAATATCGCCTTCACTGATTTGAAGATTGATGATCTGGCTCTTGAGACGCAGAAAGAAATAGAATCATATGGAGTGAAGTGCAAAGGCTATGCATCCGATGCTTCCAATTACGCACAGACCGAAGAGGTGGTGGCTGAAGTGAAGAAGGACTTTGGCAGCATTGATATTCTCGTAAACAATGCCGGAATCACCAAGGACGGCCTGATGCTGAGAATGACAGAGTCTGACTGGGACCGTGTGATCAATGTAAACCTCAAATCTGCCTTCAATTTCATACACGCCGTGCTTCCCATCATGCTTCGTCAACGCGGCGGATCGATTATCAACATGGCAAGTGTGGTCGGTGTGCACGGCAATGCCGGACAGGCCAACTATGCAAGTTCGAAGGCCGGTCTGATAGCTCTTGCAAAGAGTATTGCGCAGGAAGTAGGCAGTCGCGGAATCAGAGCCAACGCCATAGCACCGGGCTTTATCGAGACAGCCATGACAGCGGCGCTGCCCGAAGATGTACGCAAAGATTGGGTAGGCAAGATCCCCTTGCGTCGCGGAGGCAAACCAGAGGATATAGCCAACGTCGCTACCTTCCTGGCATCGGATCTTTCCAGCTACGTAAGCGGTCAGGTGATTCAGGTAGACGGCGGCATGAATATGTAAGATGAAAAAATTTCTGATACTGCTGGCCGGCGGCGAAGGCCGCCGTGCCGGAGGATCGGTGCCAAAGCAATTGATGCCCCTTGGCGGCAGACCGTTGCTATGGCATTCAATGAAGCGATTCAAAGAAGCCGATCCGCAGACAAAAATAATACTCGTGATGCATCCCGGTCTGTTTGTTGACTGGGATGTAGCCTTTGATGCGCTTGCTTCCGCAGACCGCATGGACTACACGCTATGTTGTGGCGGAAGAAGTAGGACGGAATCTGTGGCTAACGGATTGATTACTTTGCAGGAGATCATGCAGTCTGAGCATTTGAATCCTGAGGATATAATGGTAGCCGTGCACGACGCTGCCCGTCCGTTGGTGCCGATCGACGTAATCCTACGTGTTTGGCAGAGTGTATCACCGGGTGTGTGCGCAGTGCCGGCAGTGGCCTGCAGCTCATCTTTGCGACGCGTGGATGATCAAGGTGAAAGCCAGCCTGTGGATCGGGCGAAATATCGTGAAGTGCAGACACCGCAGGCTGCCATGGCAAAAGATATGATCTGCTCCTATAGAAATCATCCTGAAGGAGAATATACGGACGATGCGTCTCTGATGCAGGCTTGCGGCTTGAAGGTAATATTAACGGAAGGAAGTCCTTTAAACATTAAGGTGACGTATCCTCTCGACATCCATATAGCTGAAACGCTATTGAAAAAGCTTGGATATACAGGCGGCCAACAGTAGAAAATATACTTAGTAGCAATGGGAAATATTGACAGTGCCGACATAAAATTTCTGAAAGGGATCGGTGAAAAAAGGGCCAAGGTCCTTGCCAAAGAAATAGGCGGGTCATCGCTTCGTGATCTACTGTCGTATTTCCCGACGCGCCACGTGGACCGCAGCAAATTCTACAAAATCTCCGAACTTCACGGAGAGATGCCTTATATCCAGATAATCGGCAGGTTCATAGGGTTTCGCGAAGAAGGGGAGGGTGCGAAGCTGCGCCTTTCGGCCGCATTTTCCGATGGACATGGAGTGATGCAATGTGTATGGTTTACCAAAGTAAAGGTGATACGCGATATGTATCAAGCGGGGAAACCTTACGTGATATTCGGAAAGCCCAACATCTTCAACGGATCTTATAGCATCAGTCATCCGGAGGTTGAAGAATATGACCCGGCAAAACCTATGACCGGAGTAAAAGCAATATATCCGATGACTGAAAGTTTCCGAAGGGCAGGCATTACCCAAAGGAATCTAACCACAGCGTTCGCCTCACTGTTTGAACGCCGGGAGTTTGCCGACCTCCCGGAAACCCTTCCGCGGGAATTGATAGCATCGATGAACCTAATGCCATTGCGGGAAGCATTCTACAATATGCATCTTCCCGCGGATGACAACAGCCTCAGTCGAGCCCGCATGCGTTTGAAATTCGAAGAATTGTTCTATCTGGAACTCAACATAGTGCGCTATGCCCGCAAGAGAAGTATGAAGCTTCGTGGGAATGTGTTTTCCAAGATAGGAAAGTATTTCAATGATTTCTTTTACAACGTGTTGCCGTTTAATCTTACCGATGCTCAGAAGCGTGTATTGAAAGAGATAAGATCAGATATGCGCACCGGGCGTCAGATGAACCGACTCCTTCAGGGAGATGTGGGGAGCGGAAAGACAATGGTTGCATTCATGTCGATGCTGATGGCCATTGACAACGGGTTTCAGGCATGCATGATGGCTCCGACTGAGATTTTAGCGGCGCAACACTATGAGAATCTTACGAAATGGTGTGAAGCCATCGGAATCAAATGTGCACTTCTCACCGGGAATACAAAAATCCGTGAAAGACGCAAAATTCACACCGGGCTACTATCCGGAGATATTAACATTGTAGTAGGCACCCATGCGCTGCTTGAATCCAAAGTGGAATTCGCCAATCTTGGATTTGCCGTGATTGATGAGCAGCACAGGTTCGGGGTGGCCCAACGCGCCAAAATGTGGATGAAAAACAGCATACCGCCCCATATACTGGTAATGACGGCCACTCCGATACCGCGCACACTGGCCATGACCGTGTACGGAGATTTGGAGGTGAGCGTGATAGACCAACTGCCTCCGGGACGGAAGCCTATCCAGACTATGCTGTGTTACGATGAGAATCGGGGAGAGATAAATCGTTTGATAGGACGCGAACTGCAGTTGGGCCGTCAGGTCTATATTGTATATCCGCTGATTCATGAAAATGAAAAGACAGCCTACAAGAGCGCGGAGCGGGGATATGAACGGATAATCGGTCTTTTCCCCAATTATAAGGTGGGTCTTGTACACGGACAATTATCGGCAGACCGTAAGGAAGAGGTGATGCAGTCGTTTATATCCGGAGAAACTCAGATACTGGTTTCCACAACTGTAATTGAAGTGGGTGTAAATGTGCCGAACGCTTCGGTAATGGTTATAGAAGATGCCGAACGTTTCGGACTTTCCCAACTTCATCAATTAAGGGGAAGGGTAGGGCGCGGTGCGGATAAAAGTTACTGTGTGCTCGTAGGCAAACAAAAGATGAGTCGTGACACACGCCGACGCCTTGAGGTGATGACCTCCACTACCGACGGTTTCATACTCTCGGAGGCCGACATGAAAATGCGTGGTCCCGGCGATATGGAAGGTACACAACAGAGCGGTCTGGCGTTTAACCTTAAGGTGGCCAGTCTTGTTACTGATGGACAGATACTTAAGGTGGCGCGTGAGAAGGCCATTGAGATTGCCGATACATATGCGGAGTTTGGAGCTGAACCAAAAGGCGGCACTGACGGCTGTTCAGAAACGATTCAAAAGGGCTTCCTGTCGCGCGACTCGATCAATCTCCTGGAATCAGAACTTAAGCGAAGATTCAGTAAAAAAGTGGATTGGAGTTTGATAAGTTGAAATAAAGGATCAGAAAGTAATTTCAGGGGCATCAAACCAATAACTCTTCTTTATTGTTGAAAAAGATATGAGAGAAAAAGAATTTTTACCTCTTTTGAAAGAGAAACTTGGCATTGACAATCTCAATGAGTTGCAACGGCGAATGCTTGACGTGGCGTCACAAAAAAGAGATTTCATATTGCTTGCGCCTACGGGCTCGGGCAAGACGGTAGGATTCACCCTTCCGATGCTTAAGTATCTTCGTGAGCCGTCGGGAAGAGTTCAGGCTGTGATCATCGCCCCATCGCGAGAACTGGTTCAACAGATCTCCGGAGTGGTTTCCTCTGTTGCCGCCGGTTTCAAGGTCACTACTCTCTATGGAGGTCATAAAGTGGAGGATGAGGTAAACTCTCTGAGTGCAGGCACGGATATCATAGTATCCACTCCCGGTCGCCTTCTCGATCACATCAACCGCCGAAATGTTGACGTGCTCCCGGTGAGAATGGTGATACTTGATGAGTTTGACAAATCTCTGGAGCTCGGTTTTGAAAGTGAAATGAAGAAAATAGTGGGCCGAATGAAAAACGCCAGTCGCTATATCCTCACATCAGCTACAAAGGCCGACGTGCTGCCGGACTTTCTCAATCTTAATGATCCATTGGAGATTAACTTTTTGGAGAACAGTCGAGAGTTACGTCGACGAATGCAGATAAGAAAGGTGGAAGCCGATAGCAACGATAAACTCGACACACTTCTGACATTACTGAAAAGCATCACCGCCGGATCCACTCCCCAACGCACCATAGTGTTTGTAAATCACAGGGAAAGCGCGCAAAGAGTGGGTCAATACCTTAAGAAAAACAAGGTGGATGCAGTGGTATACCACGGACAATTGGATCAGCGCGAACGAGAGACGGCCCTCTCCATGTTTAACAACGGCAGCCGCCCGATTCTTGTATCCACTGATTTGGCAGCCCGCGGACTCGACATAGAAGGAGTGGAAAGCGTGATACATTATCATCAGCCACTCACTCAGGAAGTATATACACACCGCAACGGCCGTACCGCCAGAGTGGCAGATAGCGGTGACATATATCTGCTGATAGGTCCCGAGGAGGATATCAAGCCATTTGTGGAATTTGATTCAGTATACTATCCGGAACAGAAAGATGTGGATAAGCTGCGTTCGGGATACGCAACGCTCTATGTGGGTGACGGTAAAAAAGAAAAACTCTCAAAAGGAGATATACTTGGATTTCTTACCAAGACCTGTGGGTTGGAATCCGGGGATGTGGGGAAAATCACGGTATTTGACCATTATATTCTGGTAGCAGTGAGAAGCGAAAAAGCAAAGGAAGTATTGACTCAGTCGGCTCAACACGGCATAAAGGGACGAAAAAGAAAAGTCAGTGTAATTACCGATTGATTGTTAGAGAAATAAAGTAGCGGATTTTTTTGTTTTGAAGCTTTTCCGGAAACCCGAGACGTATAATATTGTAAAAATCGTTTAAATTTGCTAATTTTGCGACTTACAAATTGGAAAAGAAAGTGTTCGAAAGTCGGACCAATAAATAGAGAATACAGTAAAAAATCTTAACATAGCGGGGACCATAAACTATGTCTTACGCTTTTTAAACACAGAGAATTATGAGTAAACCCAAGGAGTTCCTGACGTGCGACGGCAATCAGGCTGCGGCTCATGTAAGCTATATGTTTACGGAAGTGGCTGCAATTTATCCCATTACTCCATCCTCCACTATGGCAGAATATGTGGACGATTGGAGTGCAGCGGGCAGAAAGAACATCTTCGGAGAAACAGTGCTAGTGCAGGAAATGCAAAGCGAAGCAGGCGCTGCCGGTGCGGTGCATGGATCGTTGCAGGCCGGTGCCCTCACCACAACTTACACGGCATCCCAAGGCCTCTTGCTGATGATCCCCAATATGTATAAGATTGCAGGCGAGTTTCTTCCTTGTGTATTCCATGTGTCGGCCCGTACTCTCGCAAGCCACGCCCTGTCGATCTTCGGTGATCATCAGGACGTGATGGCATGTCGTCAGACCGGATTTGCCATGCTTGCCGAAGGCAGTGTGCAGGAAGTGATGGATCTTGCAGGCGTAGCTCATCTTGCCACCATCAAGAGTAGTGTGCCTTTCGTAAACTTCTTCGACGGTTTCCGCACATCTCACGAAATTCAGAAGATTGAAGCTATAAGTCAGGAAGATCTTGCACCTCTTGTAGATCAACAGGCACTTGCGGATTTTCGTAGCCGAGCTCTCAATCCCGAAACTCCCGTAGCCCGCGGAATGGCTGAAAATCCCGACGTATTCTTCCAGCATCGCGAGGCAGGCAACAAACGCTATGAAAACGTGCCCGACATCGTGGAGAACTATATGGCAGAAATTTCCAGGATTACAGGCCGTGAATATCACCTCTTCAATTATTATGGCGATCCCGAGGCTGAACGCGTGATTATCGCCATGGGTAGCGTGACTCAGGCCATAGAGGAGACCATTGACTATCTCCGCGCCAAAGGTGAAAAGGTAGGTCTTGTGACTGTTCACCTTTATCGCCCGTTCTCAGCTAAACATTTCATGCAGGCAATTCCCGCTACTGCAAAACGCATTGCAGTGCTCGACCGTACGAAAGAACCGGGAAGCAACGGAGAGCCGCTTTACATGGATGTGAAAGACTGCTTCTACGGCACCGAAAACGCTCCCGTGATTGTAGGCGGTCGCTACGGTCTGAGTTCCAAAGACACCACTCCGGCCCAGATCCTTGCCGTATATGACAATCTTGCATTGCCCGAACCGAAAAATCACTTCACAATCGGCATAGTGGATGACGTCACGTTCAGCTCACTGCCGCAGCTGCCGGAGATCAACCTAAGTCCCAAAGGCACTTTCGCAGCCAAGTTCTATGGTCTTGGTGCGGACGGCACTGTCGGTGCCAACAAAAACTCCGTGAAAATCATCGGCGACAACACAGATAAATATTGTCAGGCGTATTTCTCCTACGACTCCAAGAAGTCCGGAGGTTTCACATGCTCACATCTTCGCTTCGGGGATGAGCCCATCCGGTCTACCTATCTTGTGAATACCCCCGACTTCGTGGCATGCCATGTGCAGACGTATCTGCATATGTACGACGTGCTCCGCGGTCTCCAACCCGGAGGTACCTTCCTGCTCAATACTATTTGGGATGCTGACGAACTTGCCAAGAATCTTCCAAATAAGGTGAAGAGATACGTAGCGCAAAACAACATCACCTTCTACTATATCAATGCTTACAAGATCGCTCAGGAGATTGGTCTTGGCAACCGAACCAATACGATTCTCCAATCCGCGTTCTTCCGTATTACCAAAGTGATTCCGGTGGATCTTGCCATCGAGCAGATGAAGAAATTCATCGTGAAGTCTTATGGCAAGAAGGGTGAGAACATCGTCAACATGAACTATGCGGCGGTGGATCACGGCGGCGAATACCATCAGCTCGAGGTGGATCCTTCATGGGCCAATCTTCCCGACGACGCTCCAGTGGCTACGCCTGCACCGGAATTTATAGAAAAGGTGGTGCGTCCCATCAATGCTCAGGACGGTGACTTGCTCCCTGTGAGCACCTTCGTGGATAATCCCGACGGCACATGGCCTCAGGGCACGGCCGCATATGAAAAACGCGGAGTGGCCACCTTCGTACCCGAATGGAATCCAGAGAACTGTATCCAGTGCAACAAATGTGCGTTCGTTTGTCCTCATGCATCCATCCGTCCGTTTGTACTCGATGCTCAGGAAATGAAGAATGCTCCGTTTGGTGAGGATCACACCATCCCTGCCATTGGCAAGACCATGGCCGGCATGAGATTTGTGCAGCAGGTAGACGTACTCGACTGTCTTGGTTGCGGCAACTGTGCCGACGTTTGTCCCGGCAAGAAAGGACAGAAGGCCCTCACAATGGTTCATGAGGAGTCGCAACGCGATCAGATCAAAAACTGGGAGTACTGTGTGGACCACGTTACTTCCAAGGCCAACCTTGTAGATACGAAGCTGAATGTAAAAAACAGTCAGTTTGCCACACCTCTCTTTGAGTTCTCCGGTGCATGCTCCGGATGTGGCGAGACACCTTACATCAAACTGATGACTCAGATATGCGGAGACAGGGAGGTAATAGCCAACGCCACCGGTTGCTCTTCGATATACTCTGGATCAGTACCTTCCACTCCATATACCAAAAATGCCGAGGGCCATGGTCCGGCCTGGGCCAATTCCCTTTTCGAAGACTTCTGTGAATTTGGACTCGGCATGCGCATAGCCTACGAAAAGATGCGCGCACGTCTTATAGACATTGCACAGAGCACTGTATCGGGCGATGCTCCGCAGGAACTTAAAGAGGTTGCCTCCAATTGGCTTGATAAGCGCGATGATGACAACGAATCACGCGCTGCCGGCGAAGCATGGGTGGCTGAGGCTGAAAAGCATTCCGATTGTGAAAAGTGCAAGACTGTGGTCAACCTCAAAGGATACCTTACCAAACGTAGCCAGTGGATCATCGGTGGTGACGGCGCCAGCTACGACATTGGTTTCGGTGGCCTCGACCATGTGATTGCCTCCGGAAAGAATGTGAACATTCTTGTGCTTGACACAGAAGTGTATTCAAATACAGGAGGTCAATCCTCAAAGTCCACTCCTTTGGGAGCTATCGCTAAATTTGCAGCCGCCGGCAAGAGAATCCGTAAAAAAGACCTTGGCTTGATTGCCACCACTTATGGATATGTATACGTGGCACAGGTGGCCATGGGAGCTGACAACGCCCAGACGCTGAAAGCCCTCCGTGAGGCTGAGGCCTACGACGGTCCTTCGCTCGTGATTGCCTATTCGCCCTGTATCAACCATGGTCTGAAGGCAGGTATGGGCCATAGTCAGCGTGAAGAACAGATGGCGGTGGAATGCGGATATTGGCAACTTTGGAGATACAATCCCGACGAGGAGGCCAAAGGCAACAATCCATTCTCGCTTGACAGTAAGGAGCCCGACTGGAACAAGTTTGAAGACTTCCTGAAGGGAGAAGTACGCTTTGCAAGCGTTCAGAAGATGTATCCTGCCGAGGCTTCCGAACTATTCCAGGCAGCCAAGGAAAACGCCCGGTGGCGCTACAATAACTACAAACGTCTTGCAGCCCAAAACTGGGGCGTGGATCCTGAGATGACTCCCGAGGAAATCAAACTCCGCAAGGAAAATCTGTAATCTGCTGTACAGCCAAGCTCGTTGAATCCCATAAAAAGGCCCCGCTTAAATTTAAGCGGGGCCTTAAATCAAATTTTAGACGGGGTCTTACATTTGAAAGCTACAGTAGAGCATGACGCAGCAGAGTGATGGGATGATAGGCAGTGCGTCCGGTGCCATCCTTTATTTGATGCCTGCAGCTTGTGCCGGGAGCCGAAATCGTAATTTCCGGATTGTTTCGGATTGTGGGGAAAAGTACCTCTTCTCCTACTTTCATTGACAGCTTGTAGTGAATTTTTTCGTAGCCGAACGAACCGGCCATGCCGCAACAGCCCGAAGGAATAATCTCGCAATGATAATTGCGGGGTAGCGACAGCATACGTTTGGAATTCTCCACACTTGCCAATGCCTTCTGGTGACAATGGCCGTGAAGAAGTATTTCGCAAGGGGCATCAGTAAACTGCCCGCTATGAATTCTCCCTTCATCAATCTCTCTGCATATGAATTCATCATATAGAAGAGCATTATTTGCAAGGGCAAGAGCGGCATCTTTAAGATCATCACCCACAAGGTCAGGATATTCGTCTCTGAACGAAAGGATGCAAGAGGGCTCGATACCTACCAATGGAGTTTCTTTAGAAATTATATCTTTGAGGGCCAATACATTGCCACGCGCCTGCTTCCGTGCTTTCTTAAGTAATCCTTTCGAAAGGTCGATCCGGCCGCTATCTCCGCAGGGTGCGGTACGCACTTCATATCCCAAAGCCATCAGCAACTGAGCAAAGTCCAAACCTACGGGCACATCTTCGAAATTTGTGAACTCATCCGCAAAGATATACACCAGCGGACGCTTGGTATCGTCATATTCGTTCTTACGAATCATATGCTTTTCAAGTCGAAGGAGTCCTTTTTTCAAAGTGTGACTGTAAATCCCGGGAATATCTCTTTCGGGAGCAAATCCCATTAGTTTCTTTATTATTCTCGATGTGAATGGACTGTGCACAAAAGAATTATAAATGTTTGGCGCGATCAATCCTATTCTCTGAATCATTGGCAACATCGAGTACATTCTCACAGCGAAGGGAGTGCCGGATTCATCGTAATGATGCTGAAGGTATTCTGATTTCCATCTGGTCATGTCAACGTTGCTCGGACATTCCGCCTTGCATCCCTTGCAGCTAAGGCACGTATCCAACGCTTCAAGGATTTCCGGCTGAGAGAATACCTTTTTGTGTGCCGGTTTGATGATAAGTTCGCGAAGAAGATTGGCCCTTGCACGGGTGCAATGTGCTTCGTCGCGAGTGGCTTTGAATGAAGGGCACATAACTCCGCCAAACATTTGGGATTTTCGGCAAGCTCCGGTGCCGTTGCATTGTTCAATTGCGCAGAGCCACCCTTTGAGTGCCGAATAGTCGAAGTAAGTAGGCATTATATCACTAAGAGAAGGCTTGGCTCGCAGATGAGTATTCATGCGGGGTGTATCCACAATTTTATGGCGGTTAAAGATTCCTTTGGGATCGAAAAGGAACTTAACGTCATAGAGCATGTTGTAGATCTCTTTTCCGAGCACCACGGGTATGAATTCTCCGCGCAGTCTGCCGTCGCCGTGTTCTCCGCTTAGCGACCCTCTGTATTTGCGTACAAGTTCTGCATTGATCCTTCCCACTTCATGAAACAGTTTGCGGTCTTTTTCCAGTTTAAGGTTGAGAATGGGCCGAAGATGCAATTCTCCGCTACCGATATGTGCATAATATACCGCACTCAGACTGAGAGCGTCGAGTTTCTGCTTAAGTTCGCGATGGAAGTCTTTGAGTCTTGAAGGGGCAATCGCCGAATCTTCTATAACCGCAACGGGCTTCTTGCTGCCGGGCATGCCCGAAAGCAACCCCAGTCCTGCTTTTCTTAGATTCCAGATCTTGTCGATGGCTTTCCCCTTAATTATAGGGAATGCATAACCGATGCTGCCGGCTTTTAAACTTTGGATCACTTCTTTGCATCTTTGATCAAGTAATTCTTCAGAGTCTTCGTCAAACTCCACCACCACCAAAGCGGCCGGTTCGCCTACCACAAAATCACGGTTTTTGCTTTGCTCAATATTTCCTTTGCTGAGCTGCAGAATGTTGTCATCAATTAGTTCTACTGCCGATGGATTATGCTTAAGGGCTATGATGTTGGCATCGAATGCCTCCTCAAGAGTATGACAATGCACGCAGATCACCCCTTTGTGCTTTGGCAATAAAGGCACTATCTTGAGTTTCAGTTCCTCAATAAAGGCTAAGGTGCCTTCTGAGCCAGCCAAAATTTTACAAAGATTGAAATTCTGTTTGATTCCCGAATCAAAGCAATTGGCACGGGCCAATTCGTCGAGAGCATATCCGGTGTTGCGACGACTCACTTCCTGTGGCGGAAAATTATCGAAAATAACTTTTCTGTTTTCCTGATCCGACAACAGACCTGTAATGCCTGCGTATATGCGTCCCTCCAAAGTAGCCTCGCTGCATTTGGCCTTTACTTCGGCAGGAGACATCGCTTTGAAATGGGCACGACTGCCGTCGGATAATATTACTTTTGCCTCCAGAAGATTGTCTCTGGTGTTTCCAAACACGAGTGAATGCGATCCGCAGGAATTGTTTCCGACCATCCCGCCGACGCAGCATCGATTTGAGGTGGATGTCTCGGGTCCGAATATCAACCCATAAGGACGAAGGGCTAAGTTGAGTTCATCGAGTACCACACCGGGCTGCACCCGCACCCATTTCTGATCTGCGTTTATTTCTATAATCCGATTGAAATGTTTCGATATATCCACAATCAGCCCTTGACCCACAACCTGTCCGGCAAGAGACGTTCCGGTGGCTCTCGGTATCAGATTTGCGTTTTTTTCAGCGGCATGCCTGATTATCTTCACCAGATCATCGCCGTTCAAAGGATATGCCACTCCTGAGGGACGCTCTTCATAGGCCGAAGCATCAGTGGCATACATGATTTTGTGGGATAGATCATACTTAATTTCACCCTTTATTTCTAATGATCCAAAATGGGTAATACTGTTCTCACGGTTCATGTCGGTAGCAGTTAGATTTAATGTCACTAAATTAAGAACTGTCGGGGTTCGCCTCGAAGAGGCGAGATTCGTGGTTAAGAGGGTGTTGCAGAACTACCCCTTACAGATGCTCTGAGAATTGAATATTTGG
>JAMPGE010000001.1:280802-327414 GCA_023664085.1 Muribaculum sp. | reverse complement strand
GATGATGAAAATTCACCCGAAAGATTGCCAAAGATTAATGACAAGAAAGAATTTACAACTGATTTTAACTTTCGTAAATAAGTTTAGACAACTTCATTTATATCGGTTAATTTTTATCAACTACTTAGATAATTAATTTACAACTATGAAAGTAGACAATGAATATAACCCTGAGTTCATGGATCTTGCCGTGAAGCTCTCCAGCGACAACATCGACAACGGCGGCGGCCCGTTCGGCGCCGTAATAGTTAAAGACGGTCAGGTATTGGCCACAGGCGTGAACCGCGTCACCGCTTCCTGCGACCCTACGGCCCATGCCGAAGTGTCCGCCATACGCGCCGCATGTGCTAAAATCAAGGATTTCCGTCTCTCCGACTGCATCATTTACTCAAGCTGCGAACCGTGCCCCATGTGTCTGAGTTCCATTTATTGGGCCGGGATCAAAAAAGTATATTTCGGCAACACCAAAGAAGATGCCGCCGCTATCAATTTCTCCGACAAGTTCATATACGATGAACTCGCCCTGCCGCTCGACCGCCGGCATCTGCCTGCCATACATGTAGACAACACGGGCGCCATCAAAGCTTTTGAAAAATGGGCTTCCTCCTCGGATAAAATCGAATACTGACAGACTGAGAGCTTCTCCGGCTCAATGAAGTTATCTAAACTTATTTACGAAAGTTAAATTTAGACAACTTCAATAAATGCGCCCACTCCACGTTATTATATTACCCGGGCTTCGGTCGTTCCGAAGTCCGGGAAAATGAAATTGTCTAAACTTATTTTGTTATTAATTCAACTTTCGGAAGCGAAAGTTGAATAAGTTTAGACAACTTCAATATCAATTATACTACAATGCTTTTCCAGACCATCAGAGATCTTGTGGCATCACTTGGAGTGGCCACCCCTTATCTACCCATAGTCACCACCGTTACAATGATGCTTGGCGTGATTCTCATCGCCATGCTTGCTTTTTATCTGATATTCAATCCCGGACGCCGGATGATTATGCCTGCGATTAAACACAGCAAAACGGATTGGGACAATCGGCTCCTTTCCAAAGGTATGATGTTTTACATCGCTTTGATTATCTCCATGAGTTTCGTCGTGCTATGCATTCCCTTCACTCTGCAGGCCTATCCTTCCCACATTCCCGCAATGAAGAAAGCAGGATCGGTGGTGATGATGGTCATTGTCTTCCTTTTCGCCAACAAGGTGATCCACGTGGTGTATCGCGGTCTGCGCGACGATGAAGTGGATATGGCCGGATTGAGCGTGCTCCGCAATTTCCTCACGGTAATCATCGGTGTGATTATCGGACTGATGATCGTGTGTGAAATCACCGGGAAAAACGTGATGGTGATTCTTGGCAGTTTGGGAGCCGCCGCAGCCGTGATCTCCTTCCTCTTCAAGGATGACCTCACAGGCATGTTCGCCGGAATGCGTCTGGTTGCCAACAAGATGATCAAGCACAACGACTGGATCATCGTGCCTAAATACAACGCCAACGGCCGCGTGACCGACGTGCGCCTCTCTGCCGTGAAGGTGCGCAATTGGGATAATTCCATATCCTCAGTACCTCCCCACGCCCTTCTCTCCGAAGGGTTTCAGAATATGGAGCAGATGCTCAACAAGGGCACACGCCAGCTCAAGAAATCGATCAACGTTGATATCCACTCCGTCCGCCTGCTGTCGACGCTCGAGATGGAAGCCTTCGCCAACGAACCCTGGACACGCAACCTAGATCTGACATCGCCCTGCCCCAACATCACTCTCTGGCGCAGATATCTCAAGCACTTCATCTCTTACCACGAACTCACCGAACTTCAGGAATTCTGCATGGTGAAGGAACTCCAACCTCAGAGCGAGGGTATCCCCGTGGAAATCTTTTTCTTCGTAAGATGCCTTGAATGGGGGGATTTCGAGCAGCTGCAGGCCGACATTATGGATCTTATCTTAGTGAGCATGCACCGATTCGGCCTTAAGCCCTTCCAATTCTCCCACAATGCCGTGAAGGCCCGTGCCTCCGCCCTATAAGACGCTTTCATATCAAAGGCTGTTCTTTGCAAAACCCATGGATTATTTGTAACTTCGCACCATGATTCGGAAGCTTTTGAAGATTGCCTCATTCATTTCGCTTTGGAGCATTGCCGTCCAAAGCCTGCCTGGCGTGGCTCTGGCTCAATCCCCCGATGGCGAAGGGGAGCCGCTGCCGTCTTCATCCGCGCTGCCGAAAAAAAGAGAAAGTTCGGCATGGACTCTTCAGCCGCCTCTGGGCGCGCATATAAAGTCGGACATCGACACGTTGCTCTACAATTACCAGCGCCGGTCCATCCCCGCTCTCGCAAGCGATGCATACGCCACCACCGGCAACCTCGGCAGCGAGGGCATCAACATGATCTACATGGATCGCCCCGCTTCCTCCCCCTTCTTCTTCGACGACGCCCTCAGCCATTGGACCACCACTCTCTCCAATCAGAAGCTATACAACGTCTACACCCCCATGACGCTGCTGAGCTACAACTTTGCCGGAAACCGTCAGAACCATACCGACAGACTCAACGCTCAGTTCGCCGGAAACGTTAACCGCAACATTGGTGTGTCTGCATTCATGGACTACCTTTACTCCAAGGGATGCTACGAAGCCCAGGCCACAAAGGATTTCTCCTGGGGTGCTGGATTCTACTACACAGGCGCCCACTACGAGATGCAGGCCCTTTACAACCATCTCAATTTCCTCAACAAGGAAAACGGCGGAATCACCGACGACCGCTACATCACCGATCCGGCCGCCGTGCAGGGCGGTATCGACAAAATCGAACCGAAAAGCATCCCTACACGCCTTTCGGCTACCCACAACCGCCTTTCCGGCACTCAGTTTTTCATGACGCATGCCTACAAACTCGGTTACTGGGACACCGAGCAGGTCAACGACACTCTTACGCGCGACATATACGTGCCCGTAACCCGCTTCATATACTCCTTCCGCTACGAGGACCGACACCGATTCTTCAGCAATACCGACGCCCGGCAGGGACAGGAGTTTTGGACAAATCATTATTTCAACGCCGACATGACCAAGGAGCACAACCGCTACCGCTCCATCTCCAACAGCTTCGGCATTGAACTCATAGAAGGATTCCGAAAATGGGCCAAGTTCGGCTTATCGGCTTTCGTTACTTACGAAAACCGCAGGTATCAACAGCCTACCGACCTCGACATGGCCCTTCCCGCACCGACAAATCCCCCCGATACTCCCGGGGAAGGCACCGGAGAGACTCCTTCTCCCCTGCCGGATTCATCTCTCACTCCTCTCCCTTCCGGACTGCACGTGGCCCCCAGAAAAATTCACAACCTGCTCTACGTAGGCGGCCGGCTGCAACGCACCTCCGGCACTCTTCTCAACTACTCCGCCGATGCGAAATTCGGACTCATCGGTGACGCTGCCGGCGAAATAGATATCGCCGGTGATATCTCCACCAACTTCAAACTCTTCGGCGACACGGTAAGCCTGCGGGCCAACGCCCGGTTCTCCAATCTCAATCCCTCATGGTTTGAGAGGGAATATATATCCAACCATTTCGCCTGGAGCAACGATTTCGGCAAAATCAGAAAATTCCGCGTAGGAGGGTCCCTGCTTATTCCCTGGACTTCCACCACCTTCTCCGCCCACGTGGAAAACGCCCAGAATCTCGTTTACTTCAACGAGGAATCCCTCCCCTCTCAACACGGCGGCAACGTGCAGGTGTTTGCCGCCCGCCTTCATCAGGAACTCCACTTCGGCATCTGGAACTGGAACAACACGCTGACCTATCAGGCCACATCCAATTCCGAGGTGATGCCCCTGCCTATGTTTGCAATTTACTCCAACATGTATCTGGCTTTTAAAGCATTCCGTGTTCTCGATCTCCAAATAGGCGTGGATTGCGACTATTACACCAAATACAAAGGGCTGCTGTATCAACCGGCCACGATGAGTTTCCACGTGCAGAAAGATGACGAAGCCGTCAAGGTAGGAAACTTCCCACTATGCAATGCCTATATCACTGCCAAGCTCTACAAGGTGCGCTTCTACGTGCTCTGGAGCCACTTCAACCAAGGCTGGGGCAAGCCCAACTACTTCTCCATGCCCGGCTATCCCGTCAACCCCAGCCGACTCCAGCTCGGCCTCTGCGTGGATTTCGCCGACTGAAAGCAACGTGAATGGCGTTGTGGTCAGCCTTCGGATACTCCCCCGGGAGATTTCATTATTTTGATTCGTGAATGAACAATACACTCATAGATAACTCCGATAACCTGAAACTTGTCGAGACATTAAAGAAACTTATCTCAAACCCCCGTTGCAATCATCTTCAGATCGCAACCGGATATTGGGATATTCCCGGCACAGCGTTGCTTTACGATGTGCTTAAGGAGTTTTTTGACAGAGGAGGCAGACTTCAGCTTTTGATAGGAAAAGAGCCTCTCTTGCGGTCATACCAGGTGCGCCCGTTGGACGAAGATGAGCGGAAATTTCCCGATTTCTATATCAAGATGGATGTGGACCGCCTTGCCGAGGAATATAAACCTGCGGTTAAGATGCTGCTCGATTATGCGGATTCCGACAGGGAAAGTGATTCACGGATACGTATTCACGTCTACGGCCAAGACGGCAATCAGCAACAGTTTCTCCACGCCAAATGCTATATTGCATATTGCGAGGATGCCGACGGCAACCCTACGGAGGCCCAAGGAATCATCGGCAGCTCCAACTTCACCGAAAAAGGTCTTCAGGACAATGCGGAGCTGAATTATCTGGAAACCAACACTACCGTTGTGGCGTCTCCCGTGGCCGTAGGCAAATATAAGTCGCATCTAATATGGTTCAACGAGATGTGGGAAAAGAGTCGGCCATGGACAGGCCGCTTCATTCAGGATATTCTGAAGCCGTCGCCTCTTGGCAGAGAAGTGGAAAAGGAGCGTGAAGAAGATACCGGGCCCAAGCCGCTTACGCCCTACGAAGTTTATATCAAATACCTTCAGTTGCAATTCGGTGATATGGTCGATGCCAATACCTCCGAAGTGCTGAAATCATATCTTCCTCCGTCGTTCAATTCATTGGAGTATCAGCTTGACGCTGTAAAGCAATGCTTCTCGGTGATGAAACGTTTCGGCGGTTTCATTCTCGGCGACGTGGTCGGGCTTGGCAAGACCGTGGTCGGCGTTATGCTCATCCGCTATTTTCTTGAAAATGCCGAAAGACTTGGCCGCAATCCGAAAGTATTGATCGTCACGCCCCCAGCCATAAAAAAGGCATGGATGAAGACCATCGGGGATTTCGACAAAGATAATCCCCGCAACAATATCGGGCTAAGCGTTGAATTTGTCACCACCGGCAGTATAGGGAAACTTTTTGATGAATTTGGAGAAGTTGACGAAGATGAAGACGGCGATGAGATTGAAGGCATCAAGACCGATGACTACGGTTTGGTCCTCATAGACGAGAGTCATAACTTCCGCAACTCGGAGACCCAAAAATATCATGCCGTTGACGACCTGATTGGCTCCATCGATCCCGCCCCGTTCGTCGCACTTCTTTCCGCCACACCGCAAAACAATTCGCCGCAAGACCTTTACAACCAGATAAAGCTTTTCCAAAGAGACTCCAATAATTCTACATTGCCGAATGTGGAAGGTGGCAAACTCGACAGTTTCTTTGCCGGCATACGCCGCCGATTTGCAGTGGCCGGGGCAATACCTCAGGATGATGAAGAAGGTCGCCGCCGGGCGAAAGCCATGATTCACGACATTTCGGAAGAGGTGCGCCGGTGTGTGCTCAACGATCTTGTGGTGCGTCGCACCCGTACCGACATCCGCAAAATGTATGGTGAGGATGCCGGGCTTTTGAAATTCCCCACGGTGAAAGGTCCCCACAAACTCGAATATAAGATGGACGAGGAGTTGCAACGGCTCTTCTACGACACCACAGTGGCGATCTGTCCTCCGGCTAAAGGTGAGCCTTTCGACCCTTGCATCCATATCGGATTCTATCGTTACGCCGCGATCACGCAGTTTGTGAATTCGGATCATACCAAACTGTATGAAAAACGAAATCTGACCGTGGAAAGCATTACTCGCCGCCTCAAACGCATCATGCAGATTTTGCTTGTGAAACGCCTTGAGAGCAGTATGGCCGCCTTCAAGACCACTCTTGAAAATCTCCGTCGCTACAACGACGTGATGATCGACATGCTTCAGCACGATTGCGTTTTCATTTGCCCCGACCTTGATGTAAACAGGCTTCATGCCGAAAACAAGGGCAATTTCGAAGGATTTCGCGCGGCAGTCGAAGCCGGAATTGAGAAAAAAGGCGGAAATAACCGTCGCTTCTCCGCTTCCGATTTCAATGGCTCTTATCTTGCCGACCTTCAAAACGACAAACTTCTGATTGAATCCCTCCTCGACCGATGGCGTGAAAATACAGAAGACCCCAAATTTGACCGCTTCAAAGAGGCAATCAAGCCTGAACTTTTCAATCCTGAAATCAACAATCCGTCCGGCCGCAACAAGCCCCGCCTCGTTGTTTTCACAGAAGCCATCGATACTCTTAAGTCCCTTGAACGGGCTCTGAAAGCCAAAGGGCATAAAGTGCTGGGTATTTCAGCCGAAAACCGCAATGAGTTGCAGGAAGTGATTGAAGCCAACTTCGATGCCAACCGCAAGCCGGAACTCCGACGTGATGACTACGATGTGATAGTCACTACGGAGGTGCTCTCCGAGGGTGTGAATCTGCATCGCTCCAACGTGATCCTCAACTACGACTCCCCCTGGAACGCCACACGCCTGATGCAGCGGATCGGCCGCGTAAACCGTAT
The DNA here is from genome assembly GCA_023664085.1 of Muribaculum sp. Taxonomy (GTDB): domain Bacteria; phylum Bacteroidota; class Bacteroidia; order Bacteroidales; family Muribaculaceae; genus Lepagella. The sequence goes on along the minus strand of JAMPGE010000001.1, from coordinate 320,560 downwards.
CGGCTCCACCGAAGAATTTGTACATGTATTCAACTTCTTCCCCTCCGACGAGGGCAACAGCCAGATTCGACTGATCGAAAAAGCTTACGCCAAACTGCAATCATTCCACGAAATGTTTGGCGAGGACAACAAGGTGTTCAGCGAGCGCGAGGAACTGGTGGAGCATGACCTCCAACATTTCGTTGACGGTGACGAATCGCCGTTCGGCCCCTTTATCAATGAGTTGAAGGCATTTCGCGACAATCAGCCCGAACGGTATTCATATATCGCTTCCGTTGATGCCGATTCGCTCGGCGGCACGATGCTCCCCGCGACCCAAAGCGATCATGGCCTCTTTGTATTCACTGACAATTCCAAAGAACTCATTTCTGTAGAGGTGAAACTGACAGACGAAACACCGGAAACCCGCATTGTTTCTTCTTTGGCGACGATGCGGGAACTGAAATGTGACCCGTCGGCAGTGTTCTCAGATGCCAAACTCGGAGACTCCAGGCTTGCCGACATAGCCCTGATAGCATATCAGAAGCATGTGGACCACTACAACACCGCTTCCGATTCAGGCAAAAACGTAACCAAGGCCCTCGGCGTTTTGTCGGCTCTGAGGGCCCGTCCGGATGTCACAAAGGAGTCAAAGAAATTGCTTAAACAGATTGACCGGATCGTCCGGGACAAAAACAATTACGTAATCAGGCAGGTGATGAAATTCGAGAATTATCAGTCATCGCTCTTCGGCACCAACGATGATATAAACGCTCTGCTTGAGAACACTCTTGCCCATTTCGCAGACCGCGCTCAGCAGAAGCGGGGCGAATCCAAACTCGCACTTTATAAAATCAACTTACCATGACACTCAAAGAACGTCTGGAACATATATTCAGCAATGATTACCCCGGCACCGAGACATTCATCACAGAGGTAATCAAGCCGATATTCGGCGATGAAATCGAATATAAACATACAGACCTGGCCGAACTGCCACAGTATGCCGAACGCGCCCGAAAGGCCGGTCTGAAGCATATCAGATACATCGGTGACCTTACCGAGAAGAATCTTAGTTCCGACAATATAGTGATTTTCGATGTCACTGTTGACGACTCAGTCTACATCGAGCGTTCGCGGGTAAATATACAACAGCTTATAAGGTCTGTCATACAGGAATATCAGATTCTTTTAATGGTATTCCACTATGAAAATACGGCTGGTAAGCAATGGAGGTTTTCATATGCCTATAAGGGCGTAGGCAGAGCAGACAGTACTTCACCAAAACGTTATACCTATGTTTTCGGGAAAGGATATCGGGGGCGCACCGCTGCCGAAAGATTTGAACTATTAGCCGAGAGCGAGCGCGGCAACGCCGATTTTGAGAAGGCTTTCTCCGTAGAAGCCCTTAGTAATGAATTTTTCGACAAATACCGCAACATTTACGCGGATTTCGTGGAACTCATCACCGGTAAACGATATGAGAAAGAAAAAGGCTCTTATGTGGAGAAATTCAAGCATGAGCCTGATCCTCAATTCGCTTCCGTCTTCTACAATCAAGACAAAACCGTGCGCGATTACGTCAAGAAAATGTTCGGACGTATTGTGTTTCTTTATTTTCTTCAGCGCAAAGGGTGGCTTTACTACAATGACGGCAAATCAAATCCCGCATATATGCACGATTTGTTTGCAGACTCATCATGCAAAGACAATTTCCTTGACGGATGCCTGGAGACCCTTTTCTTCAGGGTGCTCAACACCGACAAACCAAACCGCGGTATCGGTGCCAAGTCATTGCCCGGCGGTGCCTATATCCCGTATCTCAACGGAGGATTGTTTCAGGAAGATGATATCGACCGGTTAAAGTGTGTGTTCCCGGCGGATTACTTCCAAAAGCTTTTCGATTTCCTCGACAGCTACAACTTCACCATCGACGAAAACGACCGTGAAGACGCCGAGATAGGCATTGATCCCGAAATGCTTGGACACATCTTTGAGAATCTTCTTGAAGACAATAAAGATAAAGGCGCATTCTACACCCCTAAGGAGATTGTAGAGTATATGTGCCGGGAGTCGATCATCGCATATCTGCAAGACGATGCCCAATCCGACGAAGAAAACAACCTAATACGGGATTTTATCGAGACACAAAACGTTGATATCCTGAATGAATCCCAGCGCAATTCCATAGAAGAAAGGTTGCTGAATGTAAAGATCTGCGATCCGGCCATCGGTTCCGGTGCATTTCCCATGGGTCTGGTCAACCTTCTGTCCAAACTCTTCATAGCTCTTCGCACATACAAAACCATTGACCAGGCCAAAATGAAACGCTACATAATGCAAAACAGCATATACGGCGTAGATATCGAGAAAGGGGCCGTAGACATAGCCCGCCTGCGCTTTTGGCTCGCAATGGTTGTTGACGAGGTTGAGCCGCAACCGCTTCCCAACCTCCACTTCAAAATCATGCAGGGCAACTCCCTGCTGGAACACATCCACACTCTCGATCTCTCCAACCTCATGAATGGAGAATTCGGCCGTCTGGATTTCGTAACTGAAGAGGAACGCGGGCGTCTGCGCCGTCTCCTGAACAGATACTATACCGAGTCAAATCACGATGTGCGCGACAAAATCATGCACGACATCAAACAAACAGTGATGCGACTGATTTTAAACGCCGGGCAAGATATGGATATACTGCTGGCGGGAATCAATGTGTCTGAAAACGACAGGTTCTTTCTCTGGCACACATGGTTTTCCGATGTTTTCAGCAGGGGCGGTTTCGACATCGTAATCGGCAATCCGCCGTATATCAGCGTAGAAGGAATGAAGCCGGAGGAAAAAGAAGTCTATAAAAAATATTACGATGTTTTCTATAAAAGGTGCGACATCTTCGCTCTGTTTATGGAAATGGCCTTGAGGATCTCCTCCTCCAAAGGGGTGGTTTCATTCATTATACCATCAGTGGTCCACTCAAATCTTTCATATAAAAAATTACGCGATCTTATACTCAACAGAAATTGGCTTCAGGAGGTATGTTACACAGGCGGGGACGTATTCAACGCACCCACGGTAGACACCACAATCCTTCGATGCAAGAAAAGCGGAGTTTCCGAAATAACAATAAAAAAAGCATTGGATTTTGCAAATCCGAAAGTGTATACTGTTCCAAACGGTTATTTCAAAACATTCGGAAATATAATCAGTGTAGACGGAAACCAAGATACCAACAGTATCTTCAGCAAATTATTTAATAAAGAATTTGCACTGCTGTCGCAATACTTCACCGTATTCCAAGGGATAGTGACAGGCAATAACCCGGCATTTATCTTCGAAACTGAAGAAGACGCCAAAGGGAAGGTAGAAGATTCCTTGCTTCATCCCATGTGTCACGGACGAGATATCGGCAGATATTGCGTAAAAAATAGAGACCGCAGAATTTTATATTTAAATAACTCATTTAAAATAGAGGATTTTCCGTTAACACGTAAATGGCTTGAACAATTCAAATCAAAATTATATGATAGAAGGGAAGCAAAAAAAGGTGTGATACCTTGGTACGGTCTTCAATGGCCACGAGTTAAGTCTGAATTAGATTTAAAAGAGAAAATACTTCTTCAGAACACGAGAAATGAGAGTTTGAAAACAAGGATTGTTGCTGCTCTTGATTGTTGCGGGGTATATGCAACTCAAGGTATAAATTTTATTATTCCTACAAACTCAAATAATGAGATCTCTTTAAGATACTTAATCGGCATACTCAATTCCAAATTAATAAATTACTTATTCTCTACAAAGTTTCTAAACTTGGCTATTAAGGCTGATTATGTGAAACAATTGAGAATACCAATTGCGAAACAGAAACGAATTGAACAATTAGTTTCGGAAATAATGGAATCTAAAAGAGCCAACCATAATACTGATACATTCGTATTGGAGTCTGAAATCGACCACATAGTGTATCATCTGTATGAGTTGACTTACGAGGAAGTGCTGATTGTTGACCCGCAGTTTCCGATCTCTCGCGAGGATTACGATAACTTTAAACGTGAATAAGCCATGTCTCAGCCTCAAGGAAAGCGAGCCTCCCGGCTCGCGAAAACCGCAAAGATCTTTATAATGAGGAGACTCGCGAAAACCGCAAAGATCTTTATAATGGGCTCGCGAAAACCGAAAAGGTCTTTATAATGGGCTCGCGAAAACCGGAAAGGTCTTTATAATGAGAAGGCTCGCGAAAACCGGAAAGATAACATTATGGGATACTTCCTCGTTATAAAATAAAGACGATTTGATATGGATAAACAAGAACTGAAAGATAGAATAGACTTTATAATAATGTGTGTCAGCGAATTTGCAAAGCGATTCAAGTTGACCAATCAACAGGCCTATGCATATCTGCGTCGTTTCAGCGGAATTGAACTGATAATTAAGCATTACGGCATAATGCACACTCTGCCGCTTAACGATGCTCTTGAAAGTTTGCAAACATTATGCTATCGTAAAGGAGGACGCCTGATATGATATGACTACATCACGGCTCTAACGTCGGAATTGACGTGATCGATTTGTCGCTAAGCAAAAAGGGCAAAGATTTCGGTCAGGGATTTTATCTTAACCCGAACTACAATCAAGCTCTCGAAATGGCCGAATTCAAGGTAGACATCTTCGGAGAAGGGAGCCCTCTTGTTACATCTTTTGACTTTGATGGGGATGCTGCTCTTGAAGGCGGATTGTCTATCAAGGTGTTTGACGATTATAGCGAAGAATGGGCACAGTTTGTCGTGGAAAGCAGTCCTTCCGAGCATCGGGGTGAATATCCCGCTGGATCCACCTCAAGGAAAGCGAGCCTCCCGGCTCGCGAAAACCGGAAAGGTCTTTATAATGAGAAAGCGAGCCCGGAGACTCGCGAAAAACCGCAAAGGTCTTTATAATGAAAAAGCGAGCCCGGAGGCTCGCAATCCCAGTATTTTAAGTCATTGCGGGTTTGCAACCCGCAATAAGAGTCTTCTTACTTGAGCACGCCGAGCTTTTTGCCCACCTTGATGAAGGCGGCGATGGCACGGTCAAGCTGCTCGCGGTCGTGGCCGGCGCTGAGCTGCACGCGGATACGGGCCTGACCCTTCGGCACTACCGGATAGTAGAAACCGGTGACGTAGATGCCTTCCTTCTGCATTTCGGCGGCAAAGTCCTGCGAAAGCTTGGCGTCATAGAGCATTACGGCGCAGATGGCACTCTGGGTAGGCTTGATATCGAAGCCGGCCTCGAGCATCTTGTCGCGGAAGTATGCCACGTTTTCCATCAGCTTGTCGTGCAGCTGATCGTTCTCATCGAGCATCTTGAACATCTCGAGGCTTGCACCTACGATCGAGGGAGCCACAGAGTTGGAGAAAAGATACGGGCGTGAACGCTGACGGAGCATGTCGATAATCTCCTTCGGACCGGTGGTGAAACCGCCCATGGCGCCGCCGAATGCCTTGCCGAGGGTGCCGGTGAAGATATCGATCTTGCCGTAGCAGTCAAACTGCTCGGCCACACCGCGTCCGCGGGGACCTACCACGCCTGCGGAGTGGCTTTCGTCCACCATCACCAGTGCGTCATACTTATCGGCGAGCTCACAGATCTTGTCCATCGGGGCTACGTTGCCGTCCATTGAGAATACACCGTCGGTAGCGATGATCTTGTAGCGGCAATCCTTGGCTTCCTGCAGGCAGCGTTCCAGATCTTCCATGTCGGCGTTCTTATAGCGGAAACGTTTTGCCTTGCACAAACGCACGCCGTCGATGATGGAGGCATGGTTGAGAGAGTCGGAAATGATGGCGTCTTCTTCGGTGAAGAGAGGCTCGAAAAGACCGCCGTTGGCGTCGAAACAGGCGGCGTAAAGAATGGTGTCTTCAGTCTTGAAGAATTTGCTGATGGCAGCCTCAAGCTCCTTGTGGAGATCCTGGGTGCCGCAGATGAATCTCACGGACGACATACCGTAGCCGCGGCGGTCCATTGCCTTCTTGGCGGCTTCGATCAGGCGGCTGTTGTCGGCAAGGCCGAGGTAATTGTTGGCGCAGAAATTGAGCACGTCGCCTTTGGTGCCTTCCACTTCGATGTCTGCCTTCTGAGGAGTGATTATGATACGCTCGTTCTTATACAGTCCGGCGTCTTTGATGTCTTGCAACTCCTTCTGGAGATGCTTCTGAAAATTTGAGTACATAATATTAGGTTTAAGCTATGTATCAATCCGTTGCAATGCCCGCAGAATCATTCTGGCTTGCAAATGCAGATTCCGCGGACAATATTTTTCACAAATTTACACTTTTCTTATGAAAAAAGAATTAAATTTGCAGTGAAAATCCCAATTTTATCCGCATGCCGTTTCCTACGTCCGGATGCGGGATGATTTAGAACTAACCTTTCTAAGACACGATAATGAAAAACGTATTGATTATCGGCGCCACCGGCCAGATCGGTTCCGAACTGACCATGCGCCTTCGCAAAGAATATCCCGGTGGCAACATCGTAGCCGGATACATCTCCGGTGCCGAGCCCAAAGGAGAACTCCTTGAGAGCGGTCCCAGCCATCTGGTAGACATCACCAACCCGCAGCAAATAGCCGAGGCTGTAGACAAATACAACGTAGACACTATCTACAACCTCGCCGCCCTTCTCAGCGCCGTGGCCGAAGCCAAACCCCAGCTTGCCTGGAAAATCGGAGTCGGCGGCCTCTACAACACTCTCGAAGTGGCTCGCGAAAAAGGTTGTGCCGTATTCACCCCCTCTTCCATCGGTTCCTTCGGTCCCGACACCCCTCACGACCACACTCCTCAGGACACTATCCAGCGTCCGAAGACCATCTACGGCGTGACTAAAGTCACCGGCGAAATGCTCTCCGACTATTATGCACGCCGCTTCGGCGTCGACACCCGCTCGGTTCGCTTCCCGGGGCTGATCTCTTACGTGGCTCCTCCCGGCGGCGGCACCACTGACTATGCCGTGGATATCTACTACAGCGCCGTGAAGGGCGAAGACTTCAAATGCCCCCTCAAGCCCGGCACTTTCATGGATATGATGTACATGCCCGACGCCCTGCGCGCTGCCATCGAAATCATGGAGGCCCCCGCCGAGAAGTTTATCCACCGCAACTCCTTCAACATCGCTTCCATGAGCTTCGATCCCGAGATCATCTACAACAAGATCCGCGAATACATCCCCGACTTCAAGATGACCTACGAACTCGATCCTCTGCGTCAGGGCATAGCCGATTCATGGCCCGACAGTCTTGATGACTCCTGCGCTCGCAAGGAATGGGGTTGGAAACCCGAGTTCGACCTCGACGCCATGACCCGCGACATGATTTTCCACCTGCGCGAGAAATTCGGTCTGCCCCAGACCCAACTCGCTTCCGCCGAAGCCTAAACTTCACAGATCCGTTACCCTCGGATAAAATCTTATAAGTCGGAACTTAAAAACCGAAAACTATTTTTTAGTTTTCGGTTTTTTATTTACCTTTGCACCCGATTTCCATAAATCCTTCCTTTTGCCATATGGAAAGAAATTTATCTCAACAAGAGCTTGATGCAATTTACCAAAGCGTAAACAGCATCCTCTTTTCCAAAGGTATGAAGGCTGCCACGATGGACAATGTGGCCGCCTCTCTCGGCATGTCGAAACGTACGCTGTATGAGATTTTCGGTTCTAAGGATCAACTCATCTTCGATACCCTCTCCTACAACAACAGACTCCATATCGCCAAAATCGAGAAAATCTTCTCCGAATGCGCCAACGTGCTTGAAGCGTGCATCAAAATCACTTTGGATTTCGCCGAGAACATGCGGAACGTGTCGCCCGAGTTCTTCCGCGACATGGACCACTTCTACCGCGACATGCGCCCAAACTACGAAGACCTGCGCGAGAAAAGGAGAGCCAAAATTCTTGAAGTGTTCCACAAAGGTGTCAGACAGGGCGTTTTCCGTCCCGACATCAACTACAATCTTTATCTCGAGATGTTCGACCTCCAGATGGAGGCTCTGAAGCGGGCCGAAGGAAAACTCCCCTCCGACATCTCCATTGCGGAAATCCACGTCACCATGATGCTGGTCTCGCTGCGGGGCATATCCTCCTCGGAAGGCATTCGCATTTTTGACGAACTGCTGCCGAAGTTCACTCCGGAAGACAACAAATTCACCTCCCTAAGATAATTACAATCAAAAATCATAACTACCCACAATGAAACGTCTTATAATCCCATTGGTGATCGCCGCTCTTGCATTCGGCCTTGAATGCCGTGCGGTGGACTCCCGCGTTGATGACATTCCCGCAATCAGCGTCATCAATATTGACGGCAGCGCCGATGCTCATCCCGATTCGGCTCTGAAAGCCGCCTCGCCCGATGTCACCTATCTTATTCTTTCAAGAGAGGAATGCCTCGCCATTGCCCTCAGGCAGAATCCGACCGTGAAGATCGCCGATATGGAAGTGCAACGCATGGACTATTCAAAGAAGGAAGTGCTTGCCGGAGTGTTCCCCACCATCGACTTCTCGGGTGCATACCAGCGTTCCATCGAACTCCAGACTATCAGAATGAACATTGGCGGTGTAAGCCAGAGTATGAAGATGGGTTCCGACAATACCTGGAATTTCGGCTTCAACGCCTCCATGCCTCTCATAGCCCCCACTCTCTGGAAATCGATTCAGATCAGCGACACGCAGATCCTCTCCAATCTCGAAGCCGCCCGCACATCCAGACTCGACCTTATAAATCAGATTGACCACGCATACTACGCTCTCCTGCTTGCCATCGCTTCCAGAGACGTAATCAAGCAGAACTACGACGTGGCCCAATTCAATGCCAAAATCTACGAACGGCAGTTCGCCGCCGGCACTGCTTCCGAGTATGACGTGCTCCGAAGCAGCGTTCAGGTGAAAAACATCGAGCCCGAGCTTCTCCAGGCCGACATCGCCGTGAAGCAATGCTCGCTCCAGCTGAAGGTGCTTATGGGAATCGACTATACCGTGGAAATCGTGCCCAACGTCACTCTCAAAGAGATGCAGCAGGATATGTACGGCTACACCGCCGCTCTCACCAAAGACCTCTCGGGCAACTCCTCGCTGCGTTCCCTCGACATTCAGACAAAAATGCTCAGGCAGACCGTAGACCTCAAAAAATTCACCTGGATCCCCACTCTGGCCGCTTCCTACAACATCTCATGGCTCGCCCTCAGCAACGGCAATGCCCTCAAGAATCAGGAATTCAACCCGTATTCCACCGTAAGTCTTGCTCTGAGCGTGCCCATCTTCTCCGGCGGATCGAAATATTACGGCGTGAAGCAGGCTCAGGTACAACTCAAGGAAATGGAATTCCAAAGAGAAAATCTGCTCAACACCCTCAACATGCAGGTAGATCTCGCCCTCGACAATATTAACAAGGAGGTGAACCAGATCTCCACAAATGCCGAAGGAGTGCGTCAGGCAAAAAAAGCCCACGACATCATGCAGCGCAGTTTTGAGATCGGCGCCGCCACCTATCTCGATCTGAGAGATGCCGAACTCGCCGACACATCCGCTCAGCTTGCTTATTATCAGGCAATCTACAATTATCTGATTTCCGTAGCCGACCTTGACCTCCTCTTAGGCCGCGAAGATTCCCTTAATTCCGTAAGAAAATAATCACTCGTCATGAAATACAACAAATTATCTATCCTTGCGGCTGTAGCCTTCCTTATCGGTGCAGCCTCCTGCTCTTCCGACAAAGACAAAGGCGAGAAGCAGGACGAAAAACCCATCGTAAAGGTGGAGACCGTTAACGAGCGCGATGTGCGGCAAGACGGCGTGTATACCGCTTCGGTGGAGCCCGAAATCCTCAACAACATCTCATCCTCCACGCCTAACCGCATCAAATCCATTCTGGTGGACGAAGGAATGAGAGTATCGGCCGGGCAGACTCTCGTCATACTCGACGACGTGAATTCCACCACCTACCAGATCCAGCTCGACAACGCGCGTGCCAACCTCAAAAACGTCCAGATCAACTACGACCGTGCCATGGAGCTCTACAAAATAGGAGGCGGCACCAAGCAGCAGGTGGACCAGATGGAAATGCAGCTCGTCAATGCAAAAAATGCCGTTGCCTCAGCCGAGCGTACCCTAAGAAACAGCCGTGAGAATACCGTGCTCACTTCCCCCATATCCGGAGTGGTCACCGCCCGCAATTACGATCCGGGCGACATGACCGGATCCATGCCCGTGCTTACCATAGCCCGCGTGCAGCCCGTCAAGGTGATCATCAATGTGCCCGAAAGCGAATTTTCCAAAGTGAAGAAGGGTATGGAGGCCGAAATCAGATTCGACACTTACGGTGATGCCGTTTTCCCCGGCATTATCTCCATGATTTCCCCCACCGTAGACGTAAATTCCCGCACTTTCGGCGTGGAGATCACCATGCCCAACCCCGACAGCCGCGTGCTTCCCGGCATGTTCGGTCGCGTCACCCTCAACCTCGGTTCCGCACGCCACGTAGTGGTGCCCGACCGCGCCGTGGTGAAGCAGCCCGGCAGCGGCAACCACTACGTCTACGTATACAAAGACGGCAAAGTGAGCTACAACAAGGTGGAACTCGGCCAGCGACTCGGCGATGCTTATGAGATCATAAGCGGTGTCGATCCGGGTGCTCAGGTGGTGGTCACCGGCCAGAACAATCTCGCCAACGGCAAAGAAGTGACCCTCGCCAAATAATTTTTCAATGCTCCCGGCCATAATTCAGCTGGCCTTGGGAAAGTAGACCCTATTTCATAAAACTATTCAAACAAACACAATATGAGTCTGTACGGATCTGCCGTGAAACGCCCCGTGATGACCACCCTCTGCTTTGTGGCGGTGATCATCCTCGGTCTGTTTTCTCTGGCAAAACTTCCGATCGACCTCTATCCCGACATCGACACCAACTCCATAATGGTCATCACGATGTATCCGGGTGCGAGCGCGGAAGATATAGAGCAAAATGTGACGAAGCCCCTGGAAAACACCCTCAACTCCGTGGAGCATCTCAAGCATATCACATCCGAATCACGTGAAAACACTTCCGTGATCACCCTTGAATTTGAATACGGCTACGATATCGACGTGCTCACCAACGACGTGCGCGACAAACTCGACATGGTGGAGTCTTCCCTTCCCGATGATTCGGAAAATCCCATCATCTTCAAGTTTTCCACCGACATGATTCCTATCTGTCTGCTGTCGGTGGAGGCCGACGAGAGCATGCAGGGTCTTTACAAGATTCTGGACGATCAGGTGGCCAACCCTCTGGCCCGTGTGGATGGCGTGGGCTCCGTATCCATCTCCGGCGCTCCCAAACGCGAAATTCACGTTTATGTGGATCCTATCAAAATCGAAGCCTACAATCTGAGCGTGGAGCAGATATCAAACGTGATCGGTGCCGAGAACCGCAACGTGCCCGGCGGTGCTTTCGATATCGGTTCCAACACGTATTCGCTGCGTGTGCAGGGCGAATTCGACGACACCGCCCAGCTTCAGGATATCCCCGTGGGGTCCAGCGGCGGCAAGACCGTGTATCTCAAAGACGTGGCCAAAGTGGTCGACTCCCTTGAGGAACGTACGCAGCAGACCTTCAACTCCGGCAAGGAAGGCGCGATGATCATCATCCAGAAGCAGAGCGGCGCCAACTCGGTGCAGATCTCCGAGAAGGTGATGAAGATGCTTCCCCAGCTGCAGAAAAACCTTCCCTCCGACGTAAAGATCGGCGTGATCGTCGACACTTCCGACAATATCCGCAACACCATCGCCTCGCTGGAGGAAACGGTGCTCTACGCCCTTCTCTTCGTTATGATCGTGGTGTTCGTGTTCCTCGGACGCTGGAGGGCCACCATGATTATCATCATCACCATCCCCGTATCGCTTATCGCTTCGTTCATTTATCTGTATGCCACAGGCAACACTCTCAACATCGTATCCCTTTCGGCACTGTCAATATCCATCGGTATGGTGGTGGACGATGCCATTGTGGTGCTCGAAAACGTAACCACTCATATCGAACGGGGGGCCGACCCCAAGCAGGCGGCCGTGCACGGCACCAACGAGGTGGCAATCTCCGTTATCGCGTCCACCCTTACCCTGATCGCCGTATTCTTCCCGCTGACCCTTGTCACGGGCATGACTGGCGTTCTTTTCCGTCAGCTCGGATGGATGGTGACAATCATGATGATCATCTCCACCACCTGCGCCCTCTCGCTCACTCCCATGCTCTGCAGCCAGTGGCTCCGCAGACAGACCACTCACTCCAAGCTTTACAACACTCTGTATCTGCCCATCGAGCGTGCCCTCGACAAGTTTGACAACGCCTATGCTTCATTGCTTCGCAGGGTAGTGGCCAACAAGACGGTGACTATCATCATATGTATGGGTATCTTTGTGGGCTCGGTTTTCCTCATGAAATTTGTAGGCACTGAGTTTTTCCCCACTCAGGACGACGGCCGTTTGGGCGTAAGTCTGGAGTTGCCCATCGGCACCCGCGTGGAAATCGCGCGCGAGCAGATGCAGCGTCTCGATTCCCTCTGGCGCAAGAAATATCCCGAAATCCAGGTGCTCAACTACACCGTGGGCCCCGCCAGTTCCGACAATACCTTCGCCTCCCTTTCCGACAACGGATCCCACATCATCTCGATGAATATCCGTCTGCTCGATCCCGGAGACCGCGACCGCAGCATCAAAGAGATTGCCGACGAGATGCGTAAGGATCTCTCCAGGGAATTCCCCGAGTTTGTAAAAGCCCAGGTAAATATCGGCGGCGGACGCGGTCAGGGCATGGGCGGACAGTCTACCGTAGACTTCGAAATCTATGGCTATGATTTCACCGAGACCGACTCCGTAGCCCGCAGCCTTTCACGGATTCTTTCCGGCATAGAAGGCACCGCCGACATCAATATCTCACGCTCCGATTATCAGCCCGAATATCAGGTGGATTTCGACCGCGAGAAGCTTGCCATGTACGGTCTGAACCTGCAGACGGCCGCCTACTATCTGCGCAACCGCGTCAACGGCTCCACGGCCTCCCGATTCCGTGAAGACGGTGAGGAATACGATATCAAGGTGATGTACGCCCCCGAAAACCGCACCAGCATCGAAGACCTTGAAAACATTACGGTCTACACCCCCACCGGCGCAGGCGTGAAGATCAAAGAGCTCGGCAAGGTTGTGGAGCGCTTCACACCTCCCACCATCGAACGTAAGGACCGCGAACGCGTCATCACCGTTTCCGCCGTGGTCGACGGAGTGCCTCTCTCTCAGGTTGTGACCCAGGCCCAGATCGAAATCGACAATATGCACCTCCCGTCCGGCATTTCTATCGGGCTCGCCGGTTCGTATGAAGACCAGCAGGACTCTTTCTCCGACCTGCTTATGCTCGGTGTGCTCATTATCATTCTGGTCTACATCGTGATGGCCGCCCAGTTTGAAAGTCTAACCTACCCCGGCATCATCATGACCTCGCTGCTCTTCGCATTCTCCGGCGTGTTTATCATCCTTTGGCTCACGGGCCACACTCTCAACGTGATGTCGATGATCGGTGCGATCATGCTTATCGGTATCGTGGTGAAAAACGGTATTGTGCTCATTGACTACATCACCCTTAACCGCGAACGCGGCATGGGCATACGTCTGGCCGTGATCGACGGCGGCCGCTCCCGTCTGCGCCCCGTAGTGATGACCACGCTCACCACCATCCTCGGTATGGTGCCGATGGCGGTCGGCAGCGGCCAAGGTGCCGAGATGTGGCAGCCTATGGGTGTAGCCGTGATCGGCGGTCTTACCTTCTCCACAATTCTTACACTGCTCTTCGTGCCCGTGCTCTACTGCGTATTCGCCGGCAACGGTGTGCGCCGTAAGCGCAAAAAGCATCGCCTGGCTCTCGAGGCAAAAGCAGCAAAAGATCAGCAACCAACCCCCAATAACTGAAAATGAAAGCAATATTCATAGCATACGATCAGGCTCACCACGAAAAAATCGTTGACATTCTCACCCGCAGCAACTGCCGGGGCTTCACATCCTTCGGCACCGTGCAGGGTCGCGGAAGCGTCGACGGTGAGCCACACTACGGCTCTCACGCATGGCCTTCGCTGGCATCGGCCATACTCACAATGGTCGATGACAACAAAGTGGATTCCCTGCTCAACAAACTCAGCCTACTCAACGACGAACGCCCCAAACTCGGACTGAGAGCCTTCGTCTGGGCCATTGAGAAAACAATCTGACAATACCCTTTATAACCACAAATCTCAGGAAGGTCCGCGGCCCACGGTGCGCGGACCCTTTTTATATCACAATCATGACTCTCTCGGCAATCACCCTCGAACTTTAAGCGAACCCTTTCCGTTGAAAAATAAAAAGGCCATGAAAAAAATAAATTATCAAATCATCAGGGAAGACAATCTGCTGAGTCGGTCGGCACTGGAATTGATCCGTGGAGGAAACAGTGCGACGATACACTGCACGTCCAATCAATGCAAATCCCATCAAGGCAAGTGCAAAATAAACCAGTGCACAATCCATATCGGAGACTGCAACCAAAACAAATGCAACATCAACTGCGCCATGAACTTCGAATGCGGAGACTTCACCTGCCGCACATATACCGGGAAAAAGATTTAGAAACAAAGTAGATAGCCATGTAACACAGGCTTCCAGCCTGTGAAAACCAAGTATGTAGCAGGCTGGAACCCCACACTTCTCTATCTCATATTTTCGGAGTGAGAAGAAAAACAAAATCGTACATAAGATTGTTATATCGTAAACATGTAAACTCAATATATCTACACTATGAAAAAGATCAACTACGAAGTAATCAGAGAGGACAATCTTCTCCTTTCCAATTCCCTCGAATTAATCCGGGGAGGCAACACTTGACCAAAAGTAAATCCATAAATTATTAGCCGATTCTACTATGCTTCGCCTGTCTAATTTTTCCATACCGATCCATCGGAATGACGATTATCTGATTTTCGTTACCAAGACTTGTAATTTTTACAAGTTTGATGGCGATGACTATGATTATCTTATAAATTTCAACAAAAGATCCGAAGAGATTGACACGGAGGAAATGGAGAATATTCAACCGCTTATAGATATAGGCGTGCTCTCCACTAAAGAAGACGACAGTCGTTATGTGGAAGATATGCAGATCGCGCACAACGTGGTAAGGTATTCACCTTCCGATATGGGGCTGACGATCGTTCCCACCGTTTCCTGCAATCTCCGCTGTCCATACTGCTTTGAAGAAACCAAGCCGAAGGGAATAATGAAGACCGATGTAGCCGACAATCTCATCAAATTTATAGAGGACCATGTCGATACCAGGCGCTTATCATTAACATGGTTTGGCGGTGAGCCTCTGTTGGGGTTCAAAGTGATGGAGTATCTTCTTCCCAAACTCCATTCTCTTAAAGAAAAGAAAATTACGGGCCATAGTATGGTGACCAACGGCACATTGCTCACGGAAGAGAAATTCGATCTGTTTAAGAAATACCCTCTGGATAGCATTCAGATTACTCTCGACGGAGCAAAGCCCACCCATGACACCAAACGTTTTTTTCCCGGAGGAAAGGGCACATATGAATTAATCCTCGGCAATCTTGACAAATTCACCGAAGAGTTTCCCAAGACCCGTATCTCGATCAGAATTAACGTAGACAATCATAATGCCGATCAATATCAAAACGTGGCAGCGGAGATAATCCAAAGATTTAAGGGCAAAAACGTCTCCGCATATCCGGGAATACTTGTGGCGAACCGCGGCTGCGAAAGCGAGCAGTTTTTTTCTTCGGATGACCATGCTGAATTTCAGAAAAAACTCTGGAATGAAGGCTACAATGGATACGGCTATCCGTCACTTTGCTCAAAAGGATGCAGTGCCACCACCCTGAATTCTTATATTATAGGCCCCAGGGGAGAACTATACAAATGTTGGGAACATGTAGGCAACGGCAACAAAGTGGTCGGAGATATCTTTACCACAGACTATCGGAATCATAACCTTTTCAACGATTTCATTCTTCGCGGTCTGTGTTTCAACGATCCCAAATGCCGGGAATGCGGTCTGCTTCCCGTATGCTCTGGGGGATGTCCCAAAAAGAGAATCGACAATCATCGGGAGGGGCTTAACCATGATCTATGCTCCATCTACAACCGCAAAGGAGGCCGCGTAATCGAAGATATTCTGTATGAATATTTCTGCAGATCCCAAGCATAACATAGTGATTGCCTCCTGCCAACAACCTGCCACCCGCTCTCCACTTGAATTTGTCGTAAGTTTTCGACTTTCGACAGTTTGAACTATAACTCTTTAGATTTGAATTGATTATGAAATGGACAAATATATATCTGTCAGCGGCTATATGCATCGGGGCAACCTCCTTTAGAGCCGAAGCTGCGGAAGTAGGAGATTCCGTTCAGACCACAAGCCTGCCTGAACTTACAGTGAAGGGAGACAATGCGGTCTTGTCCAAGAATAAGTCCACCTATTATCCCACCGACCAACAAAAGAAAGCTTCTATCAACGGCATGCAGCTGATTGGCAACATGCCGATTCCAGAGCTGCAGTATAATCCCGCTTCCAATGCCATTACCACTGCCAACGGCAGTGAAGTGAAATATTTCATCAACGGTCAGGAAGCCTCCGAATTCGAGGTTAAGATGTTGATGACCAAATACGCCACGTCCGTGGAATTTCTTGAGCATCCCACAGATCCTAAATTCAAGAATGCCGCTTACGCCGTGAATTTTATTGTCCGAGAGCCGGAATACGGCGGATATACGCGTATCAACGAAACTCTGATGCAGGATTCTCCGATCTCCAACAGCTTAGGGATCTACTCTAAATTTAAATATAAAAGGATGACCTATGACCTCATGGCCGCCGGAGATATGACAAATTCGGATTACGCAAGAACGTGGTATAACGACTTATACAATCTTGAAGACACCGACGGAAATGACTACACCCTCACCATGGATTATGTGCCGATTGAGGCAAAATACCGTAATAACAGAATCCCCGTTATATTCCGTGCTCTCTACAGCACGGACAAAACTTCAATTTCCAATGCCGTAGGTTTTACTTTCAATGGCACAAGGAATACACCTATTACTCAAAATGTTTTCATAAATTCACCTTATGAAGACACCGAGACATTATACGAGTACAGAAATCCCAGATACAGCCGGAGCATTACCTGGAACGGTAGCTATCTATTCTACCTGCCCCGGAATATTTCCATTAATCTCGATCCCAAATTTGGCTACACCAACCAATCCATTTACACGACAAATTTATACAGGGACCTTCCCGATCTCAACGTTTTCAAAAACACGTATGCCGATTCTTATGAAGGAAGCTTAAACTTTACTCTGCGCAAAGCCTTCAACCAACGCCACTCCATCAATGCCCTGCTTGGCGGCAGGGGATATTATGCACGCACACGATACGAAGGTTCATCGAATTTCACACAACGCTACCGTCAGACAAACGTAGAAGTGGCTGTAGACTACAATTTTAATTCCGAAAAGTTTTATCTTCAATTCGCTCCATACCTTAATTATACCGTTATCGTGACTGAAGGTGTGGACCTGCGTAAACTCCTTCCAGGGTTCTCCACCAACATGAGCTGGTCGCCAACGTCAAGACATAAACTCGGTCTATATGCCTCATACGTGTCGGAAATGCCCCCATTGGCATCATGGACCGAAGGTATCGTGAAGAATTCTTCCTATATCTACACTACGGGAAACACCCAAATGAAAAACTATCGCAAACTCAGCCTTAGTTTCAACTACACCTGGATAGTTCACGACAGGTTTAATGCCACCGCTTACCTATCGTATTCCAATCTCTTTGACAAGCCGATCTTTATTTACGAGAAGCTGCCCAAGCAAAACGCTTTATTGGGCAAATATTACAATGACGGGGATTTTCACAACCTTTTGGCCGGACTTAATCTTAACGCCAATTTCTTCAACCACAGACTCGGATTGTCCGTGAGCCCGAAACTGCGTTACTACAAATCGACCGGCATCTACAACGAACGTGCGGTTTACTTTCAATTAGACACGTATGCCGTATATTTCCTGAAGAATTTCAGCTTCTCTGCATACTGGCAG
The DNA here is from genome assembly GCA_023664085.1 of Muribaculum sp. Lineage (GTDB taxonomy): Bacteria > Bacteroidota > Bacteroidia > Bacteroidales > Muribaculaceae > Lepagella. The sequence goes on along the minus strand of JAMPGE010000001.1, from coordinate 302,428 downwards.
ACCCCTTCCAAACAAGTCTCCTCCTACTGTTTTGAAAAAAACCGGAATATATATCAATACGGTTTGGCCGTGGGCTACAACGTAAAAAACTGGGCCTTCGAATTGTTGGCTAAAAACTTCTTTAGAAATTCCTACGTAGGATACTACGCATCAATCACAACGCCCAACTACCGGCACAAAGTGAGCTCCGAAAACAACAACGCTCACCGCAACTTCAGCCTGACCATATCCTACACATTTGAATACGGAAAGAAAATCAACGATCACAGCCAGATTCAATCCCTGCAAAACGCCGCAAGCGTAATCCTGTGATCAGCTAGGAGCTGATCACAGGATAGTTGATGGAAGATGGTTGATAGTTGATTGTTGATAGTTGATGGAATCCCGTCCCCTCCATCAACTATCAACCATCAACTATCAACTATCAACCATCAACTATCAACCATCAACTATCAACCATCAAGTTTCTGATTAATTCAGAAACTTGATACGTCATTTCGGAATATTTTTTGTAATTTTGCAAAAACGCATCGCAAAATGAAAGAAAAAATCGATCAGCTTTCCGCTGAAATCCAAGCCCTCTCTGCATCCACGGCAGAGGAAGTGGAACAGCTCCGCATAAAATATCTCAGCAAGAAAGGTCTTATACCATCGCTGATGACCGACTTCCGGTCCGTGCCCCCCGAACTCAAAAAAGAACTCGGACAAAAACTCAACATCCTCAAAAACATAGCCACCGAGAAGATCAATGCCCTCAAGGAAAGTCTCGCCGCCAAAGCCGACGACTCCCTCGCCGACGTTGACCTCACCCGGTCTGCCTCTCCCACTCCTTTCGGCACCCGCCACCCCCTCTCTCTGGTGAAAAACGAAATGCTCTCCATATTCGCTTCAATGGGATTCACCATAGCCGAAGGCCCCGAAATCGAAGATGACTGGCACGTGTTCTCATCACTCAACTTCCCCGCCGATCACCCGGCCCGCGACATGCAAGACACCTTCTTCATCGCCCGCAACCCGGCCGACGTGCTCCTGCGCACACACACCTCAAGCGTGCAGACAAGAGTCATGGAGAAGACTCAGCCCCCCATCCGCATCGTTTGCCCCGGCCGTGTTTACCGCAACGAAGCTATCTCAGCCCGTGCCCACTGCTTCTTCCATCAGATCGAAGGACTATACATTGACAAAAACGTATCATTCGCCGACCTCAAGCAAGTCCTGCTCCAGTTCGCACAGCAAATGTTCGGTCCTCAGACCAAGATCCGACTCCGTCCATCCTACTTCCCCTTCACAGAACCCTCCGCTGAAATGGACATCTCTTGCGACATCTGCGGCGGCAAAGGATGCGCCTTCTGCAAAGGCACCGGCTGGGTCGAAATCCTCGGCTGCGGAATGGTGGACCCCAACGTGCTCCGCGCATGCGGCATTGACCCCGAAATATACAGCGGCTACGCATTCGGAATGGGCATCGAACGTATCACCAACCTCAAATACAAAGTAAAAGACCTACGTCTATTTTCCGAAAACGACGTCCGATTCCTTCACGAATTCGACGCGGCTCATTGATAAAGCATAGGTTTCGGCTCCGCCGAAACCTATGCTTTATCAGCTGATGGCTGATAGTTGACAGTTGATGGAGTCCCAGCCATCCCATCTTTCCCCAAACATCCCATTCCTCCATCAACTATCAACCATCAACAATCAACAATCATCCATCCCCGCGGTGCCAGTCATGAAAATCAGAGAAAGATACGAAAAGGTAATAGAATGGTTTGAGGCAAACATGCCCGACCCCAAGACCGAACTCCACTACGACTCCCCTTTCCATCTGCTGCTCGCCGTGATCCTTTCGGCCCAGTGCACCGACCGAAGGGTAAACATCGTCACCCCTCCCCTCTTCGAAGCCTATCCCGACCCCGCCTCGCTTGCGAAGGCCTCCGAACAGGAAGTGTTCCAATTCATAAAAAGCGTAACCTTCCCCAACAACAAGACCCGGCATCTGATCCGGGCCGCTCAAATGCTTACCAACGAATTCGGCGGCGAAGTGCCCGCCGACATCGACCAGCTCATAAAGCTGCCCGGAGTAGGTCGCAAAACGGCCAACGTAATGCTCTCCGTAGTCTGGAACAAAGCAGCCATGGCCGTTGACACCCACGTATTCCGGGTAAGCAACCGCATAGGACTCACCACCGACTCAAAGACACCGCTCCAGACCGAAAAAACACTGACCAGATACATCCCGGCAGACAAGGTGGCCAAAGCTCACCACTGGCTCATCCTCCACGGCCGCTACGTCTGCAAAGCCCGCCGCCCCGACTGCCTCAACTGCGGTCTGCGCCCCCTCTGCCGCCATGCCCAAAAAGAAAGTTGACAGCTAATTCAAGTAGAGTAGGCTTCCAGCCTGCTCCAGCCCTTGCGGGTTTACATCCCGCAAGTCCTCCATCAACCATCAACTATCAACTATCAACTATCAACCATTGCATTTCTTAAATAAAAAACCAAGGCCCGGCAAAACCGGGCCTGTTTTTATTTAAGAAATGCAATATGTCCGGGTATGTCTCCCGTACGCACCTTCCATCGAAGCTTGCCATCCTTCGAATAGCACCGCAGCTCACCGCTGCTCACATAATTGCGTGCGTCGGTGATCAGAATCTCACCCGTATTGGGCTGAACGGCCAAAGCATAAGGCGTCTGTATATCACCCTGCGTGCCGTCTGTGATAAAGCTGCCCTCCATCTTCAGTCCGGCCTCGGCATCCGCCACAGCATGAGTATAGCTATAGGTGGCCTTCCATGCGGCATCATACGTCACCCCATAGAAATACAGATCAGCTCCAGCCACAGCCAAGTTTGAGCAATTCTCATCGTATGTCTTCACCTTGGCATACTCGCCGTTCACCTTACGCAGTCCCGTAAGCGACGAAGCCACGTCGGCATAATTGCCGCGCGAAGTAGCCCACATGTTATCGTAAGTGTCAAGACGCAGATGATGCATATTCACGGCTCCGTTAATGCGGCCCGTCACCGTAAACGATCCGAGATCCACCACGGAGATCGTATTGTCCCACACGCCATCGAACTGATAGGAATTCACCACATACAGCTTGCCGTCGGTCACCACCATATCCTCGGGCTGATTGCCCACGCCAACGCTGCCCGTCACCTTCAGCGACTTGGCATCGAAGCGCACCACACTGCCGTTGGAGCCCGTGCCGCCCACATAGCTGGTGACGTACACATTGTCGCCGTCGAAAGCCAGCGAACGGGGAGAAGCCACGTCCACCTGACCGATACGCTTGGCCGTATAGGCATCAAGCACCTCCACCTTATGGCTGCCGTTGACCACGATATACAGACGATCCTTCCACACAGCCATATCATTGCCCGAATCGCCGAGCTCCATCACCTGATCGGGATTATTCTCGGCATAGATATTGCGGTAATAAGTCTTGGAGGAATAATCGAAGAAATCGAGCGTACACTTATTGGTGCCCATATTGCCCTCATTGAGCACATAGAAGCCCTTAAGGCCACCGCCCGATCCGGCATTCTCCACTTCTTCACCTTCACTGAGCACCATATCGGGCGCGTCATCCGAGCAGCCGCCAAGACAAAGCGCGCCGCCCAAAAACAAAGCATAATAAAAACGATTCATAAAATCTAAATTTAGGTTCGATACCGCAAAATTACAACAAATTCGCCACACCGCCCAAAAAAGACTCGGGTTTCGCCAAAGCGAAACCCGCTGCCTCTTAATCATGCATCAACACTTAAACGTTAAAAAAATACGGTAAAGACGGGAAGAATGACGCAAACCCGATTTCATCATATTCTTTAAATATTTTTTCTACTTCAGATATTCCCGAGGATGCCTGTGCCGAGTACGGAGCCCATTTGGCATATAAATGAATATTGGTGGAAATATTCATGATCTGGCCATCAGAATAGTTTGTGCGGTTTTGCTAACAAATTTTAACTACCGAAATTTGGAAAAAATGAGAACTATAATTAATTTTGCGATCCAATTTAAGTATCTCTTATTAAGAGTTCCTTAAGCATTTATAACAGAATTCATCCCTTTGAGATGGGATGTCAGCTATAAATCAACAAAATACTCAAGCTTCCGACCTGCAAACATCTCGAAAGCTTGAGTATTTTGTTTTTTTTCTTTACTTTTGCGGTGTTATTAAAATTAAATGAGTCAGTCTACTGTAAAAAAGTTACCTTTGTCTCGCATCCTTGGTTGCTTTTGAGTTTTGTCTTTCAGGTCACAACCATAAGGTTGCTCCCTACGCCAAAACCCGAAATCAACTCAAGGCTACGACCTATAAAGTTAAATTTTTTATGAGACGGACTCTAAGTTCCAAGTATGAAAAGATTAGTTCGATTCTCCGTGATGGCAGCCTTGGCTCTGGCCACTGTCGGCTGCGGCCACCGTGAGGCCCGTCTGGACATTGCCGCTCCCAACGATTATGAAGGCAAGTCTGCCGAAATCATCTCTTATGAAGATTCTTTAGTGATAGCCAACGCTATTATTTCCAATGGTAAAGCTTTTTTCACCACCGTTGAGTCCGACAGCGTAAAGTATCCGCTGTTGGCTCAGGTCAATATCGATGGCCACACAGTTGCCTTCTATGTGATTGAGCCCGGAGAGGCGTCGCTCACCGTAGACAGTATGAGTGTGGCTTCCGGCACCAATTTCAACAATCGGCTTTCGGCAATGATGGCCCGTCTTGACTCGGCCGAAAACGTGGATATGAATTCCTATACAGCCTTGGCCGAACAGTTGTATAAGGAAAACCGCGACAACGTACTGGGCACTTACGCTGCCATAGAATGGCTCAAATTCGGCGATCCTGTGAAGGTCACCGAGATGATCAGGCAGGCCCCGGAGCATCTGCGCAATTCGAAAAGAGCCGCCAAATACGTAAAGTATGCCGAACTTCGCGCCAAGACAGCGCCCGGCCACCCATATATCGATTTCGACGGGGAAAACGCCGAAGGTAATCCCGTAAAATTTTCATCTCTCATCACCCCGGGAAAATATACTCTTGTCGACTTCATGGCAAGCTGGTGTCCCTACTGCATCAAAGACATTAAGGCCATCAAGGCTTTGCAGCAGCAATACGCAGGCAAAGGGCTGAACACAGTGAGCGTAGCCGTACGCGACACTCCCGAAGACACGCGTAGGGCCGTTGCCTCCCACGGCATCGCATGGCCCGTGGTCTACAACGCTCAGCGCCGCCCCTATGACATCTATGGCTTCTCGGGCATACCCCATTATATGCTCATCGGCCCCGACGGCAAAATCCTTCTGCGCACCGAGACACTGGCCGACGCCGAAGCTTTTCTCGGCCAAAACATGAAGCGCTGAGTCGGAAGGTGACTTTTGCGGGTTGCAAACCCGCAATGACTGAGACTGAGAACCAAACGGCCCCCCGCAAGGTTATAAACTTAAAAACCACTAAACTTTAATGTCACTAAATTAAGGACTGTCGGGGATCGCCTCGTAGAGGCGATATTCGTGGTTAACCCCAGACTTTAGTCTGGGGACCAGTAAGATAAGCAAACTGAGCCTCGAAGAGGCGATGTTGTGAGAACTCTTATTTTAGCGACATTACACTAAACTTATAAACCACCTAGGCTTCGGCCGATACCGAAGCCTAAGTTAAACAAGATACTATGATGACAGAAGCTGGGTCTCTCAACAAAGTAATAGAGGGCAGTATCCGCAAAAACTGGGATCTGATGGCTCTCTCCGACATGGGCGGTATCAACTACCGTTTCAAGGATGTGGCGGAAATGGTGGAAAAACTCCGCATCATTTTCGAAGCCGCCGGTGTGAAGGAAGGCGACAAAGTGGCCATCTGCGGCAAAAACTCCTCCAACTGGGCTGTGACCTTCATAGCCTGCCTCGTGTCCAACGTGGTGGCAGTGCCTATACTGCATGAGTTCAAGCCGGACATGATCCATCACCTTGTGAACCACAGCGACTCGAAGCTCCTCTTTGTAGACGCCGCAATCTGGGAGAACCTCGACGAGCAGAAACTCCCGGCACTCGTAGGTGCCCTCTACATTTCGGAGTTCGGTATGCCTCTGGCACGCAGCCAAAGCCTTACCGATGCGCGCAACCGTCTCAATGAGCTCTTCGGACACAAGTTCCCCTATGCCTATGAAAAGGAGAACTTCAATGCTCTCGAAGACGATCCCGAACAGACGGCGCTTATCAGCTACACCTCCGGCTCCACCGGTATGTCGAAGGGCGTGATGCTTCCCCGACGCAGCATCTGGAGCAACATCCGCTTCTGCCTTGACCATCTCCCGTGGCTCGGCGCCGGCGACGGCATGGTCAACATGCTTCCGCTGGCCCACCTCTACGGCATGATCATCGAGATGCTCCATCCTTTCTGCAAGGGTTGCCACTGCAATTTCCTCACCCGGCTCCCCTCCCCCAAGGTCATAATGAAGGCTTTCGCCGAGGTCAGACCCAAACTGATCATCACCGTCCCGCTGATTCTTGAGAAGATCGTGAAGGGAAAGATCTTCCCCAAGCTGCAGAAGCCTGTGATGAGGATGCTGCTGAAAGTGCCTTTTGTTGACGACAATATCTACGACCGCGTGCTCGAAGGGCTCAAGGATGCCCTCGGCGGAAATGTACACGAACTGATTATCGGCGGCGCCGCCCTCAACCGCGACGTGGAGAAACTCCTGCTGCGCATCGGTTTCCCGTTTACCGTAGGCTACGGCATGACCGAATGCGGCCCGCTTATCACTTACGTTCCCCCCTCGGAAGTGATCCCCGGCTCCGTGGGCAAAATCGTGGACCGCATGGAGATGCGCGTGGATTCGCCCGATCCCTCCTCCGTGGCCGGAAATCTCTGGGTGAAGGGTATGAACGTAATGTCCGGTTACTACAAGAATGAGAAGGCCACCCTCGAGGTGATACCCGATAGCGACGGCTGGATGAATACCGGAGACCTGTGCACTATCAATGCCGAAGGATATCTCTCCATATCCGGACGATCCAAGAGTATGATTCTCGGCCCGTCGGGCCAAAACATATATCCCGAGGAGATCGAAGCCGTGCTCAACGGCCTGCCGTACGTAGGCGAGTCTCTCGTAGTGGAAGACGGCGGCAAGCTCGTAGCCCTCATATATCCCGATCAGGAAGCACTCGCCGTAAAGAACCTTTCGGACGATGAGCTCGACGGCATCATGTCCGAAAATCTGAAATCGCTCAACTCCGAAATGCCCGCCTATAGCAAAATAGACCATATCAAGCTGATGAGCGAAGAGTTTGAAAAGACTCCCAAACGCTCCATCAAGCGATTCCTTTACCAAAGATAGACCCACGCAGGCACCTCTCTAAAAAACTTAGGCTTCTGAAGATTTGAGCGTCTTCAGAAGCCTGATTTTTCAGAGTCCGTCTCTTAGAGCAACGTGGGGCGTGCTTATTCAATCTTTCTGATGCCATTGCAAGCCGGGTAATCAGAGCCACGTCAAGCAGTCTCATCTCGGTCACGATTGATGTAGAATATCGGGCGGTACCTTCGGCGATATTGGCCGTGCAGCAGCGCGAGATTCATCGAGTTTTATCCCGATTTATCGCGATGAATCCCGTTTTATCCCGTTTTATCGGGATGAATCCCGTTTTATCCCGTTTTATCCCGTTTTATCGGGATTCATTGAGACTTATAATTGAGGGGATGCCGAATGGCATCCCCTCAATCTATCATTTATTGCTGTTAAGATTAATCTTAATCTACAGCAGAAGTCTTTATTCAGCGGGAGCGGTCTTCTCCATCTGTTCGGCTTCCGCCAGAACGATGCTGGCCGGATCGTCAGTAAACTGCATTGCCTCTATCTCCTCTTTGTTGGCCACAACCAGACGGTTGTATTCACGCAGGCCGGTACCGGCAGGAATCAAGTGTCCGCAGATCACGTTCTCCTTCATACCCTCCAGATAGTCGGTCTTGCCGTTGATGGCAGCTTCGTTGAGCACCTTGGTAGTCTCCTGGAAGGATGCGGCCGACATGAAGCTGGAGGTAAGCAGAGCGGCACGCGTGATGCCCTGCAGAATCTGTTCGGAGGTGGCAGGCACGGCATCGCGCACGGTCATGATCTGAAGGTCTTTGCGTTTCAACGATGAGTTCTCGTCGCGTAGCTTACGCACGGTGATGATCTCACCGGTCTTGTAGTTCTGCGAATCGCCGCAGTCGGTGATCACTTTCTTGCCCCAGATATTGTCGTTCTCCTCCATGAAGTTGCGCTTGTCTACAATCTGCTGCTCGAGGAAGCGGGTGTCGCCCGGATCAAGGATATTGACCTTGCGCATCATCTGACGCACGATTACTTCAAAGTGCTTGTCGTTGATCTTCACACCCTGAGAGCGGTACACGTCCTGCACTTCGTTTACGATATATTCCTGCACGGCCGTCGGGCCCTTGATGTTGAGGATATCGGCTGGGGTAATGGCACCGTCTGAAAGCGGTGTGCCGGCGCGTACATAGTCATTCTCCTGCACGAGCACCTGTTTCGAGAGCGGCACGAGATATTTCTTAACCTCTCCAAGTTTGGAAGTTACACTCATCTCGCGGTTGCCTCGTTTGATCTTTCCGAAATGCACTTCACCGTCGATTTCGCTTACCACCGCGGGATTCGACGGGTTGCGGGCCTCGAAGAGCTCGGTGACACGCGGCAGACCACCGGTGATGTCACCTGCGGAGTTGGAGGCACGCGGTGTCTTCACGAATACCTGACCGGGGGTGATCTCGTCGCCGTCGTTGACCAGCAGATGAGCTCCCACGGGAAGAGTATAGGTGCGGATTATTTCGCCGTTGTCGTCCACGATATGTGCCTCAGGCACCTTGGTGCGGTCCTTTGACTCGATCATCACCTTCTCATGCAGTCCGGTGGCTTCATCGGATTCCACGATGTAGGTCACGCCTTCCTCCACGTTTTCAAACTTCATGTGTCCGCCTACTTCGGCAATGACTACCGCGTTGAAGGGGTCCCATTCGCAAATCATGTCGCCTGTCTTCACCATATCGCCGTTCTTGAAGAAGAGTTTCGATCCGTAGGGGATGTTGGCGGCGGTGAGCACAATGCCCGACTTGGGTTCGATAAGACGCATCTCGGCCATACGGCCCACTACGATATCCACTCCGTCCTTATCCTTGATGGTACGGAGCTCTTCGATCTCAAGTTTACCGTCATGACGGGCGGTCACATCCTTGTCGGCGGCGACGTTACCTGCCACACCACCCACGTGGAACGTACGCAGAGTAAGCTGGGTACCGGGCTCGCCGATGGACTGGGCGGCGATCACGCCCACTGCCTCGCCCTTCTGTACCATACGGTGGGTGGAGAGGTTGCGGCCGTAGCACTTGGCGCAGACTCCGCGTTTGGATTCGCAGGTGAGCACGCTCCGGATCTCCACGCTCTCTATGGGAGAGGCTTCGATGCGCTCGGCGATGGCCTCGGTGATTTCCTCACCGGAGTGAACTATTATTTCGTCGGGATTGAAGGGGTCCACGATATCGTGTACCGATACGCGGCCGAGGATTCTCTCCGACAGAGAGGCCACCACTTCATCCTTATTCTTGATTTCGGTGCAGACGAGGCCGCGGAGAGTGCCGCAGTCTTCCTCATTGATGATCACGTCGTGGGCCACGTCCACCAGACGGCGGGTAAGATATCCGGCGTCGGCGGTCTTCAGAGCGGTGTCGGCAAGACCCTTACGGGCACCGTGGGTAGAGATAAAGTACTCAAGCACCGACAGGCCTTCTTTAAAGTTGGCGAGAATCGGGTTTTCGATGATCTGGCCGCCTTCGGCGCCTGCCTTCTGAGGCTTGGCCATAAGACCACGCATACCGGAAAGCTGACGAATCTGGTCCTTGGAACCACGGGCTCCGGAATCCAGCATCATGTAGACAGAGTTGAAGCCCTGCTGGTCTTCCTTCATCTGCTTCATCAGGGTGTCGGCCAGACGGGAATTGACGTGTGTCCATATATCGATCACCTGGTTATAACGCTCCTTACCCGTGATGAAACCTGTCTGGTACTGCATCATCACTTCATCCACCTGAGCATGACCTTCGGCTACGTATTCTTCTTTCTCCTTCGGGATAATCACATCGCCGAGGTTGAAGCTCAAGCCGCCGCGGAATGCCATTCGGTATCCAAGGTTCTTGATATCGTCGAGGAATTGTGCGGAACGTGTCACACCGCAGGTCTTGATGACCTTGCCGATGATCTTGCGCAGTGAAGATTTTGATATGATTTCGTTGACGTAGCCTATTTCTTTCGGAACGAAGCGGTTGAACAGAATTCGGCCTACGGATGTCTCTCGAAGTATCTTTACAAGGTTGCCGTTCTCGTCGAGGTCCTCCACAAGCACTTTTACGTTGGCATGCAGAGTGACGCGGCCTTCATTGTAAGCGATCTCAGCTTCTTCTGGGCCGTAGAATACAGAGCCTTCTCCTTTGTCGCCTTTTCTGGTCTTGGTGATATAGTAGAGACCGAGCACCATGTCCTGCGAAGGCACTGTGATAGGCGCGCCGTTGGCGGGGTTAAGGATGTTGTGGGCACCGAGCATCAGAAGCTGGGCTTCAAGGATTGCCTCGTTGCCGAGGGGAAGGTGCACAGCCATCTGGTCACCGTCGAAGTCGGCGTTGAATGCCGTACAGGCGAGCGGATGCAGCTGAATGGCCTTGCCTTCGATCATCTTGGGCTGGAAGGCCTGGATACCAAGGCGGTGCAGTGTCGGGGCACGGTTGAGCAGCACGGGGTGACCTTTCATCACGTGCTCAAGGATATCCCATACCACCGGTTCTTTCTTGTCCACGATCTTTTTGGCGCTCTTCACAGTCTTCACGATGCCGCGCTCTATGAGTTTGCGGATCACGAACGGTTTATAAAGTTCGGCGGCCATAAGTTTTGGGATACCGCACTCGTGCATCTTGAGCTCGGGACCGACCACGATCACCGAACGTGCGGAGTAGTCTACACGCTTACCGAGAAGGTTCTGGCGGAAACGACCCTGCTTGCCCTTGAGGGAGTCCGACAGGGATTTAAGGGCACGGTTCACGTCCGATTTCACAGCCGAAGACTTACGGCTATTGTCGAGCAATGAGTCCACCGCCTCCTGTAGAAGGCGCTTTTCATTGCGGAGAATCACTTCTGGTGCCTGAATCTCAATGAGACGTTTCAAGCGGTTGTTGCGTATGATTACACGACGGTAAAGGTCATTGAGGTCGGAGGTGGCGAATCGGCCGCCATCCAGGGGCACGAGCGGACGGAGTTCGGGAGGAATCACGGGCACTGCCTTGAGAATCATCCATTCCGGTTTGTTGCGGTCGGCGGATGCGAGGAAGGAGTTTACCACCTGCAGGCGTTTCAGAGCCTCGGTCTTGCGCTGCTGGGAGCCGTCGGTGTTGGCACGATGGCGCAACTCTGCGGCAAGACTGCGCAGATCTATATCCTTGAGAAGATCGTAGATAGCCTCTGCACCCATTTTGGCCACGAACTTGTTGGGATCGTTGTCCTCGAGGGCGTCGTTGTCTTCGGGAAGATTGTCTACGATCTCCATGTACTCTTCTTCGGAGAGGAGCTCAAGCTTCTCGCGGCCGGTATTGCCGGGATTGATCACTACGTAGCGCTCGTAATAAATCACTGTGTCGAGTTTCTTGGAAGGAAGTCCAAGCAGGTAGCCGATCTTGTTGGGCAGAGAACGGAAATACCAGATGTGGGCTACGGGCACCACGAGCTCGATGTGACCCATTCTCTCGCGACGCACCTTCTTTTCAGTCACCTCAACGCCGCAACGGTCGCAGACAATACCTTTGTATCGAATGCGTTTGTACTTGCCGCAATGACACTCATAGTCCTTGACGGGACCAAAAATCTTCTCACAGAAGAGTCCGTCGCGTTCGGGCTTGTAGGTGCGGTAGTTGATGGTCTCGGGTTTGAGCACTTCGCCGCTGGACTTCTCCTTGATTTCTTCAGGAGAAGCCAAGCCGATAGTGATTTTCGAGAAGTTGTTTTTTATTTTATTGTCTCTTCTAAAAGCCATAGAAGTTAATGATTTTAGCGTTGATGCCGCCCGCGGCCGATAGGAGCCGCAGGCAGCGTATTATATCAGTCGAGAGTGATGCTGAGTCCAAGGCCGCGAAGCTCATGGAGGAGCACATTAAGAGATTCGGGAATACCGGGTTCGGGCATGGGATCGCCCTTTACTATTGCTTCGTAAGCCTTTGAGCGGCCCATTACGTCGTCGGACTTGATGGTGAGGATCTCCTGAAGCACGTGGCTTGCGCCGAAAGCCTCAAGGGCCCATACTTCCATCTCTCCGAAACGCTGACCGCCAAACTGGGCCTTACCGCCCAGAGGCTGCTGGGTTATCAGTGAGTATGGACCGATGGAGCGTGCGTGCATCTTGTCTTCCACCATGTGGCCGAGTTTAAGCATATAGATCACGCCTACTGTGGCCGGTTGGTCAAATCTGTCGCCGGTGCCGCCGTCGTAGAGATACGTTTTGCCGTAGCGGGGCAGTCCGGCTTTGTCGGTCCAGGCATTGAGGTCATCGAGGGTGGCACCGTCGAAGATAGGAGTGGCGAACTTCTCACCCAATTCTTTGCCGGCCCAGCCGAGCACGGTCTCGAAGATCTGGCCAAGGTTCATACGTGAGGGCACACCCAGAGGGTTAAGCACGATGTCGACGGGAGTGCCGTCTTCAAGGAACGGCATGTCCTCCTGACGGACCACTCGGGATACGATACCCTTGTTGCCGTGGCGGCCTGCCATCTTGTCGCCCACGCCGATCTTACGCTTCTTTGCAATGTATACCTTCGCCATCTGCATGATGCCGGAAGGAAGTTCGTCGCCGATGGTGATGTCAAACTTGCGGCGGCGCAGTTCGGAATCAATCTCTTTGGACTTGCGCAGATAATTGGTCACCAGCTTGGCAATCATCCCGTTGATGCGGGCATCGTCGGTCCAGTCGGAAAGATTAAGAGCTTCATAGTCAAGCTGCGCGAAAGGCACTTCGCTGAAGGGCTTGCCGTTTTCCACCACTTCCACTCCAAGGAAGTCTTTCACTCCCTGAGAAACCTGATCGTTGAGCAGCTTGCGCATGCGCTCTACGAGGTCTCTTCTCAATTCGTCCTGCTTTTCTTCATACTCTTCATCAAGCTTGGGAAGCTGAGCGTTGGCACTCTTCTTTGACGTCTTTGTCTTCTGTGCACGGCTGAAGAGGCTCGTCCCAATCACCACTCCCTTCAGTGAAGGAGAGGCCTTGAGTGAAGCGTCTTTCACGTCGCCGGCCTTGTCACCGAAGATGGCGCGCAGAAGCTTTTCTTCCGGAGTGGGATCGGTCTCTCCCTTAGGAGTGATCTTGCCGATCATGATGTCGCCGGGTACCACGTGGGCACCGACGCGAATGATGCCGCGTTCGTCAAGATCCTTGGTGGCATCCTCGCTTACGTTGGGGATATCGCTGGTAAGCTCTTCCATGCCGCGCTTGGTCTCACGCACCTCCAGAGAATACTCGTCCACATGAACGGAAGTCAGGATATCCTCGCGCACCATACGCTCATTGAGCACGATGGCATCCTCATAATTGTAACCCTTCCACGGCATGAACGCCACTTTAAGGTTGCGGCCCAGTGCGAGTTCTCCCTTTTCAGTGGAGTAGCCCTCGGTGAGGATCTGTCCCTTCACCACACGGTCGCCCTTATTGCAGATCGGACGAAGGTCGATGGTGGTGCCCTGGTTTGTACGACGGAATTTCGGGATCTTGTATTCCTTCACAGAAGATTCAAAACTTACGAAATCTTCATCTTCAGTGCGGTCATAATTGATACGGATCACCGTGGAGTCCACAAACTCTACCACGCCGTCGCCCTCGGCGGTGATCTGCGTACGGCTGTCCTTGATAAGCTGGCCTTCGATGCCTGTGCCCACGATGGGAGCTTCGCTTCTAAGCAGGGGCACAGCCTGACGCATCATGTTTGAACCCATCAACGCGCGGTTGGCGTCGTCATGCTCAAGGAAGGGAATCAACGATGCCGCGATGGATGCTATCTGAATGGGTGCCACATCCATCAACTGTATGTTTTCAGGAGGCACGATCGGGAAGTCAGCGTCCTGACGTGCCTTCACTTTGTTTCTTATGAATGTGCCGTCATCGTTGAGAGGAGCATTGCCCTGGGCTATCATCTTGCCCTCTTCGAGTTCGGCGGTGAGATATGTCACCTCGTTGTTGTTAAGGTTTACCTTGCCGTCCTGCACAGTGCGGTAGGGAGTCTCGATAAATCCAAGATTGTTGATCTTGGCGTAGACGCACAGTGAGGAGATAAGACCGATGTTGGGACCTTCAGGAGTCTCGATAGGGCAAAGACGACCATAATGGGTATAGTGAACGTCACGAACCTCAAATCCGGCGCGGTCACGGCTCAGACCGCCGGGGCCGAGGGCCGACATACGCCGCTTGTGGGTGATCTCCGCAAGAGGATTCGTCTGGTCCATAAACTGCGACAGGGCGTTGGTGCCGAAGAAAGTATTGATCACCGATGATATGGTCTTGGCGTTGATGAGGTCGATGGGAGTAAACACCTCATTGTCGCGGACGTTCATACGCTCACGGATAGTGCGGGCCATACGGGCCAGACCTACTCCGAACTGATTGTAGAGCTGCTCGCCCACGGTGCGTACACGTCGGTTGCTCAAGTGGTCGATGTCGTCCACATCGCTCTTGGCATTGATAAGTTCGATAAGATACTTAATGATGGCTACGATGTCTTCGCGTGTAAGCACCTTGACGTCCATCGAAGTATCCAGTCCGAGTTTCTTATTGATTCGGAAACGGCCCACTTCACCCAAGTCGTAGCGCTTCTCCGAGAAGAAAAGGTTGTTGATGACCTCGCGGGCGCTTGCCTCGTCTGGTGGTTCGGCGTTGCGAAGCTGGCGATAGATATATGTGATGGCCTCAGGCTCCGAATTGGTGGTATCGCGGGAGAGGGTATTGAAAATGATCGAATAATCGATACTGCTTACGTTCTCACGCTCAAGAAGTATGGTCTTGACATCAGTGTCGAGAATGGCATCGATGAGATCTTCTGTGAGTACCGTGCCACGGTCCACCACAACTTCCACACGTTCCTGTGAAGTAAGCTCACCGGTGTAAGTGTCCACCTGATCCTCATACCATTTCTTAAGAACTCTTGCAGCGAGTTTGCGGCCTACGGCAGCTTTCAGATCGCTGCGTTTGTTGGGAATCTCATCGGCAAGATCAAAAATCTGGATGATGTCCTTGTCGCTTTCAAGGCCAATGGCACGCAAAAGCGTAGTGACAGGAAGTTTCTTCTTTCTGTCGATATAGGCATACATCGCATTGTTAATGTCAGTGGCGAATTCAATCCAGCTGCCACGGAAAGGAATGATACGGGCTGAATAAAGCTTTGTGCCGTTGGCATGCTGGCTCTGACCGAAAAATACACCGGGAGAACGGTGGAGCTGAGATACGACTACGCGTTCGGCACCATTGATAATGAAAGTGCCCTGATCGGTCATATATGGAATAGGACCGAGGTACACATCCTGAATCGTAGTGGCGAAGTCTTCATGATCGGGGTCAGTGCAATACAGCTTGAGTTTTGCCTTCAATGGCACACTATATGTAAGACCGCGATGCAGACATTCAGCTATGGAATATCTTGGCGGATCAATATAGTAGTCAAGAAACTCGAGCACAAAGTTATTGCGCGTATCCGCTATGGGGAAATTTTCTGCGAAAACTTTGTAAAGACCCTCATTCCTACGGTTTTCAAGTGGAGTGTCAAGCTGCAGAAAGTCGCGGAAACTTTGCAGCTGCACATCCAGAAAATCAGGATATGGCAGGGGATTTTTAATCGTAGCGAAATTAACGCGCGGTTTATCGGTTAAATTTACTGACATTGGGTTAGAATTAATGAAGATTCTGACGAAGAGAGAATATCTTAGCGGCAAACATCTTTCCAATTACTGTGAAAATAACTCAATTATTCGAAAAAAAATAAAAGATATTCGAATGGAGCTTTTTTTGTTTACTGACTTGAAAATATAAGTACTGATTAAGTAATTTTTCTACAGCAACGGAATGAGTGAAATATTGGGTTAAAGTCCAAAAGGTCTTCGCGCAACTTTGATAAATACTCTGACTATACTGTAAACAAATACTTAAAAACTTATGTCGATAAACGATTAAAATCACATGAAGATGTTATCCTTCAGAGAGAGAATAAGCGGCATATCGTCTTATAAAAGACAATGAGGGCCTAGAGCTGGCGGCATATCGTCTTATAAAGACAATGACTGCTTAGAGCTGGCGGCATATCGTCTTATAAAGACAATGACTGCTTAGAGCTGGCGGCATATCGTCTTATAAAAGACAATGACTGCTTAGAGCTGATAACGTATTGCCTCGTAATGACGCAATAATTGCCGACATAAATAGGCCGGCCTTATCGGGATCATCGGTTGCACTGATGGGCTGACCGATAAAGATCCACATTTTAATAACTGGCAGTTAAATCCAAATAAAATTTTGAATAATCTTATAACTTAAACAGGATTCCGAATACAAAACCATATTCTGAATACGAGATTTACAAGATTCTGAAAAAAAGATTAATCTGAGGATTCAAAGATAAAAAGAATCACAATCAGGGGAATCAACAACCGACAGTTATTTTATTTAGAGAAAGTCAAAAAAAGGTTAAGACTCCCCTGCAAAAGCAGGGGATCTTAACCAATTTAGAGGTGTGATAAAATCTTATTTGAGCTCAACTTCGGCACCTGCTTCTTCGAGTTGCTTCTTCAGACCCTCAGCGTCAGCCTTGGGAAGACCTTCCTTAACGGGGCTGGGTGCGTTGTCTACAAGTTCCTTAGCCTCTTTCAGGCCAAGACCTGTGAGTTCCTTAACGAGCTTAACGACTGCGAGCTTGCTGGCGCCAGCTGATTTAAGGATTACGTCGAAGCTGGATTTTTCTTCAGCGGCTTCACCACCTGCGGCGGGGCCGGCGGCAACTGCAACTGCAGCAGCAGCGGGTTCGATGCCATATTCCTCTTTGAGGATAGTTGCGAGTTCGTTTACTTCCTTTACGGTCAGGTTAACGAGTTGTTCTGCAAAAGCTTTCAAATCTGCCATTTTGGTATTTTGTTTTTATTATTTCGTTTGGTTATTAATTATTTGTTGGAAAGAGTTTCGAGTATGCCGTGAAGCTTATTGGCACCGCTCTGCAGAGCGCTGACAACATTCTTGGCGGGCGACTGGAGAAGTCCGATGACGTCGCCGATAAGTTCGGCTTTGCTCTTGATGTGGGCAAGGGCTTCCAACGATTCCTCACCGATATAAACAGTTTCCTCTACGTAAGCACCCTTAAGGATGGGCAGAGTATCTTTCTTATCGCGAAATTTCTTAATGAGCTTGGCCGGAGCATTGCCGGTGTTGCTAAGCATCAGAGTAGTCTCGCCATGAAGAAGATCGTACAGTTCGCTGTAGTCAATCTCACTTGCCTCAAACGCTTTTTTAAGAAGAGTATTCTTTACGCAGAGCATCTTTACATCGCCCTGAAAGCAGGCACGACGCAGAGCGCTTGTCTTTTCAGCGTCAAGTCCGGAGGTCTGAGTCAGATACACACAGCTATAGTTGGCAAGCGTGTCGCTGATCTCATTGATAATTATAGCTTTATCTTCCTTTTTCATTTTGATTTGCTTTTTACGGGGTTTTATTCAACCACAGATTTAGGCTCGACTTTTACGCCGGGGCTCATTGTGCTCGAAAGATAAATGCTCTTTATATATGTTCCCTTGGCTGTGGCGGGTTTCAACTTCACCAAAGTGTTGATAAATTCTTTGGCATTCTCGGCCATGGCTTCCGGAGTGAAAGATACCTTTCCGATAGAAGCGTGTACGATACCTGTCTTATCAACCTTGAAGTCAATCTTGCCCTGCTTAACCTCCTTAACGGCTTTTGCAACGTCCATAGTCACTGTGCCGCTCTTAGGGTTAGGCATCAATCCGCGGGGACCAAGTATACGGCCCAAAGGACCGAGCTTGCCCATCACGGAAGGTTGGGTGATGATCACGTCTACGTCGGTCCAACCACCCTTGATCTTAGCAAGGTATTCGTCGAGACCTACATAGTCCGCTCCTGCCTCTTTGGCTGCTGCTTCCGCGTCGGGACCGCAAAGTACGAGAACACGTACCTGTTTGCCGGTGCCGTTAGGCAGAGATACAACGCCACGAACCATTTGGTCAGCCTTTCTCGGGTCTACTCCAAGGCGCACGTCAATATCGAAAGAAGCATCAAACTTTGTGAAAGTGATGTCCTTTACCTTCTGTGCAGCCTCAAGAAGTGTATAGACCTTGCCCGGCTCGAGCTTGGAAAGTGCCAACTTCTGATTTTTTGTCAGTTTTCCCATTTGTAATGAAGATTGTTAGTTTAATTCGGGGAAGTCTCCCTTTACAGTGATACCCATGCTGCGGGCAGTGCCTGCCACCATACGCATCGCTGAGTCTAAAGTAAAGCAATTCAAATCGGGCATCTTGTCTTCTGCAATAGCCTTTACCTGATCCCAAGTGATTTCGGCCACTTTCTTACGGTTAGGCTGAGCCGAACCGCTCTTAAGCTTTGCCACTTCCTTGAGTTGAACAGCCACCGGTGGAGTCTTGACTACGAAGTCAAAGCTCTTGTCTGTGTAGTAAGTGATTACTACAGGAAGAACCTTACCGGCCTTGTCCTGGGTGCGGGCATTGAATTGCTTGCAAAATTCCATGATGTTAATACCTTTCGAACCCAGTGCAGGTCCTACCGGGGGCGACGGGTTGGCCGCGCCGCCTTTTATCTGCAATTTGATCTGTCCAGCAATTTCTTTAGCCATTGTTTGTTTTGGTTTAAAAATTGATTGGTTGAGGTGTGTAAATAAATCTTCCGGAGCGTAACATCTTCCGGTCATTCCGCAGAATCAACCGACCGCTCTTCTTTCCTACCTTACAATAATCGTTATTTACAATAATCGTTGAAGTATGAAGCAGCGCAGTCGATGCAATTCTTTAAAATGATTCAGACTCTTTCCACTTGAGGATATTCCAACTCCAATTCGGTGGGGCGTCCGAAAATCTTGACTTCCACCTTGAGCTTCTTCTTTTCGGTATTGACATCGCAAACCGTGCCGACAAAACCATTAAAGGCACCATCGATGACCTTAACGCTTTCGCCTACAACATAGTCTTCGATCTCATTCTCCACAGGCTCAAGCATCTTGTCGGCCTCTCCAAGCATTCTCATCACCTCTGCCTCACGAAGAGGTTCGGGTTTGGAATCCTTGGCACGACCACGCAAGAAATCAATGACATTGGTAGTGTTGCGAAGCTCATATATCACTTCTCCGGTGAGTTCTGCCTGAACAAAAACATAACCCGAATAAAGAGTGCGCTCCTTAATCACCTTCTTGCCATTGCGCTGAGTATAGACTTTCTCGGTGGGTATCAATACTTGAAACACATGTTTACCCAAATCAGTATTTCTGATTTGAGCATCGAGCACTTCCTTCACCTTTGCCTCCTTACCGGAAATGGCGCGAAGGACGTACCATTCTTTTGAAACTTCAGCCATTGATTACCTAAGTCCGATTTTAAAAGTTGATACTGTAGATTAACTGCATCAGAGACTCAAACACCCAGTCAACAATCATTATGAATACGGCCAGTATGATGGAAGCTATCAATACCAGCACCGAACTGTTGATGAGTTGTTTCTGAGTTGGCCAGGAAACCTTATATACGAGCTCGTTATAAGATTCCTTTATATCCTTGATTAAATTCATATTTTCTTTCTTTGGCACGGGAAGAGAGGCTCGAACTCCCGACACCTGGTTTTGGAGACCAGTGCTCTACCGACTGAGCTATTCCCGTATTGAAGGGGTCATCCGGAGATGACCCCTATATTTTGATTTTATTGTATTTTCGGCTGATTAGTCGTCGTATACGGCTGTGATCTGACCGGAACCTACTGTACGTCCGCCTTCACGGATAGCGAAACGAAGACCTTGGTCGCATGCTACCGGAGTGATGAGCTTAACGTCGATCTCAACATTATCGCCAGGCATTACCATCTCTACGCCTTCGGGAAGTGTGATCTCACCGGTTACGTCAAGAGTACGGATGTAGAACTGAGGACGATATTTGTTGTGGAACGGAGTGTGACGACCGCCTTCTTCTTTCTTCAGGATATAAACCTGAGCCTTGAAGTGATCGTGAGGCTTAACCTGACCCGGGTGGCAGATAACCATACCGCGACGGATTTCGTTCTTGTCGATACCACGGAGGAGCAGACCTACGTTGTCGCCAGCTTCACCTTCATCAAGGATCTTGCGGAACATTTCCACACCGGTAACAACAGACTTCTTGTCAGCGCCCAGACCGAGGATCTGAACTTCGTCGCCAACTTTTACGCGGCCGGCTTCGATACGACCTGTAGCAACTGTGCCACGACCTGTGATTGAGAATACGTCTTCAACAGGCATAAGGAACGGTTTGTCCACGTCGCGGGGAGGCAGCGGAATCCAAGTGTCGACAGCATCCATAAGCTCCATCACCTTCTCTACCCACTGGGGCTCACCGTTGAGAGCGCCAAGAGCAGAACCTTGGATAATAGGAGTATTGTCACCATCATACTCATACTGAGAGAGAAGGTCACGCATGTCCATCTCTACGAGTTCGAGCATTTCTTCGTCGTCTACCATATCGCACTTGTTCATGAATACAACAAGGCGGGGAACGTTTACCTGACGGGCGAGCAGGATGTGCTCACGAGTCTGGGGCATCGGACCGTCAGTAGCGGCAACTACGATGATAGCGCCGTCCATCTGAGCAGCACCGGTAACCATGTTCTTAACGTAGTCAGCGTGTCCCGGGCAGTCTACGTGAGCGTAGTGACGGTTGGCAGTCTGATATTCTACGTGTGCGGTGTTGATTGTGATACCACGCTCTTTCTCTTCAGGAGCATTGTCGATGGAGTCGAAGGAACGAGCCTCGGAA
Organism: Muribaculum sp.; assembly: GCA_023664085.1. GTDB lineage: Bacteria > Bacteroidota > Bacteroidia > Bacteroidales > Muribaculaceae > Lepagella. The sequence goes on along the minus strand of JAMPGE010000001.1, from coordinate 281,354 downwards.
AGACCTTTCTCAGCGAGAACTTTGGTGATAGCTGCGGTAAGAGTGGTTTTACCGTGGTCTACGTGACCGATAGTACCAATGTTTACGTGCGGCTTGGTTCTTTCGAATTTTTCTTTAGCCATAAGTCTGCTATATTTTTTTGATTATTATTTTCCTTTCTTCGAGGAGAAAGGGGATATTAAAAAAAATGGAGCCGGTGGCGGGATTTGAACCCGCGACCTCTTCCTTACCAAGGAAGTGCTCTACCCCTGAGCTACATGGGCAACTTATTATTGAGGAGCGGAAGACGAGGTTCGAACTCGCGACCCTTAGCTTGGAAGGCTAATGCTCTACCAACTGAGCTACTTCCGCAATTATTAGTGGGCGAAGATGGATTCGAACCACCGAAGGTATAAACCAGCAGATTTACAGTCTGCCCCATTTGGCCACTCTGGTATTCGCCCGATTTCAATATGTTAATGTTGATGTCAATGTCAAAATGTGCTTGACTTTCCTGACTTGAGCCTCTTGTCGGATTCGAACCAACGACCCCGAGATTACAAATCACGTGCT
>JAMPGE010000001.1:221557-280702 GCA_023664085.1 Muribaculum sp. | reverse complement strand
CGAGGCGAGTTCCCACAATTCACAATATAGTGACATCAACGATCAACTCCGAGGCGAGTTCCCACAATTCACAATATAGTGACATTACTATAAACTATAATGTCACTAAATTAAGGACTGTCGGGGATCGCCTCGTAGAGGCGATATTCGTGGTTAACCCCAGACTTTAGTCTGGGGACCAGTAAGACAAGCAAACTGAGCCTCGAAGAGGCGATGTAGTGAGAACCCTTATTTTAGTGACATTACTATAAACCATCAACCATCAACTATCAACCATCAACCATCAACCACCAACCATCAACCATCAACCATCAACCAACCCCCGGTAGATGTCGATAATGTGGTTGGCCATGCGTGTATTGTCGAATTTTGATACATGGATTTTACCCGCGGATGTTTTGCCGCGTCTCAGTTCCTGATCGGCAATCAAGGCTGAAAGGGCTTCGGCCGCTTCGCGGGGATCGTCGGGCGACACGTATATGCCCCCCTCTCCCCCGGCTTCCTCCAGACAACTCCCCGTGGCGCCCACCACGGGTGTGTTACATTCCAATGCCTCGATTACAGGTATGCCAAATCCTTCGTATCTGCTTGGATACACGGCGGCTATGGCCTGCGTATAGATGAGTGGCAAATCGTGGAAATCCACTCCTTCAAGCCAGATTACTCTTGAGCCAACTCCTAATTCCGCTGCAAGCCGTATCATTCTTTTTTTATATCCGCCATGGTCGCGGCCCACTACCACGAGTTTTATCTTCCGGGGAAGTACGCTGAGTGCCCGCAAGGTAAGCTCAAGATTTTTTCGGCGTTCCACGGTGCCCACCTGCACGATGTATTCCTGGGGAAGCTGCAGTCTTGCAGCCGCCTCTTTTAGTTCCGCCCCGTTATATTCCTGACGAAATATATCATCGCAACCCTGATACACCACCTCAATCTTTTCTTCCGGAATATCATAGAATTCCATCACATCGGCCTTTGTACGTTGGCTCACGGCAATGATTTTGTCGGCGTTGCGGGCCGAGTGTCCGTACTTGAAATCGTAAATCAGTCTGTCGATAGGTTTATAGCAATAGGGGAGCCGCCGGTAGATCACGTCGTGGATCGTGACGATGCTTTTCACTCCCGCGCTGCGTATGTTCAGCGGCAGTTCATTGCTTAGCCCATGATAGATATCTATGCCGTCGGCCTTAAGATTGTTGGAAATGCCAAAAGAGCGCCACATGCTTCCCGAAAGACCCTGTGCGGGAGGAAAGCGGAATTCTACATTGTAAAGTCTTCTAAGTGGTTCCAGACGGGGATTGCGATGCATTTTGGGGGTATACACCAGAAGTTGCCAGTCGGGAAGTTCTGCTTTCCGATAAGTGGACGTATGCATTCCGAATTCTATGGGAGCCTTCCTGGAGGAAGCCGTGGCCGGAGTCTCTGATTCTTTCTCCTTGGATAGGTTTCTGTAATGAAGAAATCTTTTTCCCACTTCCTCTATCACGAGACGGGAATAGTTGCCCAGCCCCGTCATGTTGTTTACGGCTCGTTTGCCATCGTATCCGATTTTCATGCTGTAATATTTTGGAACGCAAATTTACAATAAATTCACGGCTTCTAAAAATGCAATAATATGGCATCTATGGTCTATGTCCGATCGCTTGTTCTTGGAAATTTCATTGACAGGTCCACGCGCTTTTGCAAAATTTCAAATCTCGCCCGCCTAAAAACTCATTAAAATTTCGGTAATAGTAATATATATAGCAAATTATATAGTTTATAAACATTGTTTATAAAAATGGCAAACAGAAATAATCACAAAAAATAAGCATTGTCGGGCCTTATGGGCCTGATAGGCCTGATGGGCCTGATGAGCCAGATGAGGCTGATGGGCCTGATGGGCCTGATGGGCCAGATGAGGCTGATGAGCCTGATGGGCCTGATGGGGCTGATGGGCCTGATGAGCCAGATGAGGCTGATGAGGCTGATGGGCCTGATGAGCCTGATGGGCCAGATGAGGCTGATGAGCCTGATGGGGCTGATGGGCCTGATGAGCCAGATGGGGCTGACGGGCCTGATGGGCCTGATGGGGCAGATGGGGCAGATGGGCCTGATGGGCCTGATGGGGCAGATGGGGCAGATGGGGCAGATGGGGCAGATGGGGCTGATGGGGCTGATGGGGCAGATGGGGCTGACGGGCCTGATGGGGCCTGATGGGCCTGATGGGGCAGATGGGGCAGATGGGGCAGATGGGGCTGATGGGCCTGATAGGCCTGATGGGCCTGATGGGCCTGATGGGCCTGATGAGCCAGATGGGGCTGATGAGCCTAATGGGCCTGATGGGCCTGATGGGCCTGATGGGGCTGATGGGCCTGATGGGGCTGATGGGGCTTATGGGGCTTATGGGACTGATGGGGCTTATGGGACTGATGGGGCAGATGGGGCTGATGGGGCTGATGGAGCTGATGGGGATCTTTGAGTTTGTTGGTTTGATTTGTCAATTTTTAAAATATTTGTTATCTTTGTTGGCAATTATGAAAATGATTGCGACAGCCTGAAACCAATTTATCGGGTTGTCGTTTTTTATATCAACGTCCCTTACTTCTTTTTATCTCGAAGAGGCGGGGTCTATGTAATCTTTCGACGATGATAGAATTTCAGACAGAAAACGTAGAAATGCCATGTCTTGATACCGCCAAGGTATTCAGATGGCTTGAAGCAGTAGCCCATTCCCACGGATATCACGTGGGCGATATCGTATATCGCTTTTGCAGCGATGACGACATATTGCGCTACAACCGGGACTTCCTGGGTCATGACTATTACACGGATATAATCACATTCGATTACACAGAGGGCGACAAGATCGGTGGTGATATCGTGATTTCGCTCGACACGGTGGCTTCCAATGCCGAGGAGCTGCACCTCCCCTTTCGGAATGAATTGCTGAGAGTGATAGTGCATGGTGTGCTTCATCTCTGTGGCATTGACGATAAGGGACCCGGAGAAAGAGAAATTATGGAGTCTGAGGAAGACAAGGCCCTTCTCGCTTACGAAAACGCCTAAGTTTCGGGTAAATAATTGAGAAAAAAGTTAGGGGTTAGCAAGATATGAGATTCGACTATGATGTGATTGTGGTTGGTGCCGGTCATGCCGGATGTGAGGCGGCCACTGCGGCGGCACGTTTGGGTGCTCGAACTTTGCTGGTTACGGCCGATTTGAGTCGTGTGGCCCAGATGTCGTGCAACCCGGCCGTAGGCGGTATTGCCAAAGGCCAGATTGTTCGTGAGATCGATGCTCTCGGCGGCATGACGGGTATTATTGCCGACAAAACAAGCCTCCAATTCAGAATGCTCAACCTTTCAAAAGGTCCGGCGGTATGGTCACCAAGAGTTCAATCCGATCGACAGAAGTTTTCCGAGGAATGGCGGCGAGTGCTTGATTCCACTCCCGGTCTTACTCTCTTTCAAGACCTGTGTGCTTCTCTGATTATATCCAAAACCGATAATGATGACGAACCGTCATCCCGCGTGGATGGAGTGCGCACGGCCCTTGGTTTTGAATTCAAAGCGCCCAAAGTTATTCTCACGGCCGGCACCTTTCTCAACGGTCTTATGCACTTCGGCCGCGACAAAGTGGAAGGCGGACGCATATGCGAGACGGCTTCCCACGGCATCAGCGAGCAATTGATGGCCGAAGGAATACGGGTAGGCAGAATGAAGACCGGCACTCCGGCCCGTATCGACGCCGACAGCATTGACTATTCTCTTTGCGAAGAGCAAAAGCCGGAATCGTTTTCCTCTCACCACAAATTTTCATTTCTTCCCCAAGTCCGCTCCGAACTTCGTCAGCGTCCCTGCTATATTGTACATACAAATCCGGAAGTACACAGAATACTTCGCGACAATCTTGCCGATTCCCCTTTGTACAACGGTCAGATCCAAAGCGTGGGCCCAAGATATTGCCCGAGTATCGAGACCAAGATCGTTACTTTTGCCGATAAAGAAAGTCATCAGCTGTTTCTTGAGCCGGAAGGTGAATATTCACGTGAGATCTATATCAACGGATTCTCAAGTTCTCTTCCCTGGAAAGTTCAATTGGAGGCGTTGCGGCAAATACCTGCCCTTCGCAACGTGCATTTCTTCCGCCCCGGCTATGCTATAGAATATGATTATTTCGATCCGTTGCAACTCAAAGCTACAATGGAATCAAAAATCATAAAGGGTCTTTATCTCGCAGGACAGGTCAACGGCACCACCGGCTATGAAGAAGCCGCCGCCCAAGGACTGATGGCCGGAATCAACGCGGCAAGGGAAATAAAAGGGGAGGAACCCGTTGTGCTTGGAAGAGACACTGCATATATAGGAGTGCTGATCGACGATCTTGTGACCAAAGGAGTCGACGAACCATACCGAATGTTTACAAGCCGTGCGGAATATAGAATTCTCCTCCGTCAGGATGATTCCGACTTGCGGCTCACACCTCTTGGACATCAGATAGGACTTGCCGATGATAAGCGATTGCAACGACTGCATGCAAAGTATGAATTAGTGGAAGAATTGATAAATCTCTGCAATAATCAAAAGGTAAAGCCGTCGGAAGTCGTAAATGAATTTCTCCAGAAAAAAGGTACGTCGATTCTTAATGCAGGCTGCAGACTGTCGGATTTAGTACGACGCCCCCAGATCTCATTGCAATCTCTGAAGGAGATTTCCAAACCCCTCGGTCAATTTATTGAATCCCTTTCGGATGATATGGCGGGGGAAGTGACGGAATCCGCGGAAATCAAAATCAAATACGAAGGATATATAGAGAGAGAAAGGCAGACTGCGGAGAAAAACCTGCGGCTCGAACACGTTCGTATCCCTGCATCCATCGATTACAACGCAATTAAGGCCCTGTCAACCGAAGCACGCCAGAAATTGACTGCCCAGCGCCCCGCCACTCTCGGGCAGGCCTCGAGAATACCGGGAGTATCACCGGCCGATATCAACATCCTGACCCTCCTTATTCGAAATTAAAAAACTACGATAAAATCGCCTCGATTAATTTTTGAAAATAAATTAATATCCGATTTGTCTTACAGTTAAGCCTGAATTGTTCCACGTGGAACATGTCGTGTTTAGTTCGAAATATTCCGATTTAAACGATAAAATTTTAAATAATATAAATAATATGCAACTCGAAGAACTGAAATCTCTGATTCGCGATGTGCCCGATTTTCCTTCCAAAGGTATCGTGTTTCGCGACCTTACCACAATGCTGAAGAACGGTGAGGCTCTTCACGTAATGAGTGATGAATTGACCGATATCTACAAGAATCTTGGCGTGACTAAGGTGGTGGGTATCGAATCCCGCGGTTTCATCGGCGGTTCTATCCTCGCCTATAAACTCGGTGCGGGTTTTGTCCCTGCCCGTAAGCCCGGCAAACTCCCTTCGGTGACCGTGAAAATGGCGTATGCCAAAGAATATGGCGTAGATACCATCGAACTCCATTCCGACGCCATCAATGAAAACGATATAGTAGTGCTCCATGACGATCTGCTCGCCACCGGCGGCACCATGAATGCCTGCTACAACCTTGTGAAAAGCATGAATCCAAAGAAGATTTACATCAACTTTATCGTTGAACTCACCGCCCTCAACGGTCGCGAGAATCTTCCCAGGGATTGCGAAATCACAAGCCTTCTCAAATATTGACCGGATAGTACCCCCAAACCATAAAATTTTATAAGACGGGGTCTTGATCGCGTTTTTCCCCCATTTTAGAGTCCGTCTCAAAAATTTAGAGTCCGCCTTATAAAAAATCAGCTTTACGGGCGGAATCTTCGAATCTCCCGGCACAGGCACCGCGGAAGCTCCGCGGTGCCTGTGTTGCAACATATCCTGACCTCTTACGTTATAAATATATGACATCCGATTTGCAGCACATTATGGCCGATTACGGCCGTCAGATCGACGAAGAGGGCGGTTTCGGCATCGAAATCACCCCCGACAGAACCGCGCAGGATATTCGTGAGAATCGTCCCGGCAAATCCCTTCGCGAAAAGATTCTCAACTTGCCTGAATCTCCCGGCGTGTATATGTATCTCGACCGACACGGCAAGGTGATATATGTAGGAAAAGCAAAGCGCCTCAAACGCCGGGTGTCTTCTTATTTCAACCGCCGGCACGACTCCGTGCGCACAAATCTTCTGGTAAGAAACATCGTGGACCTGCGATTCATAGTGGTGCATTCCGAAGAAGACGCCCTTCATCTCGAAAACGCGATGATCAAGGAGTATCAGCCGCGCTACAATGTGCTGCTCAAAGACGATAAGTCCTATCCCTGGATCGTAGTTACCAACGAACCGTTTCCGCGCGTTTTCATGACCCGCGAAAAGGGTTTGCACGGCAGATATTACGGACCGTATGCCAATCCCGGCGCGGCAAAGGTTGTGCTTCAGCTGATCCGCGATGTGTATCCTCTACGCAGCTGTCGCCACGTGATTGATGCGGATGCCGTGGCAAAACACAAGCTTCGGTTATGTCTGGATTACCATATCGGCAAATGCGGCGGCCCGTGCCGCGGACTTATATCCGTGGAAGAGTATGGAGAATATATCAAAAGGGTGCGTCAGATACTCAACGGGGAAACTCTGAGCCTTGAAAACAAACTCCTCGATGAGATGACTTCGCTTGCCGAGAATCTGAAATTTGAAGAAGCGCAGATCATCAAGGAGAAATATGAGGCTGTGAAGAAATACAATTCCAAGAGCGTCATTGCACGTACTGACGCTTTGGATGCCGATATATTTTCTTATGTGGAGAATGCCACTTCGGCCTTCGTGAATTATATGCACATGCGCCACGGTGCCGTGACAAAAAGTCTCAATATCGAATTCCGACGCCGTCTGGCCGAGACTCCCGAAGAAATTCTGTCGTTGGCCATAAGTGAAATCGGCCGTCGTTTTGACCATAAGTTTTCACAAGTGTTGGTACCGTTTCTGCCCGACACGGAATTTGAGGGCGTGGAGTTTGTGATTCCCAAGAGGGGAGACCGCAAAAGGGCCCTTGAAGTGGGTATGAAGAATGTCCGACAATATATGACCGACAAAGAAAAACAACTTGAGAAACTCGATCCTCAGAAGGGCACGGAGGCTTTGATGGAACAGATGAAAAGCGATTTCCGGCTCAGCGTGCAGCCCCGGCATATAGAGTGTTTCGACAATTCCAATATCCAGGGCACCAACCCGGTGGCAAGTTGCGTAGTGTTTCGCGACGGTAAACCGTCCAAAAAAGACTATCGGCATTACAACATCAAGACCGTGGTCGGCGCGGATGACTTCGCCTCCATGAAGGAAGTGCTCCATCGTCGCTACACGCGTATGATGGCAGAAGGGGAAAAGCTGCCCGACTTAGTAGTGGTGGATGGCGGTAAAGGTCAGCTAAGTGCCGCTGTGGAAGCCTTCGACGAGATGGGAATAAGAGGGGAAGTGGCTCTCGTAGGCATTGCCAAGCGCTTGGAGGAGATATATTTTCCCGGCGATCAACTGCCGCTGTATATCGACAAGAAGAGCCGGAGTCTGAGGGTGGTACAGGCACTGCGCGACGAAGCCCACCGTTTCGGCATCACGCATCACCGCGACAGGCGAAGTAAAGGTCAGATTTCCAGCGAATTGGATTCAATAAAGGGTATAGGGCCCGCCACAGCGGCCCTGCTGATGAAGAAATTCAAAAGCATCAGGAAGCTGAAAGAAGCGGATTTTCAGCAAATTGCCGAGGTGGCGGGTCCTGCAAAAGCCCGCATCCTCCACACCCATTTCCATCCCGTATCCCACCAGCAGACAAACAGCGATACAAGCCTCAATTTATCAAATTGACAATAGGTCCTGTTGTCAATTTGTCAATATGTCAATATGTCAATTTGTCAATATGACAAAATGACATTATGACAAAATGACAAGATGATAAAATGACAATATGACAAAAGGGACAAAATAACAAAAGGGCGATTTGCCCTTTTGTCAGCTTATTTACGTTTGCGTGAGCGTTTGTGGCGGCTCTGGGGAGTGTTGCGCCCCCCTTTTTTCTCTTGTTTTTCTTTCAGCGGCTTATTGGGGTTGCCTTCATCGGTGATGAGGGCGAAGTCAAGCTGCTTGCGCTCCAGATCGGCCCGGGCCACCTGCACCTTAACCTTGTCGCCCAGCGTAAACTTATGATGATGCTTACGTCCGATGAGCTGATAGTTTTTCTCATCAAGGTCATAATAGTCATCGGCCAGATCGCGGATGGGTACGAGTCCCTCACACATATTGTCGTCAAGCTCCACGTATACGCCCCATTCGGTCACTCCCGAGATCACGCCGTCGTAGATTTCGCCCATACGGTCGCGCATGTATTCCACCTGTTTGTAGCGGATCGAAGCCCGTTCGGCATTTGCCGCGAGCTGCTCCATGTCGGATGAGTGTCTGCACTGGTCTTCAAGTTTGAGTTTGTCGGCGGAGCGTCCTCCTTCGGCATATTTGGCAAGCAGGCGGTGGACCATCATGTCCGGATAGCGCCTGATGGGGGAGGTGAAATGCGTATAATAGTCAAGCGCGAGTCCGTAATGGCCGATATTGTCGGTGGTATATACGGCCTTTGCCATAGAGCGGATCGCCAGTATGGAAAGCATGTTTTCCTCGCCGCGTCCTTTTACGTCTTTCAGCATGCGGTTAAGGCTCCTGTTTACCTCGCGGGCTTTGCCGTCTACGTTGATCTTAAATCCGAAGCGAGAGGCTATTTTCGAGAAATTGCCCATTTTCTCCGGATCCGGATTGTCGTGCACGCGATACACGAAATTCTTGGCTTTCTTCCCCTTCGTCACCTTGCCCACAGACTCAGCCACCGTAAGATTGGCAAGAAGCATGAACTCCTCTATGAGTTTGTTGGCTTCCTTCGACTCTTTGAAGAACACATCTATAGGGTGACCCGTGGCATCGATTTCGAAGCGCACCTCAGCCCTGTCAAACTCCAGAGCGCCGTTCTCATAGCGACGTTTGCGCAGAGCCTGGGCAAGGCTGTTGAGCGTCAATACTTCACGGGCATAGTCGCCCTCGCCGGTCTCGATGATCTGTTGTGCCTCCTCGTAGGTGAAGCGGCGGTCGGAGCAGATCACGGTGCGCCCTATGCGGTGGTTGATCACGTTTGCCTTTGAATCGAGTTCGAAGATGGCCGAGAACGTTAGCTTCTCCTCATTCGGACGAAGCGAACATATGCCGTTGGAGAGATGCTCCGGAAGCATCGGAATGGTGCGGTCCACGAGATACACGCTGGTGGCTCTCTGGCGCGCCTCTTTATCGATGACGGTGTTGGGATGCACGTAGTGCGTCACGTCGGCTATGTGCACTCCCACCTCATAGTTGCCGTTGGCAAGCTGGCGGATGGAGAGGGCATCGTCGAAGTCCTTGGCATCGCGGGGGTCGATGGTGAAGGTGGTCACTCCGCGGAAATCTTCACGGCGAGCCACTTCCTCGGCAGTGATTCCGGCATCTATTTTGTCGGCGGCCTTCTCCACATTCTCCGGATACTTATAGGGCAGACCGAACTCGGCCAGAATGGCGTGCATCTCGGCATTGTTTTCTCCTTTGCGGCCGAGCACGTCTACGATCTCGCCGCGGGGATTCATCTCCTCGTCGCGCCATTGAAAGATACGTGCTATCACCTTGTCGCCCGGTTTCGCGCCCCTCAGTCTGGAGCGGGGAATGATGATATCGGCGGCCAGAAACTTCGAGTCGGTTACCACATAATTGAAATTGCCTTCGGCTTTGAGTTCGCCGATGAAAGTCTGGTCTTTGGTCTCCACGATCTCTATCACGCGGGCTTCCGGCTCCTGCCCTTTGCGGGCGGCCGAAACCACCACTCTCACCTTATCGCCGTTGAGAGCATGCATGGAATTGCGTTCGGCCACGAGGATCGGCTCATCGTCGATCACCACGGCGTTTTTGCCGTTGGAGCGGCGCACAAACAGCCCGATGCTTTCTGTGCCGCGGTTGGCCTTGGCACGATACCGTCCGAGCGACACCTCCACAATTTCGTCGGCGGCCACAAGATCGTCAAGCAGATTGATGATATCCATGCGTGAGGCCGGATTGGTGGCTTCGATGGCGAAAGCGATTTGCTTATAGTTGAACGCCTGACGGGGCTGACGTGCCAGAAACGCTATTATCTTATCGTAGAGTTCTTTCTTGCGAAGGCGTCGGGGCGCCCCCGTGGCTATATTTTTCTGTTCTTTCATAATCAGTAATTTCCTATCTTATCGGGGTTGATTCTGCATACGGCAAAAGGCGACGTTTTCCAGTCGCCTACAAATATAACATAAAAAATTGAAATGGAGTTCAAAAAGCGCCGGGAGGTCTTCGAATATATACGATCTTCCGGCCGCAATCTTAATTTGTCATTATGTCAAATTGTTATAATGACAAAATGACAAAATGACAAGATGATAAAAGGATAGGGGGCGGCCTATTTGTTGCGGCGCGGGGCTATCCGGTCGGGATTCTGCTTCAGAAACTGCTCCCAGGATTTGGCGCCCTTGGCTATCTGGGGCTTGCCGCTTTCGTAATGATGCGTAAGGGCCGCCGCCAGTGCGTCGGTGGCATCGAGCAGGTCGGGCATCTTGTCGTCCGAAATATGAAGGATATGTTTGAGCATATTGGCCACCTGCTCTTTCGAGGCCTGCCCGTTGCCTGTCACGGATTGTTTGATCTTCAACGGAGCATATTCAGTGATGGGGATATCTCGGCAGAGGGCGGCCGCCATCGCCACTCCCTGAGCGCGTCCCAGTTTGAGCATGGACTGAACGTTTTTTCCGAAAAACGGTGCCTCGATGGCAAGTTCGTCCGGCAGATACTGCTCCACAAGCGAACTCACCCTCTCATAAATACGGTGGAGCCTGCGGTAGTGGCTTTCCATGGCATTGAGCTTTATCACCCCCATCACCACGCATTCCGGACTCTTTCCTTCCACGCCAAGGATGGCGTAGCCCATCACGTTGGTGCCGGGGTCGATGCCCATTATCACTTTGTCATATCGGCTTGTAATCATCTGCGGGGCAGGCTAAGAAATCAGTCAAGAGAAATCTCTTTCAGTATGGAGATGAAATGAAGCGACTCATCGGAGAAACGGGCGTGAAAGTCGTCGGTGACGGGCTCCACGCGGCTTTTCATCCAATGGCGCAGCATGCCGAGGGATTCGAATCCCACATGCAGGGTCATGCTCAGCGCCTGATTGGCGAAGTCGGGCTCGCCGGGTACGGCGGCCACCTTGGTAAGCCTCACAGGGCACCCTGCCGGCACGTCAAGAGCAGGCACGGCTTCCCGGCGGATCCAGTCGGTGACCACGTCTTCCAGCCGGCGGTTTGTCATTAAAGTCAGAGCGAATGTAAACATCGATGCGGAAGGAAAGAAATTTAGCTAAGGTGAAATCCACTTTTTAGAGTGGTCTCTGATCTAAACTTTCGCGAAAAAGTTCAGACAGCGTCAAAATAAAAAACGGCATGCTTATCACTAAACACGCCGCCAAAACAAAATTATGAAAAACATTCAACGCTAATGCTTTGCAAGCATTTTAGAGCCTCTTGTCGGATTCGAACCAACGACCCCGAGATTACAAATCACGTGCTCTGGCCAACTGAGCTAAAGAGGCAGGTGGATGAGCGATCTACATCGCACTGCACATCAACGATACCCTTGCTTCGGTCAAGACCTGGGGGATTTCTCGGAGTGCTAGTCGTGCAGGACTCATCCGGCCACAAAATTACTACTTTTTTTCGATATGGCAAATTTTTCTGAAAAAAGAATGTTAAAATCCGAATTTGCCTTAACCTATTCACCCCTTGTGTTGTTAATCCCAATATACACGTCATCCCTCATGGCGCTCCTGGTCTACAACACTCATTATCCACCATGAGCATAGGCGAATCATAATGTCGGCGGGCCCTTGGGATAGGTTGCATCGTGTCTCGGCGTCGGCCTTAATATCAGCAGTTATCATTAATAATTCTTAAAAATCATTATAAAATATTTTGGCTACATCGGGCCTATTTAATATCTTTGCGTATTATTCGCCTTTATGCGCCCTGCATTCCGCAGCCCTCCGCGTATATGGAAAACACGTGGCTTTGTAACCAAAATAGAAATACTAAAAACTTTATAACCATGAACAAGTACCAGCAGGCAATCGCCGAGAGTAAAGTTATCACCGACGACGCCATCGTCAAAAAAGAAGTGGAGCGTATTCTCGAAAAGGCTCCTTCATATGCTTCTCAAGAGGTATATCAGTTTTTGTTCAGCTCCATTGACCTCACCACCCTGAGCTCCGAAGACTCCCAGCTCAGCGTGGCCCAATTCACCAAACGCGTCAATGATTTCGATAACGATTATCCTCAGTTTAAAAACGTAGCGGCCATTTGCGTATATTCCAATTTCGCCGAAGTGGTCAAGACAGTGCTCGACGTGCCCGGTGTGGACATCGCCGTGGTGGCCGGTTGTTTCCCTTCCTCTCAGACTTTCACCGCCGTGAAGGTGGCCGACGTGGCCCTCGCCGTGGAGGCCGGTGCCAATGAAGTCGACATCGTGTTCCCCCTCGGAATGTTTCGCGATGAAAACTACGAAGACCTTTGCGATGAGATCATCGAACTCAAGCACACTGCCAAAGGCGCGAAACTCAAAGTCATCCTTGAGACAGGCGCGCTGAAGACCGCTGAGAAGATCCGCGCCGCTTCTATCCTTTCCCTCTACAGCGATTGCGATTTCCTGAAGACTTCCACCGGAAAGATCTATCCCGGAGCAAGTCTTGAAGCTGCCTACGTGATGTGCAAATGCATCAAAGAATACTACGACAAGACAGGCCGCAGGGTCGGCTTCAAAGCTTCCGGCGGCGTGCGCACGGTAGAGGACGCCCTCGGCTATTACGCAGTGGTCAAAGACGTGCTCGGCGACGAATGGTTGTGTCAGGATCTCTTCCGTATCGGCGCAAGCTCTCTGGCCAACAATGTGCTCTCCGCCATGACCGGTGAAGAAGTAAAATATTTCTAATGCGTTGCGATGGCCCGTGGCGTTACAATCCTTGTATGCGCCACGGACTTATCCTTCAATTAATCTCAACAACCATGAGAAAACTCGCTACATCAATCCTGATCCTCGTCCTTCTCTTCGTCGGCTTCTCCACGGCCCGGGCTCAGGACAACAAAAAGTTCCAGATGTTCGGAGTGGCTTTCTACAACCTTGAAAACCTCTTCGACACCATCAATAACAACGGCAAATACGACCTTGAATTCTCCCCCAGGGGAAAAAACAAATGGGACGGCAACAAATACTGGACCAAGATCAAAAACATGTCGTATGCCATCTCAAAGATGAAGACAAAGACCACGCCTCAGGGCCCCGCCCTTATCGGCTGCTCCGAGATAGAGAACATCACGGTGCTTCAGGATCTGGTCAAGGCAGAGTCCGTGCGCGACCTTAATCTGCAGATCATCCACCACGACAGCCCCGATGCCCGCGGCGTGGACGTATCCCTGCTCTACAATCCCAGATTCTTCCGTCCGATCAACGTGACCAACCATCGCCTTGTGATCCCCGGCATGGAATATTTCAAGACCCGCGACCAGATGGTGGTCACCGGTCTGCTCGGCGGTTGCCGTGTGGGCGTCATCGTCAATCACTGGCCCTCGCGCCGCGGCGGAAGCCAGCAGAGCAGCCATCTGCGCGAAGCCGCCGCCGACCTCTGCAGGCATATCGCCGACTCCCTGCTGAAGGTGGACCCCAACATGGGTATTATCATCATGGGTGACCTCAACGACGATCCGTCCGACAAAAGCTGTGCCGTAACGCTCGGTGCCGTCAAGAACATCAAGGACGTGCGGCCCGGCGGTTTCTACAATCCTTTCTGGAGAATGCTCGAACGCGGTATCGGCTCCTATATATATAGAGGCGGATGGGACCTCTTCGACCAGATTATCGTAAACTATAATCTCGTGGAAGGAAAAAACGGCCTTAAATTCGAACATGCCGAAGTGCTCAATTTCGACTTCCTCAAGCAGCAGAGCGGACAATACAAAGGCTACCCGCTGCGCACCTTCTCCGGAGGCGTGTGGACCGGCGGATATTCCGACCATTTCCCCACCGAGATCTTCCTCAAAAAGGAAGTGAAATAAGGGTTTTCTTCATCTAAAAATAACAAAAAAATACAATATCCATGCGTTTCAAACTTACTATCGCGCTGATGTTGTCGATGGTCCTTCCCGCGCTGGCGCAGACAGGGCTTAAAGGCACATTGGTAGATGCCACTACAGGCAAACCCGTGGCGGACGCCAACATCCTTCTGGAGGATCAGCAATTGTTTACCACCTCCGGCAGCAATGGTCAGTTCACCATATCCAACGCCCAGTCGGGCACTGACGAACTCAAAGTCATCGCCTACGGTTACGATGACTTTGCACAGGGCGTAGACATGCTCCGCGGTCAGATCACAGACCTCGGCGTGATCAGGCTTACCCCCGCTGTCGACAATTTCGCCGCAATCGACGATGACAATTACACCTTCGACGCCGAGCAGATCGCCGACGACGAAGGTATGAGACAGGGCGTAGGCGCCATCCTCGGATCTACCGACAACGTTTTCGCCAACCTCACCAACTACAATTTCTCGATCAAACGCTATCGCTTCCGCGGACTCAACGACAACTGGAGCGACGGCTACATCAACGGCGTGCTCTTCAACGACCAGATGCGCGGCAATTTCTCCTACTCCGGACTCGGCGGCATGACATCCTCCGCCTTCCGCAGCAAAGAGACGGAAATCGGTATGGCTCCCGCCACCTACGGCTTCGGCTCAATCGGCGGGTCCACCAACTTCACCACCTACGCCTCCGGTTATGCTCCCGGCTTCCGCGGCAATCTGAGCTACACCAACTCCAACTACATGCTCCGCGCAATGCTGCAGTATTCCACCGGACTGAGCCGCAACGGCTGGGCTTTCTCCGCCTCCGTAATCGGCAGATATGCCCCGGAGGGTGTGGTGAAAGGCACTTTCTACGACAGCTTCGGCTACGCCCTCTCCCTGCAGAAGGTATTCAACGAGCACCACTCCCTCAACCTCACCACCTGGGGTGCGCCCACTCTGCGCGCCGGCTCCAACGCCATCACACGTGAGGCCGCCGAACTCGCCGGCTCCAACCTCTACAACCCCGACTGGGGATACCTCAACGGCAAGAAAATATCCGACCGCGTTTACCGCAGCTTCGACCCCTCAGTGATGCTCAACTGGCTCTGGAAACCACAACTCGGCACCGAACTCAACACCGCCGTGGCCTTCCGCTCCAACATCTACTCCCGCACCACTCTCGACTGGTTTAACGCCGCCGACCCCCGCCCCACTTATTATCAGAACATGCCCTCCTACTGGCTCCCCACAGTCAATCAGGAGAAATACCCCGAAATATACGCGGCCCAGCTCGACCAGTACAACACCGTATACGACGCCTGGGTCAACAATGAAAGCACCCGTCAGCTCAACTGGGACGCAATGTATCAGGCAAACCTTATGAATGCCGACGGATACAACGGCGACGCCCTTCAGGCCGGACGCGCCAACTACATCCTCGCCCGCCAGCACTCCAACGTGGCAAGCTGGATGTTCAACTCCAACCTCAACCACCGCCTCTCCGACATCATGACCCTCCAGGCCGGCATCAGCTTCAACTACGCCAGAGGCCACTACTACAAGAGTGTGGACGACCTGCTCGGCGCCACCTACTGGCTCGACGTAGACAACTTCTCCGTGCGCGACTTCAACGGCGATCCCGACAAGTTGCAGAACAACATGCTCAACCCCAACTACCGCGCAGCCACCGGCGACACCTACGGCTACGACTACTACATCAACCGATCCACGGGCAGAGCATGGTACCAGAATGAAATCAACACCACTCACTGGAACGTAAACTATGCCGGAGAGATCTCCTATACCTCCTACTACCGCAAAGGTATGATGCAAAACGGCCGTGCCCCCGAAAACTCCTACGGCAAAGGCCAGACCCACTCGTTTCTCAACTTCGGTCTGAAGGCAGGCGCCACCTACAAACTCGACGGACGCAACTACTTCACCGCCCACATCGGCTACGGCACCCGCGCTCCCCAGCCCAACGACGCTTACATCAACTCCCAGATCAAGGATACGGCCGTGCCCAACCTCAAGTCCGAGACATACCTCTCCGCCGACATATCCTACAACTGGAACTATGCCAGATTCCGCGGAAGCGTCACCGGCTTCTACACCATGATCGACAACGGCACCAAACACAACTTCTTCTACGACTATGACCTCTCTTCAATGATGGCATACGCCATGAGCGGGGTCAAGACAGAGTTCAAGGGTATCGAAATCGGTCTTAAATACGACATCTGGAACGGCATCAGCGTATCCGGAGCCGCCATGATCTCAAGCTACCTCTACAAAAACAACCCCACCGGCGTGCGCAACGCCAACAACGGCGCCATCGAAGATACCTACCGCACCACTTACCTTAAAAACTATCACGTGGGCGGCGCTCCCCAGCAGGCCTACTGCCTCGCTCTCAACTGGGCGGCTCCAAAGCAATGGTTCTTCGAAATCAACGCAAACTACTTCTGCGACGGATATGTGGATCTCGCGCCCACCCGCCACGAAGAAATGCCAGGCCTCTGGAAATTCTGCTCCTCCGTGGAGGAATTCAACGAACGTATGGCTGAAATCACTCATCAGGACAAACTCAAAAACGCATTCGTGATGAACCTCTCCATCGGCAAACTCATCTACACCAAATGGGGATCCCTGAATTTCAACCTCAGCGTCAACAACCTTCTCAACAACCGCAATATCCAGACCGGCGGCTTCCAGGAGAGCAAATTTGACTATACTAATTATACCACCACGAAGTTCCCCAACCGCTACTGGTATGCCCAGGGTATCCGCGTGATGTTCAACTTCGGTATTCGTTTCTAATTTAATTTCTGAACCAATATGAAACACTCCATATTATCATTGGCCTTCGGAGCCATTTTGGCGCTCGGCTTAGGCGCATGCAATGAAGACGCGGTATTGCCTCCCGTGCCCGACCCCGTGGGTGGTTATGAATCCGTAGGCAACGGCGACTGGGACAATCCCATATCCGCTTATCAGGCCCAACTCGGCTATTCTTCCGACAATGAGGAGATCTGGACCTACGGCTACATCGTGGGATGGATCGATACCGATGCAAACGCCACCCATACCATTGCCAAGGAATCAGCCCGATTCACTGCCCCCGGCAATACGCAGACCAATATACTCATCTCCATGGAGCTCCCGTGGAAAGTGGAAAGAGACGCCGACGGCAACCCTCTTTTCAATGATAACGGCACTCCCAAATTCATCCTCGGCGAAAACGGCAAAGTGCAGTCCGCCATCAACGACGAAGACCCCGACGATTACGGCGACTTCTGGGAGCGGTGCGCCTCCGTGCAGCTTCCCTCCGGCGATGTGCGAAACAAGCTAAACCTCGGTCAAAACCCCGCCAACCTCGGCAAACTCGTGAGCCTCAAGGGCACCACCGGCTCCAAATACTGCGGTGCCTACGGCGTGCGGTCCGTGACCATGTACAACTGGGGACGTAAAGGCATCTACGAAGAGCCCCAGGATCCTATCCCGCCAATGCCCGCCGTCGCCGAAGGAGTCACCTTCTCCAAAGTATCCGACATCACCGACGAAGGCCAGTACCTGCTCGTGTTTGACGGCAATCTTATGGCAGGCCCGGTACAACCCGAAAACTACTCCTATGGATATCTGCCCGTATCCACGGTAACCCCTGTAGGCGACAACATCGTCACAAGCACTCTCAACTCCTACTACTTCTATAAGGTGGAAGGCGGCTATCATATCCGCGACGGCTACGGACGATACGTTTGGTGGGACTCCGACCCCGGCCACAAATCATTCCAGCTTACCGCCAAGCGCGGAAACGAAGGCATGCTCTGGACAGTAACCCCCGCCGCCAACGGCACCGTAGAAATCAAAAACGTGGAAATGAACATGATAATCCAATACTCATCATCTTTTGGCAATATCAGTGCTTATTCCACCGTGACCGGATCTCTTCCCGTGCTCTACAAACGTCAGTAATCCTAAAGAATCAAAGCAATGAAACTCAATAAATATTCAATCTTCGGTATGGCGTTGGGCATCGCGGCCCTGCTCTCTTCCTGCCAGACGGACTATGATGCTCCCGGGCTCGACGACAACAAGGCCACCATGACAGCCAATACCACCATCATGGAGCTTAAATCCATCCTTGAAGGCAAAAGCTCCATCAAAATCGGTATGAAGGATGAGGAGTCCGCCACTCCCTACATCATCAAAGGACGCGTGATTTCTTCCGATATCTCCGGCAACATCTTCAAATCCCTCGTGATCCAGGACCAGACCGGCGCCATCTCCTTCTCAATCAACCAGGGCAATCTCTACACCAATTACCGTGTGGGGCAGGAAGTGATCGTAAAGGCCACTGGCCTCTGGGGAGGCACTTACCACGACCTCATCTGCCTCGGCGCGGGCGCCAATGAATACGGTTCGCTCGTCACAAGCCGTATGTCGTTCGCCGCTTTTAAAGAAAACTCCGAACTAAGCGGCCTGCCCAACGAGAACATGAAATACATCCCCATGGGTGCCGACCATCCCGCCGACTATCCCTACACGATTGTCGTGAACAACATAGCGTCGCTTCCCGCTTCCGGCGAAGACCTCTATGCCATGCAGAGCCAGCTCGTGGAGATCCCCAACGTATACTTCGAGGATGCCGACGGCACTACTCCCTACGCCCTTAAGGACGAGAACGTAAACCGCAACATCGTGGATGCCAACGGCGGCACTCTCGCCGTGCGCAACTCCGGATACTCCAACTTCTACAATACCCCGCTGCCCACCGGCACCGGCACCGTGCGCGGTATCCTTTCATACTACGGCGGAAGCTGGCAGCTGCTGCTCCGCGACCTCAGCGACGTCCTCTTCGACGGCGAAGGCTCCAAGGAGAAACCCTATACCGTGGAGGAAGTGATCGGTATGGACAATAACGGACGCACCGCCTGGGCTCAGGGCTACATCGTAGGATCCGTCAAAGCAGGCGTATCCAGCGTAACCTCCAACGACGACATCATCTTCGGTGCCGACGCCGACCTCGACAATACTCTCGTGATTGCCGGCGACCCCGATGTGAAGGACTATACCAAGTGTCTTGTGGTGGCTCTGCCCTCCGGATCCAAATTCCGCGAATACGCCAACCTCACCGACAATCCGCGGTACTACGGCAAACATCTTGCTCTGGCGGGCACCTTCAGCCAATATCTCGGCATGAACGGTGTGGTCAACAACGGCGGCACCCTCTCCGACTTCATCCTCGAAGACCTCTTCATACCCGGAGTGACAGGTGAAGGCACGGGCACTCTCGGCGATCCTTACACAGTGACCTACATTCTGGCCAACCCCGACGCTCAAAACGGCGTCTACGTGCAGGGCTATATCGTAGGCTTCGTGGCCGGACGTAATTTCCTCAACGGCGCCGTATTCGGCAAATACACCAACGAGGACTACAACAACGGCAACGTCATAATCGCCGCCAGCCCCGAAATCAACGATGTGCAGAAGGCAATCCCCGTGCGCCTCGGATCCATCGAGATGCAGAATGCCATCGGCATCAAGGCCAACCCCGCCGCCATCGGTACCAAGGTGCGCTTCAAAGGCAATGTGGGCTCCTATCTGGGCACCGTAGGCCTGGCCAACACCGAATCCTTCGCCATAGTGCAATAATCGATCTGTATTTTAATAAGTCCCGCCGTGGCATATCGCCGCGGCGGGACTTCAAATCCGAACCCAAAACGAATTGTTATGATTACATCTACCACCTTTAGACCCGGCCTGAACCCTCTGTTAAGACTTGCGGCCGCGGCACTGATGCTTATACCCTTCCTTAATTCATCCGCCGAATATTCCGAACAGTACTATTCCAGGATGGACGGAAAAAAGAAAGAGGCGCTTAAGCAGGCCGCCAAGGAGTGTGTGCAAAACCACACACGCCTCGATTACTACAACCTTCCGAATCAATGGCAATACTCCGACGTATATCCCGAACTCTACAACGGGTGCAAACGATGGTGGGAAATGTATTCCAACGAAGTTTTCCTGATCGAGCCCGGGCAGTCGGCCCTCAAAAGCTATTCAGCCAATAAGATGCAGCGCGAACACTCCGTGCCTAAATCCTGGTGGAAGAAAAACGGCGACGTGGAATATACACCCGCTTACTCCGACATGTGGAACCTTTATCCCAGCGACGGCACCGCCAACCAGCGCAAGAGCAACTATCCGCTCGGCGTAGTGGCCACCGCAAGCTTCGACAACGGAAGCTGCAAGGTGGGTGGCGCCAAGACCGGTTACGGCGGCGGCTCGGCCAGCGTGTTCGAACCCGCCGATGAATACAAAGGCGACTTCGCCCGATCATTCTTCTACATGGCCACCGTCTACGACGACCTCCCATGGGTCTACACCTACATGTTCAAGACCGAAACATGGCCCACTCTCCAGCCCTGGGCCTACAACATGCTCCTCCAATGGGCCCGTCAGGATCCCGTAAGCCAGAAGGAAATAGTGCGAAACAACTCCGTAGACAACTCCCAGGGCAATCGCAACCCGTTTGTGGACTTCCCCGAACTCGCAGAATACATCTGGGGCACGCGTACCTCGGAGACATTCTATATCGCTGACCAGGGCGGACAGATCACTCCTCCCATCACCGGAGACCCCGAACTCTCCGCTCCGATCAACGGCAGCGCCCTCGACTTCGGTCAGGCAGCCGTCGACGCCCCGGTCACCGCATATCTTGAATTCGTAGGCAAAAACTTCACCGATCCAATCTCCCTCAGAGTTTCAGGCTCCGACAAAGCCATGTTCAGACTCTCCGAATCTTCCATCACGCCTTCGGCCGTCAACACCTCTTCATCATACCTGTTGCCCATTGTTTTCACACCGACATCCACCGGCCTCAAAGAAGCCACTCTCATCATTTATGACGGAGGACTCGACGGCAGCATATCTGTCACTCTGAGAGGCGAGGGGTGTCCGAAGCCCGCACTTTCAACCCTCACCGCCCTCGACGCCACCGAGGTCACCGACAATTCCTACGTGGCCAACTGGCGGCCGGCTCCTGATTCCGAAACAGTGGATTATTACGTGATAAACCGCGTGCGCTACACCGCCACAGGCACGGAATCCGAAACCATTCAGGCCGGAGAGTCCGGAGTGCTCGTCTCCGACCGCGAGCCCGACGTGATGGAGACCTACACAGTGCAGTCATGCAGACTCGGTTACCTCTCCGAAGAGTCCAACACTATCTTCGTGGCCGCCAACGGCGTGGCCGGCGTGACGATGGACGCTCCCATGGTCATAGGCACTGTCGACGGCGGTTTCGGCATAATCTCCAACCCCGCCTCCGACCCCATATCAGTCTACGATATGTCAGGCACGGTGATCGGCACATACGAAAACTTGCAGAACGGCGACACCGTAATATTGCCCAGGGGAATATACCTTGTCACTTCGCCATCTCTGTCCAAACCCGTAAAAATACTGGTATATTGACAGATAAATCACTTGAAACAAAACTCTTAAATAAGAACAAATAATATGAAACACTCTATCTTTTTTGCACTCGCCGCAATATGCTCCACGGCCTTGGCCCAGGCTCCGGCGGATTATTATTCCTCTCTGGAGGGAAAATGCGGCGCCGCCCTCATGCAGGCCGCCAAAGACCGGGTAAAGAACCACACCGTGATCTCCTACGGCAACAATACATGGGAAGCTTTCCGCACGACCGACGTGCGTGAGGTGGACGGAAAAGAATACTGGTGGGACATGTACTCCAACAACCTTGTCCTCGTAAGCAGCGGCCACGACGGCCTCAACATTGAGCACAGCGTGGCCAATTCCTGGTGGGGAAAAACGAAAAACGACGCCTACAAGGACCTCTTCCACCTCAATCCCTCCAATGCCGAAGCCAACAACCGAAAGGCCAACTATCCTCTCGGCGAAATCTACGGCAATCCTACCTGGACCAACGGCGTGACCAACGTAGGTTATCCCGTCAACGGTCAGGGCGGAGGATGCACCTACGTTTACGAGCCCGCCGATGACTACAAAGGAGACTTCGCCCGCACTTTCATGTATATCTTCACCGTATACAACGACATCTCCTGGAAAGACAACACCGCCTGGATGTACTCCACATCCAACGTAACCCTCTTCAAACCATGGGCAGTGGAGCTCCTGTTGCGTTGGAGCGAAGAAGATCCCGTGGATGCCAAGGAAGCTTCCAGAAACGAAGCCATCTATAAAATTCAGAAAAACCGCAATCCCTTCATCGATTGCCCGCAACTCGCCGAATACATCTGGGGCTCCAAAAGCACCGTCCCCTTCTACTTCGGCAATGTGGAAAATCCGGATCCAAACCCCGGCCCCACGCCCTCCGCACAGACCACACTGCTCGAAGAAAACTTCGATTCTTCCTCAAATTTACCCGCGGGATGGGGCAATGACGTGACCCAGGGCGATCTCACCGGATGGTTTGTTAAAGAATACAGCGGCAACAGATATGCATCCGCAAGCGCCTACAAAGGCACGGCCGACGGAGGCCCCTACGAAGAATGGCTCGTGACCCCCGCCATCACGGTGGCGGAAGACGCGGAGGCCACCCTCTCCTTCCGTACGCAGGGCGCATACGGCTGCGATGACTCCTACATGGAAGTATATCTGCTCGACGGCCCCGATCCCGCCACGGCCCAACGCGTAAAATTGCCCGCTGCAATTTGCACTCCCCAGCCCGACGGTGCCAAACCCGTATACTCCGACTGGATGCAGAGCGGCGACTTGGCCCTCGATGCCGCCGGCAAGACAGTCTATATCGGCTTCCTCTACTACAGCGCACAGGGCGGCTCCGGACATTCCGCCACATATTGCCTGGACGATGTAAAAGTGATCGCCACAAAGACCTCCGGCGTTCAAAGCCTGCAGCAAAGCATACCGGCAGTCACCGTAGAAGACGGCTCCGTAACCGCACCCGAAGGATCCCGGGTGTTCGACCTTAACGGACGCCCCGTGGAGCCCTCCGGACTCCAGCCCGGACTCTACATCGTGGCCGTTCCCGGCCGCGGCGCCGTCAAGATAATGGTAAGATAAACCAAATAAAATCCCCCGCCCCCCCCGAAAAAACCATGCGGCCATGCAATGCCGAAATGTTATGGGAAGGAGGGCTGATGACTCTCACTCAAGTTTCCGATCAAGCCGGGAACTTGAGTTTTTTTATGCTTTTTTACAAAAGAAATCCCAAATACTTTTGTCTTCAAAAAAATTAATTAATTTTGCAGTCGAATACCAAAGGGGATATTATATCCGCATGCGAACGGACACGTCCCCCCCTGTAAAAACGACAATAACCTTAAATCACGATATGGCAAACAGTATCAATGTCAAGCCCATCGACCGTGTTGTAGTCCGCTTCTCGGGCGACTCCGGCGACGGCATGCAATTGGCCGGCAATATCTTCTCCAATGTGTCGGCCGGTGAAGGCAACGAAATCAGCACCTTCCCAGATTATCCCGCAGAAATCCGTGCCCCGCAAGGCAGCTTGAGCGGCGTTTCAGGCTTTCAGGTAAGCGTCGGTAAAGGAGTGCACACTCCCGGCGACGAAGCCGACGTGCTCATCGCCATGAATCCCGCGGCACTCAAGACCAATCTCCAGTATCTCAAATCCAACGGTATCATCATTTGCGATGTAGACACTTTCCGTCCCGCCGATTTGAAGAAAGCCGAGTATAAGACCGACGATCCCATCACAGAACTTGGCATTGACCCCAAGAGAGTAATGCTCGTGCCCATGACCACGCTGCTCAAACACACTCTCGAAGGCTCCGGCATGGACCAGAAATCGATGATGAAGTGCAAAAACATGCTCGCCCTGGGCATCGTTTGCTGGCTCTTCGACCGTCCGGTAGACAGCGTGCTCCGCAAGCTGCAGGCCAAATTCGCAAAGAAACCCGCCGTATACGAGGCCAACGCCAAAGTGGTGCAGGCCGGTTGGGATTACGGACACAATACACACTCCTCAATGCCCACCTACCGCATTGAGACCATGAGCACCAGACCCGGCACCTACACCGACGTCAACGGCAACACCGCCACCGCATGGGGCCTCATCATGGCCTCCGAGAAGAGCGGACGCCCACTCTTCCTCGGCAGCTATCCCATCACTCCCGCCACCGACATCCTCCACGAACTGGCCAAACGCAAAGATCTTGGCGTGAAGGCCTGCCAGATGGAAGATGAAATCGCCGGCGTTTGCTCCGCCATCGGCGCATCCTACGCCGGAAATCTCGCCGTCACTTCCACTTCCGGTCCCGGCCTCGCCCTCAAGAGCGAAGGCATCGGCCTTGCCGTGATGGCCGAGCTCCCCCTCGTGGTTATCGACGTGCAGCGCGGCGGTCCCTCCACCGGCCTGCCTACCAAGACCGAGCAGACCGACCTGATGCAGGCCCTCTATGGCCGCAACGGCGAATCTCCTCTCTGCGTTCTGGCCGCCGCAAGCCCCACCGACTGCTTCACCATGGCTTTCGAGGCATCCCGTATCGCCATCGAGCACATGACTCCCGTAATCCTCCTCACGGATGCATTCATCGCCAACGGCAGCTCCGCATGGCGTGTGCCCGAAGAAGAGGACTTCCCCGAAATCAAACCCCCGTTTATCTCTAAGGAGAAACTCGAAAACGGTTGGAAACCTTACGATCGCGACGCGGAAAACCTCGTGCGCTACTGGGCCGTGCCCGGCACCGAAGGCGCCATGCACCGTGTAGGCGGCCTTGAAAAAGACGAGCATACTTCCGTGATCTCCACCGACGGACCCAACCACGAACGCATGGTGCAGATCCGCAGAGAGAAAGTGGCGCGTATCGCCAACGATATCCCCGCTCTCGAAGTGATGGGCAACAAAGACGCCGACACTATCCTCGTAGGCTGGGGCGGCACTTACGGCCACCTCTACACGGCGGCCGAAGAGCTCAACGCCGCCGGTCATCCCACGGCCCTCGCCCAGTTCCGCTACATCAATCCTCTGCCCGCCAACGCCCTCGAAGTGCTCAAAGGTTACAAAAACATTATAGTAGCCGAACTCAACACCGGAATGTTTGCCGACTACCTCCAGCAGCATCTCCCCCTCAAGGACATCAAGAGAATCAACAAGGTGCAGGGTCAGCCCTTCCTTGTAAAAGAAATTGTAGACGGTGTAATCGCCCATACCAAATAAGCTTATCTCCATGGAAAATAAAACAGAATGCGCCTTCAAGGCCGCCGATTATAAAAACTCCCAGAGCGTGAGATGGTGTCCCGGTTGCGGCGACCATGCCATCCTTAACGTGCTCCACAAAGCCATGGCCGATCTTGGCGTGGCTCCCAAAGACATCGTGGTCGTATCCGGTATCGGTTGCTCCTCGCGTCTGCCTTACTACATGAATACCTACGGCATGCACACGATCCACGGACGTGCCGCGGCCATCGCCACAGGCGTGAAGACAGCCCGCCCCGAGCTCACCGTATGGCAGATCTCCGGCGACGGCGACGGCCTCGCCATCGGCGGCAACCACTTCATTCATGCCGTGCGTCGCAACATTGACCTCAACATCCTGCTCTTCAACAACAAGATCTACGGTCTGACAAAAGGTCAATATTCTCCGACTTCCGACCGCGGTGCCGTCACCAAATCAAGCCCCTACGGCACCACTGAGGATCCGTTCATCCCCGCTGAACTCGTGTTCGGTGCCCGCGGCAACTTCTTCGCCCGCTCCATCGACATCGCCCTCGACACCACCAAGGAAGTGATGGTGGCCGCCGCCGCCCACAAAGGCGCCAGCGTGGTGGAAATCCGTCAGAACTGCGTGATCTTCAACAACGGCAGCCATGCCAACCTCAGCGACAAGGACTTCCGCGACGAACGCACCATCCACCTGCGCCACGGTGAAAAGATGCTCTTCGGCAAAAACCTCGAAAAAGGCCTTGTGCAGGACGGATTCGGCCTCAAGGCGGTCACTGTGGGTGAAGACGGATGGACCATCGATGACGTACTCACTCACGACGCCCATGAAAAGACCAACTTCCTCCAGCAGCAGCTCGCAATGATGGACGGCAACGAACTCCCCCTGGCCATCGGCGTGATCCGCGATGTGGAAGCCGTCAGCTACGAGACCGACGTGCAGAATCAGGTAGAAGCCGTAAAAGCCAAAAAAGGCTTCGCCAATCTGCGCGACATGATTCTCAAGACCACCGAAACCTGGGAAGTGAAATAAGCCGAACAAAACCGATATCCCGGTTCGAAATAGAAAATTTCCCCAAAAACTGGCACAAAATGTAAAAAAATGTGCAGTTTTTGGGGAAATATTTCGTTAATCAAAAAATATTGCTTTACTTTGCATCCCGAAACACGAGAATAATCAAATATTAATCAAAAATACTTCTATTATGTCTGATATCCAAGATAGAGTAAAAGCAATCATCGTTGACAAACTCACAGTTGACGAAAACGAAGTAACCCCCAACGCTGAATTCAGCAAAGATCTGGGCGCAGACTCCCTCGACACCGTAGAACTGATCATGGAATTCGAAAAAGAATTCGGCATCACAATCCCCGACGAGGACGCAGAAAAGATCACAACTGTAGGTGACGCTATCGCCTATATAGAAGAGCATTCCAAATAAGACAGGGCTTGCCCTGCACTCCAACCATATCCCTGAATGGAACTTAAAAGAGTGGTGGTGACCGGACTGGGAGCCCTTACGCCTATCGGCAACGACGTGGAGACCACGTGGAAGAATGCCGTGGAAGGCAAAAGCGGCGCCGGCCCGATCACACATTTCGACGCTTCGCTGTTCAAGACCAAATTCGCATGCGAAGTAAAGGATTTTAACCCCGCCGACCATTTCGACCGCAAAAAGGCCCGTCAGCTCGACCTCTACGCCATGTATGCCCTTGTGGCTGCCGATGAGGCCATCAACGACGCCGGCCTTGACGCGGAAAACGTTGACAAAAACCGCGTCGGTGTGGTTTTCGCCGCAGGTATCGGTGGCCTTCACACCTTCGAGGAGGAGGCCGGCTACTATGCCACGCATACCGAACAGGGCCCCAAATACAATCCTTTCTTCATCCCTAAAATGATCGCGGATATCGCCGCCGGCCATATCTCGATCGAACATGGATATCGCGGCCCGAATTTTGCCACTGTGTCAGCCTGCGCCTCTTCAAACAATGCCCTGGTCGACGCGTTCAATCTCATCCGTCTCGGTATGGCTGATGCCATCGTTGCCGGTGGTGCCGAAGCCGCGGTTTTCCCCGCCGGCGTAGGCGGCTTCAATTCCATGAAGGCCCTTTCCACCCGTAATGAAGATCCCGAAGGCGCATCCCGCCCCTTCAGCGGCTCAAGAGACGGGTTTGTGATCGGCGAAGGCGCCGCCGCTCTCGTGCTTGAAGAGCTTGAGCATGCCAAAGCGCGCGGCGCTCACATCTACGCCGAAGTGGCTGGCGGTGGCCTTTCCGCCGATGCCTACCATATCACCGCCACCCATCCCGAAGGCCTGGGTGCGCGTCTGGTGATGGAAAACGCTCTTAAGGATGCCGGAATGAAGCCTGAAGACATCGATTACATCAACCTCCACGGCACTTCCACCCCTGTGGGCGACCGTGGCGAGGCAAAGGCAATCAAAGACGTTTTTGGCGACCATGCCTATAAACTCAGCCTTAGCTCCACTAAATCGATGACCGGCCATCTCCTTGGCGCCGCAGGTGCTCTTGAGGCTCTCTTCAGCGTGAAGGCTATCACCGACGGTATCATTCCCCCCACCATCAATCACGAGGATGGCGACAATGATCCCGAAGTGGACTATAACCTCGATTTCACCTTCAATAAGGCCAGGAAGAGAGATGTCAACGCCGTCCTGTCAAATACCTTCGGATTCGGTGGCCACAATGCTGCCCTGATCCTCAAAAAGTATAAGGACTAAGATTCCGACACCAAGTCAAATCCTCATAAGCAGAGAAGTCCCAAAGGCTTCTCTGCTTCTTTCATTACTCCTGCCGTAAGTATGCCGAACGGGAATACCCTCTCAGAGTCTTTAGAGATCTCGGAGCTCCCGGGCATGGCGGATTATTCGGAAAAATCGTCAAAAAAACGAATATAATTTGCAAATAATTGGTTTTTTTTATAATTTTGTGTTTGCAAAAACCTATTGCCTAATTTATTGCACGGAAGTTTTTGACTATCTGCACGCTCCTAATTGATCCTATCGGCACTGCAGGTATTCTAAAGCTGTCCGCGTCCATTTCCTTTTTAACATCGGCCATTACGGCCAAAATTATTAATCTTTACTTTTAAGCCACCGAAGTATGAAACGGGACTTATTTCATCGATACGTTTGGCTTGTAAGCACAATCTTCAACGGCAACAAGCCTACTTTTGAAGACATCGCGAAGGCATGGAACATCTCGCCTCTCAACGATGATGCCTCCCCCTTGGCTCTTCGCACCTTTCACAATCACCGCGATGCCGTAGAGCATCTTTTTGGCATTCGTATCCTTTGTAATCGCAGCGATAACAATTACTATTATATCGCTGATGATCCCAACGCCTATACCCTGCTTAAGATTTGGATGCTTCAGACCCTTTCTCTCTCCAATTCCATACATCGCTCTTCTTCGCTCGCCGACAGAATCCTTCTCGATGCCGTGCCCGAAGAGAAAAACGCGCTGGTTTACGTGCTGGACGCCATGAAGCGCGAGAAATGTTTGGAATTTACCCTCTCCACCACAGGTACAGACGTTTATTATCACGTAGCTCCCTATTGCGTACGTCTCTGGGAGAATGCTTGGTATATGCTCGGACAGAATCCTGAGACTCAGCAAATGCAGGTCTACAAAATCGCTGATATGCGAAATCCGACCATCTCCGACTGCAGATTCCAGTATCCTTTCGATTTCGATGCAAGAGGATTCTTCAGTCATTTCTACGGTATGGAGATCGAGCCTCACGGACAGCCTGAGTCCATCAGACTGAAACTCTCCGGACATGCGCTTCAGGAAGTGACGGAATGCCCCCTGCACAGTTCGCAAAAAGAGATTTACTCAAAAAACGACTATGCTATTTTCCATCTCAATCTCGTAATAACAAGAGGATTTATCGACACTCTGTTAAGTTTCGGGCCCGATTGTGAGGTGATAG
The DNA here is from genome assembly GCA_023664085.1 of Muribaculum sp. Lineage (GTDB taxonomy): Bacteria > Bacteroidota > Bacteroidia > Bacteroidales > Muribaculaceae > Lepagella. The sequence goes on along the minus strand of JAMPGE010000001.1, from coordinate 251,387 downwards.
CCCCCGATTCTCTGCGTATGAAGCTGCGCGACATTATCTGCAGAATGCAGCAGGCCTACGAGGAACCTATCCACGAACATAGTCGTCACTCCGAGGCTGTGGATTTCTGATCTCAAAAACAAGAGATAAGAGAAATCGGATAAAAGAAAAGAGAAATGAGATATGAGAAGGTCTGACCTCTCATATCTCATTTATCATATTTCACCTCTCATATCTCATTTCTCATATTTCACTTCTCATATCTCATTTATCAGTTTAGGCCGGTTTGCAATCCGCATACGGTACCGTTATTGGATATCCGGAGTAGTGTCACTAAATTAAGAATTGTCGGAGTTCGCCTCGGAGAGGCGATGTCATGGTTAACCCCAGGCTTTAGCTTGGGGACCAGCAAGATAAACAAAATGAGCCTCGAAGAGGCGATGTCGTAAAAATTCTTTTTATAGTGGCATTAACATCAGGAGGTATCTACGAATATACAAATACATGTCATTCTGGAATGGCGGATAAATCCGGTCTCATTTTGTGGCATCGCCCTTTTTTACTAATTTTGTGCGTATGAAGCACGTAACTTTATTTTGGGCCTTATTCCTTGTCATGATGCTGTCGTCGTGCGGTCCCAACAGATTCAAAGTGGAGTTCAAGCTGAGCGCGGACTGCAATACGAGCTACAGATTGTTGCACCACGCTTCATCGCGCAGCCAGAGCTTCATGGTGGAGACTACCGTGGGCGTGCAGGCCGGAAAGGCTTCAAAAGAAATGCCCACCCGTTATCCTACGGTGGTATTCGTGTTTCGCAGTTCGGAGACAAGGCCGCTCCTCTGTTTTTACGCTGAAAAAGGCGATCAGATCGTGATTTCAGGCGGTTTGGATCCGCTTGAATGGAATATATCGGGCAATGACATAAACGACGGTCTGACGGTCTGGAGACACGAAAATACGGCGGCTCTGCGCAGCCGGGACGCTGCGGCGATCAACGCTGCGGTGGCAAAATATGTAAAAGCCCACACGGACAATCCTCTTTCGGCATTTCTGCTCCTGACGGAATTCTCCCGGCGTGAGGATGAGCAGATGTTTCGCACTCTTTGGAAGTCCCTGAAGAAAGACGCTCTCCCTCAGAAACTGCTCGATGCCCTGAGCAGGGCCGACATGGACGGCGGTCTGCCGGAGGACGGGCCGATGGTAAAAAACATCACTCTCCACGTAGATTCCGGACGGCTCACGATCTCGCCGGCCGCCAAACGAACTTCGTTGCTTTACTTCAGCGGGTTTGAGTATGATGACCTGCGGGTGGTGGACTCTCTGCGTAAAATGGCTGAAATAGCGGGATACCCCGGCGATTCCGGCAAATATATCGTGGCGAACATATTCATTGAGCCCGACTCTATGGCGTGGGTACGCACATTGCGCCACGACACTATTCGCGGCGGCATACGCGGATGGGTCCCGCTCTCTTTCGCCGATGAAAATATCAAGCCGCTCTCCATACCACGCACCAAATATTTCATAGTCACTGATTCGAAAGGGCGCCCCTCCTACAGAGGATTCGATGTGGAGAAGGCCACCGCCGAATTCAGAAAACAGGTAAATACCCACCATGCTCACCAAAATTAATTCCGCCGCCATTTTCGGCATAGAAGCCCTTCCGGTCACCGTGGAGACAGCTGTGGACCGAGGTGTGGGTTTCTCCATCGTGGGCCTTGCCGACACTGCGGTGAAGGAAAGTTATCAAAGGATATCGGAAGCCATGAAGAGCAGCGGCTTCCATATCTCTACGCGGCGCACGATCATCAATCTTTCTCCCGCCGACGTTAAGAAGGAAGGCTCTGCCTACGATCTGCCGATCGCCATAGGTCTGCTGTCGGCCAATCAGGTGGTGACGATGGAGCATCCGGAGCAGTGGATGATACTCGGAGAATTGTCGCTCGACGGCTCCGTGCTGCCGGTGAAGGGTGCGCTGCCCACCGCCGTGCTGGCGCGCGAGACGGGGATATCAAACCTTATCGTACCTGCCGACAATCTTACCGAGGCCGCCGTGGTAAATAATCTTAACGTATTCGGAGTGGAAAACCTTGCCCAGGCCGTAGCTCTTGTGAAAGGAGAGTCTGATCAGCAACCGATGCAGATCAATACCCGGGCGCTGTTTGCCGCCGATTCCGAAAATTACGACTTTGATTTTGCCGAGGTAAAAGGTCAGCAAAGCGTGAAGAGGGCACTGGAAGTGGCATGTGCCGGCGGCCATAATCTGCTGATGGTGGGGCCTCCGGGCGCGGGCAAATCGATGATGGCAAAGAGGATCCCATCCATTCTGCCGCCGCTGAGTATGGCCGAGGCATTGGAAACCACCAAGATACACTCTGTGGCCGGAAAACTTAACCGCGGATCGATGCTTATGACGCGCCGCCCGTTTCGTACGCCGCACCACACCGTGTCGCCGGTGGCTCTTGTAGGCGGAGGCACCAATCCCATGCCGGGAGAGATCTCTCTGGCCCACAACGGAGTGCTCTTTCTTGATGAATTTCCGGAGTTTCCCCGTCAGGTGCTTGAGGTGCTCCGCCAGCCTATTGAAGACAGGGTGATCACCGTGTCGAGGGCTAAATACACGGTGAATTATCCGGCTTCGTTCATGCTCGTGGCCTCAATGAATCCTTGCCCGTGCGGCTACTACGGCCATCCTACGCGTGCCTGCACGTGTATGCCGGGTCAGGTGTCGAAGTATATGAACAAAATCTCCGGTCCGCTGCTCGACCGCATCGATATCCATGTGGAGATAGAGCCTGTGAGTTTCGACGATATAGCGGACCGTAAGCCCGAGGAGGGGAGTGAGCGGATCCGCGGCAGGGTCATGGCCGCCAGAGCTGTGCAGACGGAGCGTTTCAAGGCCGAGAAGGGAATACACTGCAATGCGCAGATATCGTCGCGCCATATTCACAAATTCGCGTGGCCCGATGCCGAGGGTCTCGGCAGACTCAAAGAGCGTATGACCCGGCTCGACATGTCGGCCAGAGCGTTCGACAGGATACTTAGAGTGGCCCGCACCATAGCCGATCTCGATTATGTAAGCGCCGGTATGGACGCGCAGGCGGCCGCCGAAGCCCCGGTCCTCTCGCGCCATATAGCCGAGGCCATTGGCTACAGAAGCCTCGACAGAGGCTCCTACGGCCGTGCCTTCTGATCATTAGGCCCCGACTCATAAAAAATCAGTTTGCTGGGGGCGGCTTAGAGCGAGGGATTTTTGCGAGTTGAGGAGGGAGCGATGCGAGCATCGTGACCTCCGAGACTCGGCAAAAAGCACCGCTCTAAGCCGGACAAAGGTAACTTCCTTACCTTGTGTCTCTTCAGATTAAATTTTTTTTGGCAAAGGGACATGACATCAGAGTCCGACATTTATCAACGGCGATGTGGCGCTTGATTCCCTTTACTTTTTTACCTCCGTCCACACCCGAGACGGAATGTGGCAGTCCCGTTCTCACACTTTGGCTGTCTATTACGGCCATTGTCGGAAAGAGTGATTGTCCGGATGCCTGTCTTTTCATCATCACAAGAAGCCGCAGGGTCTGGTCAAGATAACCCCGGGCGCTCCAGCTTCGGTAATGATAATACACCGTCTTATGCGGAGGGTATCCCAGGGGAAGCCGACTCCACTGGCAACCTGTGTAAACGATATAGAATATGGCCTCCAGGATATCGAAAGGGTCATGCCTGCGGAGTTTCCGCGACATCGGAGGGAAGATAATCTTCAGCAGAGTGCGTTGATGGTCATTGAGGTTTATGTGATATGGCAATCGATTTGGGATTTGAATACGATTTTTAACAAAATGTGGTTAGGGATATGTCACTTTATTTCATTTCTTTAAAAAGTATTACAAAACCTATGCCAATAGAGAGCATATTGGAAAAGTTGCCAATGTCTCGCATCCTTGGGCTCTTTTTGTCCTTTGGCTCAGTCATATAGCTCGCTATGCTCCTGAGCCTGCAGGCCAAAAATAGCTCTAAGGCTGCGACCCCCAGCAAGCTGATTTTTTATGAGTCGGGGCCTAATGCAGTAATAAAAATGGCAAAGTGCTCATTTCATAAGATTTTATGAAATGGGCTGAAGAATGGGAAGAATAGGAAATTTGTGAAGAATGGCCGCTTATACGAAGTCAGGGCCGAAGCGCGATTTTACTTCTTTGGTGATGGTGCGGATGTTTTGCTCTTCGCTCATGGGGCAGATAAGCAGTGCGTTGCCGTTGTAGGCCACGATATAATCCTTGAGCCCTTCGGCCACCACTATCTTATCCGCGGGTGCGGTGAATATCGAGCCCTCGCAGTTGTGGAGGATAGCTCGGCAGTTTTGGGTCACGTTGCCCTCTTTGCTCCGAGGAGAGATATCGTAGAGGGATTTCCAGGATCCCAGATCGCTCCAGCCGAATTCCGCTACGGCCACAAATACGTTTGGCGATTTCTCCATCACGGCATAGTCGATGGAATCGGACGGCGCGTTGGCAAACACATTGTCGATAAATCTCTGTTCGGAGTCAGTGCCGTAGAAGGGTGTGCCTTCGTTGAATACTTCGGCCGTCTCGGGATCGAAGTCGCTGAACGCATTGAGCACGGACTTGGCCGTCCAGAAGAATATGCCTGAATTCCAGAAGAATTCTCCGCTGTCCATGAAGATTCGGGCCATTTCGCGGTCCGGCTTCTCAGTGAAGGATTTTACCTTCATGATCTCCGGGTGGCTTTCCATAGGTTTGCCGCCTTGGATATAGCCGTAGGCAGTGTTGGGATATGAAGGCTTGATGCCGACTACGAGCAGTGAGTCTGAATTTTCCACAAAGTCGAACGCCTGCTCCATGCAGTTTCGGAAAGGGTCGGGGTTGATCACGATCTGATCGGAAGGCAGGGTGATGATGGAAGCGTCGGGATCGAGGGCAAGAATATGATGTGCCGCCCAGCAGGCACAGGGAGCCGTGTTGCGGCGCGACGGTTCAAGCAGTATATTGTCGGCGGAAATGTCCGGCAGCTGGGCGCGTACTATGTCGGCATACATGCGGTTGGTGACCACAATGATTCTTTCCGGTGGCACAATGGGCAGGATGCGATCGTAGGTCATCTGCAGCAGAGTCCTTCCGCAGCCGAAAAAGTCAATAAACTGTTTGGGCATATTCGAGCGGCTTAGGGGCCAGAATCTGCTTCCGACGCCGCCACACATTATCACGCAGTAACGCATTGTAAAAATGGGTGTTTCAGGGTATTGGATAAAGATAAGGAGGAGGGGTCAGGATATGCGCATGGCCTCGGTGGCCGGTTTGAATTGGTGTTTCACGCCTTCCACCACGTTGAGCGTATAGTCTCCGAGTTTCTCCGCTTCCCCTATGAGGTCCATATAGAATATGCCTTGCTCGTAGGTGTAGGCTTTGTTGTTGATGTTGAATATGTTGGCGTTTCTAAGGCTGTCGCGCAGATTGTTGATTTCGCGTTCGCGGTTATAGGCCGAGATGATAAGGTTGTCGGCGGGGGTCTCCATCTGGCGAAGGATGTCGAGCATATTGTCTACGGCGGAGTCCACAAGAGAATACATTGCGTCTATTTCCTTGAGGATAGCCGGGTCGAATTCCACATGGTTGGAGTTTTTGCGGTTGAGGGTCTTGGCCACGTTGAAGCATCCGTCGGCAATGGATTCTATTTCGGAGATGATGCGGAGCATGCCGGCGATGCGCATCTTGCCTTCCGGACTAAGGCGTCCTTCGGCCACGCGGTTCAGATAGTTGCCGATCTCAATCTCCATACGGTCGGAGATTTCTTCGTATTTTTCCAGCCGGGAATAGAGCGGATTGTATTGGTCGTCTTTCTCGTCGGTGTGGATGAGCTGGCGTGCCATTGTAAGCATGCGGCGCACTCGCTCGGCATAAACCACGATTTCTTTCTGGGCCTGCGTGATGTTGAGTTCGGAGGCGGTAAGAATGCCTCGTCCGATGAATTTGAGGGAGAAGTCTTCCTCTTCATCTTTGTGTTTGGAAGGCATAATCCAGCAAACGATCTTCACATATTGTTTGGTGAACCATATCATTATCAAAAGGTTGCAGGCATTGAATACGGTGGGGAACATGGCCAGGGAGAAAGCTATGGAAGCCTGCGCCTTTGCAGTGAGCCCGCCCTGAGGGTTGATGAGGGTGGAGTCGGCCATGTCGCTGGCCTCGGCGGCCGTGATGTCGATGGGATTTACGCCTTGGCATGCATATGTGATGTCGGCCACAAGATTTACGAACGGATAGAAAATGAAGAGCACGATCACGGATCCCAACACGTTGAAGAGCACGTGGCCCATGGCCGTACGTTTGGCGGCGAGGTTGCCGGAGAGAGATGCCAGCACGGGGGTGATGGTGGTGCCGATGTTGCCGCCGAGCACGATGGCGCAACCCAGCTCGTAGGAAATCCATCCCTGCGAACACATTATCAGGGTTATGGCAAACGTGGCGGCCGAACTTTGGGCCACCATGGTGATGATGATTCCCAGGAAGAAGAAAATCAGCACGGAGCCGAATCCCATGGATGTATAGTTGGTGACAAACTCAAGCATCTGCGGATTTTCCTGCAGATTCGGCACGTATTTGCTGATTAGATCAAGACCCATGAAGAGGAAGCAGAAGCCGATGAGGAATTCTCCCAAGGATTTATAGGTGCTTTTCTTCATAAACAGCATGGGCACGCCTATGGCCAGAAGTATCAGCGAATAGTCGGATATGCTTACTTCAAAGGAGAAGGCCGATATGATCCAGGTGGTGACGGTGGTGCCCACGTTGGCACCGAAGATCACGGCCATGGCCTGCCCCAGCGACATCAGACCGGCGTTGACGAATGATACCACCATCACCGTGGATGCCGATGACGACTGGATCAAGGCTGTGATGACAATGCCTGTGATCACTCCCGTCACACGGTTTTTTGTCATGATGCCCAGAATATTGCGTAAGCGATCGCCGGCTACTTTCTGCAGGCCTTCGCTCATCACCTTCATGCCGTAAAGGAAAAGACATACGGACGCCAGCAGGCTTATGAAATCAAGGATGCTATAGTTCATATATAAATCGGGTGGGTATTTGTCGCAAATTTAACAATATTTTCACATATATCAAGTAGGGGAATTTAAAATAAGGGCGTCATCTCTTCGCGGCGGTGAGTATCTTCTCCAGCGTGTCGGCAAATTCGGGCATCGACCCGAAGATGATGTCGGCTCCTTCTTTCACGAATGCCTCGCGGGGTATGGGGCCTGTGGCGACGGCTATGGTGAAAGCGCCGGCGGCTTTGCCTGCCCTCACTCCCAGAGGTGCGTTTTCTATCACGATGCAGTGGCGCGCATCGGCATCGACAAGCTTCATGGCGCGCAGATACGGTTCCGGATCGGGTTTGCCGCGGACCACGTCGGCGGCCGTGATCCGCATCCCTTGGGCGAACGCGCCCGGATAGTCGGCCGACAGGGAATCGAGAATTGATTGTTGGGAGGAGCCGGTGACGAGTACCCTGTCGATGCCGGCATGCCGCAGGGCCTGCAGCATGCGGTCTGCTCCGGGCATGGTCTCTTTGCGGCCCTGCTCCACGAAATGACGGCTTTTGCGGGCATAGATCCGGCGTATCCGCTCCGCATCGGGCGTATAGCCGAGGCTGCGGTTGAAGATGAGGCTGATGGTGGCTGCCCCGGTCATCCCTTCATAGAGATAGAATTCATCACGGGTGCATACCAGGCCGAGTTCGGCCATGGTGCGTTGCCATGCCAGAGTGTGGTATTTCATTGAATCGTAGAGCACGCCGTCCATATCGATAAGGGCGGCACGCGTATGTTGCAGTTGGGCTCTGAGGCGCTCGATGGCACAGGAGTGTTCGTCGGTCATAGATTTCTTGTTTAGAGTTTGCGCATACTTCTATAATCCGGAACGGTAAATAGATATTCCGAATTGTCTGAATCGTCTGCCTCGGCTGCTTTTTCTATGAATTCGTGCAGATATTTGGCAAGCATCTGCGGGAAATTTACCCGGAAGGTATCGTAGATGCGGCCCGCGATCTTTTCGGCTTTCTCGGGCTTGTAGTCTACACCTCCGAACCGTAGCTCGGGATGATGAAACATTCCCTGAATATTGATGCCGAAGGGGAAGGGCAGGGGCGATTTGTGCACTCCAATATGATAATAGAGCTCGCCGTTGAAGTTGTTGATCCCTTCCATTTCAAGTTTGTAGCGGTCAAATTGGAAAATAAAGGGATAGAGTTCGAGCAGATTGTCGTGGACGGAAGCACGCACGGTCATATTCCGGATATGAAGGTCTCCTCCGGAACGAATGAGCAGCATCCGGGTGATATGACGGATAAAATCATTCTGATGCACGGTGAGTCCTTCTCCGTTTACGGTCATGTCGGCGTGCATCCCCGGCACATTTATGTACATGTTGGGAAACAATGAGATACCGCCTTTAAGACTCAGACTTAAAGTGCCGTCAAGGTTTTTCATCTGTGGCATCATCAGCAGCAGTGTGTGGAAGTTGCGGAAGAAGTTTACCAAGTGCACGTCGCTGAGAGTGGCGTCTACGTCGAGCCCCATATCGTTGAGATCGGAGGTGGTATACCGCAGGCCGAGGTCGAGCGTGCCGAAGTCGGATCCTATCTGCAGACGGTTCACCTGAACGTCGCCCTCCGAGAGCCTTACATCCGTCTGGAGGTCATAGAGGTGGAGATTGCGGTAGATAGTCTCGTCGGCCGAGGCTTTAAGATTCACTCTTAGGTTGCGGGGAAACAGGAATGTGAGGGTGTCGGCCGGCGTAAGCGCGTCATTGTAGGGCGCGTTGACCTTTTTCACCCCTTTGGTAAGGGCTACGCCGCTCTCATAGGCCCGCGCCAGTTGGTTGATATTTACAGTGTCGAGCGCGAGGTTCAGATCTACGTCGAGATACGCCGGCACCGGACTGGTGAGAAACTGGCGCAGATTGGTTATTCGTCCGTCCACGTGCAGACCGGTGGAGCGTGACCGCATGTTCAGGTCGCGGACCACGATCGAATCCGATGTCAGACACAAGTCCAGATTGCCGATCCGGTTGGCAAGAGGGAAGTATCTGGTGGATAGCAGAGCATTTCCGGCTCTAAGATCCACCTTGAAATCCACATTTCCGAGAAGTGACTTCACGCTTGGGGGCAGGCTGACGGTGAGCATTTCCGGTGAATGACGATGGCTGGAGAGAATGGCGTGATTGACGGCTGAAGTGGTCCGCGGCGGAAGCGGAAGGGGAGCGACTTTGGTTCTGCGGGCACCGAGATATGCCGAAAGTAGTGCGTTCGTGCCCGAATAACTCAATGCAGGGGCGGTCACATCCAATTTACCTGCCGTCAGCTTAAGAATGCTTTGCCTGCCGGAGGAAGAATTCAGAGGGAAGTGGCCGGATCCTTTCACAGTTGATGCGGCCGCCGATACTGAATCCCGGGGACTGCTGTAAGCCATTCGTTTGGCAGTAATGTGAAAATCAACTGGGATGGAAAAGCCGTTGGAAGCCGATACGGCTCCCTGTCGGTCGGATGCACTGATGTGCAGTCCGGAGATATCATAATTCTCACCGCCGTAGCGGGCCTTGGCCCGGCCTATGTCAAGGTTCATGTTCATGCGGGTAGCAGACAGTCCGTTGGCGTTGATTTCACCGGTAGAGCTGTTGAAGGCAAGCACTGCGTCAGTAGTTTTCACACTCATTTCCGCCGAAGGTATATCCAGCGAAGCGTCACGGAGCCGGGCATTTCCACGCAGATTTACGTTGGCCAGCCCCTGCTTCAAAGCGGCTGCGGATAATTCCGTTAAATCGAAATCAAGCATCGTAGAGCACAGGAATTTGCCGTTGCCGTCTATATTTCTTATGCCGGATATGTGTTTGAGATGGGAGAGGACTGTGGCCAGATCGGTATCGGCCGTCAGGTTTACGTTGCAGTGTGGTCGGGATGTGAGCCTGGTAAGCTTGCCTGCTATATTAAGTGTCACACCCTTTGTAGACAGGGAAAACGGCTGAAGATCAATATAGCTGTTGCCGGGATTCTGACCGTCGAACAGGAAAGTGCCGCTCAGTCTGTCGTGATTGAGCGGAAAAACTTTGCCGGACTGAAGGATGTATTCCACGGATCCCTTGTCGATGGAAAAATCCACTGCCACGGAGGGGAGACTGTCGGTGGTGATGTCAAACGGTTTTGTCAGACGGGCGTTGAGATTCAGGTTGAGGTCGGCATGAAGCCGGTCAAGTTCGGGCGACGATATGCCCGGAATAGAACGCAGAAAATCGAGCAGATTCCCCTCATGCAGCGAGTAAGACAGGCGGTCGATGTTGATATCGTTGCCCATTTGCATGTCAAGATTGAGTTTGCCGTGAGTGCTTCCCAAGTCGATGGCGTAATCCTTGAAAGAAAATCTGAAGGGATGGAAATCGAACGAGATCCTGCCATGGAGATTAAACGGGAAATCCCGGAGCACGGTGAGATCCGAGGCCGACAAAGAGATGCGGCCCGGGATGGAGAGAGTATAGTCAAGGTCGGAAGAGGGTTGCCTTGCAAGAACAATGCTGCGAAGCAATGCGCTGCCACGCATGGGAGCCGTGGCGTTGAAGTATGTGAGGCTCCCGTCTTTCACCTTCACGGAATTGGCGGTGAAAAACGGCATCTCGAATTTTGTCTTGGCGGAGGAGGGCGGGATGATATTATAATTGTTGACGGAGTCGTTGTAGTCCACAAGATTAACGTCCACATCGTTGATCTCCACGTCGTGGAGAATGAATCTGCCGCCGGCTACAAACCTCACTATGTTGATTCCTCCTTTTAAAGTTCCGATGGAGGCGAGACGTTTGGCGTTACGGGGAAGCTGTCTCAAAATTTGGGGCGAGACGCTGTCCAGGGTGCGGGATGTGACAGTGATGGAATCTGTAAGCAACTCAAATCTCGGAAACGTGGACCAGAACGTGAACCGCGGATTGGATACTTTTACGTCTGCCAAAAGATATTGGGAAGCTTCTTTATCGATCAGACGCGAGAGTCGGTCCGGGGTCAGGTAAAATGTCACAAAGCAAATAAAGCCAACGAAAAGCACTACGATTCCGACCACGCACCAGACCGCGGTCTTGAGAATACGCCGCAGGATTGGGCGGCCTTTTCCCGGATTGTCGGATTTTTTTGTGTTGGTGTTTCCCATACGAGGCTCCAAGACCTTAAAAAATTAATGGAAGGAACTTTAAACTTTAACAAACAATTGCAAATAGAGTTCAAAATCAATCCACGTGCCTTTCTGAACCCTATGAGCCCTATGAGCCCTATGAGCCCTATGAGTCCTATGAGCCCTATGAGTCCTATGAGTCCTATGAGTCCTATGAGTCCTATGAGTACTATGAGCCCTATGAACTCTCTGGGCTCTCCGCGGGCCAAAGATGGATTGAGGGAAAGATAAATTTGGGATGAATCGGCTGGTCATGCCGGAAAATTCGCCAAAAAATCGTAACTTTGGGATAAATTTTGGTTCATATGAAAATTATTCGGCATAATATACTCTCTTTTTCGGCTATGTTGGCTTTTATGGCAGCTATCCATTGCGGATGCGGATCAGACAAGTCCAAGATAAGTATGGATGTGGATTCGGCCCAGCTTGCGGCTTTTGCCGAGGATACCCCCGGGGAAGAGCAACCCGCACAGAGCGCCATGCCTGCCATTGAAACCCCGGTGAATCTACGCCTAAATGATTTGGGAGCACCGCTGGCAAAGGTATTCAACGATAGCAACTATCGTCAGTATGCGTATGCGGAAGCCCTTGGAATTGATCCCATCTACGATATCGGAGATGCCTACTTCACGAAGCGCCCGATAGTAAAGGTCAGTTCCACGGAGAATTATTATGTCGACACACTTACCCACTCCGCACCCTATCTCGTGCCGGAAGGCGAAAAACTCCTTGCTCACATCGGCAAAGCATTTAGAGACAGTCTTAAATCCCGGGGAGCGTCGGGCTATCGGGTGAAGGTGACGAGCCTTTTGCGTACGCGGCATTCCGTGAAGCGTCTACGCCGTGTGAATCGCAACGCCACCGACAGTTCCACTCATCAGTTCGGCACTACCTTCGATTTATCCTGGAGCAATTTCAAGGCCGATAATCCCACCCGCGTCATAAATGACGGCGATTTGAAAAACCTGCTCGCCGAGGTGCTCTACGATGCCCGTCGCGAAGGACGCTGTCTGGTGAAATACGAGCACAAGACCTGCTGCTTCCACATCACGGCCACAGGCCGCTAACCCCCGACACGCTCTAAGATTTATAAGATTTATAAGTTTTATAAGATTTATAAGATATATAAGATTTATAGGTCTTAGAAGTCTTATCAGTCCCATCCTTCCCGGAAAAAGTTCTTTTAAGAGGCGAAAGGGCATAAAAAAGAAACGGGCCATGCCTGCGAAAGACTTGACCCGATTTCATAAAATAAGCAAATGTTTTATTATTTTATGGAAAAGTTTGCTTACCAAGAGCCGACTGAAACGATTGCCGGCGGGGGGGAGGAAATCACGCTGCCGAGGCAGCTACATTCAGTTATTTGCCCAGACGTGCCTTTTCACGAGCGATGTATGCTTCGGCAGTCATGCCGTTGCTGAATGTGAACTCCGGATATTGAGCGTTGATGGTCTCATAGCATTCCAGAGCCTTGGCGTAATTTTTCTGGGCGTCGTATACATTGGCTTCCTTTACGAGGATAAACGGCACAAGCTGAGGATTGCCGTCGGCCTTCTCGATGGCGTCCTGGAAAGCCTCGAGAGCCTGAGGAAGCTGGTTTTTGTTTACGAAGCAGTCTCCGAGAAGCACTTTTGCCTGAGTGCTGATCACCGGCTCGGCGCTGTGAAACTTCTCAAGGTTTTTGATGGCGGCATCGAAATTGCCGTTGTCGTAGAAGGCTTCGGCTGCGGCCAATGCGGCGCAGGCGCCGGCGTCAGTGCCGGAGAATTGCTCAGCCACCTGCTGATACTGAGTGGCGGAAGCGGAATCTGTAAGTTCACCCTTCTGCACCTGCAGGAGCACCTTGTTATATGCCTCCCAGGAATTCTGCAGACGGGGGTTGCGATAGATAAAGAGATAGCTGGCGGTGAACACTGCCACTGCGGCGATGATGCCCAGACTCCACCATACGATCTTCTTATTGTTGGCTAACTTCTGACCGGCATTGGTCAGATGTGCGTTAAGATTCTCTATTGTGGTTTGTTCTTCGTTTGTGTCGATTTTTTTGTCAGATGCCATATCTGTTATGATTTGTTTTTACGTGTTTCGTATTCAACACGCGAAATTAGTAATTTTTTTATTTACAACAAAATTTTTCGATATTTCCCGTATCAATTTTTTTAGCTAAATTTGCATCCCGCATCGACCCCGCTCTTTTCCATAGCTTGAATTGTAATTCTAATCATCACCAAATCACTTTAATATGAATAAAATTCAGAGCTTTCGAAACCGGGACGGTGAAATAATACGTCATGATTGAATCTCCAGACAACATTAGAGTTTTCACGCTGAGCAATGGTCTTAGAGCCGTTTGCCACACCTCTGCCGGACGCGTAAGCTATATCGGGGTGGCGGTCAACGCCGGTTCCCGTGATGAATCCCAGGCCCGGCAGGGGCTCGCCCACTTTGTGGAACACACCATCTTCAAGGGCACCGACCGCAGGCGCAGCTGGCATATTTCCAACCGCATGGAGTCTGTGGGCGGTGAACTCAACGCCTACACTTCCAAAGAGGAAACCCTTATATATACCAACGCTCCGGCAGGTTATGCCGAGCGATCGATCGAACTCTTGGCCGACATCATCTCTTCCAGTAGATTTCCCGAGTCTGAACTGGCCCGCGAGCGCGAAGTGGTGATCGAAGAGATCCACTCTTATCTTGATTCGCCCAGCGATTCGGTCTACGATGAGTTTGAAGAACTTATATATAAAGGATCCGGTCTGGCCCACAATATCCTGGGCACCCCCGGGAGCGTGAGGAACCTTACGCCTGCCGATTGCCGGAATTTTCTCGACGCTTTCTATACACCGGGCAACATGGTGGTGTATCTGAGCGATCCTACCGACCCCAGGCGCCTTTTGCGGCTGCTCGAAAAGCACTTCGGCCCGCTGCATTTCCCCACAAGGGATATGTGCAGGATCCCTCCCGCGCTGAATGCACCCTTTGATGAGGAACGCGTGCGCGACGGCCATCAGGCCCACACCATAGTGGGAGCCCGCACTTTCGGAAGAAACGATCCGCGACGCTTCGCCCTCTTCCTTCTTAACAATTATGTGGGAGGCCCGTGTATGAACTCCCGTCTGAATCAGGAATTGCGCGAACGCAGGGGGCTTGTCTACGCCGTAGACAGTTCGGTATCGCTGATGAGCGACGCCGGCCTGATGATGATTTATTTCGGATGCGACCCGGCTCAGACCGGCAGGTGCCGTAAGATTATCGCCGACACTCTTGATTCGCTGACGCAGAAGCGATTGTCGGACCGGACATTCGCACGGATTAAGGAGCAGTATTGCGGACAATTGCTTGTAAGCACCGACAATCGTGAGTCCATGGCTATGTCGATGGGCAAAAGCATTCTTTATCATAATGCCGTCCACAACCCCGCGCTGATGGCCGAGCACGTGATGAGCGTCACGCCCGAAGAATTCCGCGCCGTGGCCGAACTCGTGGCTCCCTCCAATTGCTCACGCCTAACCCTCCGCTGATTATGAAGATAGGAAATATTGACCTTGGCCACCGTCCGGTGATGCTCGCTCCCATGGAAGACGTCACCGACCCCTCTTTCCGCCTGATTTGCCGTGAACAGGGGGCGGCTATGGTCTACACTGAATTCGTGTCGGCCGAAGCCTTGATACGCAACATAAACTCTACCGTACGCAAGCTCGAGGTGAACGATGCCGAACGCCCCGTGGCGATCCAGATCTACGGCCGCGAACCGGAGGCCATGGTCGAGGCCGCCAGGATTGTGGAGCGGGCCAATCCCGACATCCTTGATATCAACTACGGTTGTCCGGTGAAAAAGGTTGCCGCCAAAGGAGGAGGCGCCGGTATGCTTCGCGACATTCCGAAGCTGCTCGACATCACGCGCAGAATCGTAGAGGCCGTATCCATACCCGTCACGGTAAAGACGCGTCTTGGCTGGGACTGCGAAAATAAAATAATCTGTGATCTCGGCCCCCGTCTTCAGGATTGCGGCATTAAGGCACTCACAGTGCACGGACGCACCCGCTCCCAGATGTATCAGGGAGAGGCCGACTGGACCCTTATCGGAGAACTGAAAGCCGATCCCCGCATGGAGATTCCGATTATCGGCAACGGTGACATCACCACACCCGAGAAAGCCAAAGACGCTTTCGATACATATGGAGTGGACGGAATCATGATAGGGCGTGCCGCCTTCGGCGCACCCTGGATCTTCAGAGAGGTACGCCAGTATCTCGACTGCGGTGAGACTTCTCCTCTCTCCATCGGCGAGAAATTCGAACTGATACGCCGACAGGTGCACGAAAGTGTGGACCGTATCGATGAATACCGCGGCATACTCCATATCCGGCGGCATCTGGCGGCCTCCCCTCTGTTTAAGGGCCTGCCCGATTTCCGACAAACACGCATAAAAATGCTCAGAGCGGACCATTTGGCAGATTTAGAGGATATTTTCCGACAAATCCACCAACAATACTTTGCCTGATTCTATAGTTTTTGATTAATTTCGCGCCCAAATTAGACCTCAAAAGATTATGACTGATATTTATACCCGCCGTGCGGGCGCTCCCTATGGCATGCCGATGCGATTTATCAGGATTTGGGCGTTGCTTATGGCATTCGCATTTATCCCCGGGATTGGTGCGCAGACCATTCATGATTACCTTTTCAATGTAGGGCAGTTTGATAAGTTGAAAGTGCTCGACGATGTCAATGTGGTTTATCGCGTGAACCCCGATTCCACCGGATATCTTTCTTATCGCGGCATCAGTGATTTCTCCGATGCTTTCATCTTTACCAACAGCGGCGGCGAACTGAAAATTCAGGTCACTACCGAAGATGCCGGAAAGCCCGGACTGCCAACAATCACCGTATATTCCGATTTCCTTTCATATGTGGAAAATTCCGGCAATCTGGAAGTGAAGGTGGAATCGCCCGCTCCATGCCCGAAATTCAAGGCAAATGTCATTGGCAACGGTTCGGTCATCGTGCAGAATCTGAGAGCTACAAAAGTGCAGTCCGCCCTGATATCGGGGAGCGGTAAGATTTTTCTTTCCGGTTCATGTCAGGACGCCACTTTCAGAGTGGTCGGCACGGGAAGCATCGCCGCCGATCGGCTGAGGGCATCCACGGTAACATGCGTGGAAGCCCTGGGCACAGGTTATATCGGCTGTTGGCCCACCGATCTTTTAAGGGTGAAAGGTATCGGCTCCACCAAGATTTATTACAAAGGCAATCCCACCGTGAAAAAGAGCGGCAACGGCAAGGTGTATTCTCTCCCCTCCGATCCCTCCGCGGCAATTCAGAGTCAGGAAGAAGAAATTTCTTCCCCGGAAGTTGAATCATCTCCCGAACCTCAGGATGCTGAATCACATGAAGAGGCGGAAGATCCGGAAGAGCAGGAAGAGCAGGCGATCTGAAGCCGCCTATAATTTCCACCCGCAAAAAGCCCTATGCCCGAAGCACCCTCATTAAAAACAGCCACCGCCCGCACCTTGAAATGGAACACCATAGACCGTGTCTCATCGCAGGTGGTGTTTGCATTGGTAGGGATTGTTTTGGCCAATGTGCTCTCCAAGGCCGATTTCGGGCTTGTGGGAGCCCTTGCTATTTTTCAGGCATTCGCCATTATCTTTGTCGACTCCGGCTTCGGAGCCGCTCTTCTGCAAAAGAAGGAGCCTGCGGACCGCGACTATTCCACCGTATTCTGGTTTAATCTCGCCGTCAGTCTAGTGATATATCTCATACTTTTCCTCTCGGCCCCGGCCATAGCCTCGCTCTTTCACGATCAGCGTCTTATCCCGCTCTCAAAGGTGATGTTTCTGATATTCGTGGTCAACGGACTGGCCATCGTGCAGACCAACAGGTTGATGAAGAGCATGCAGGTAAAGATGATTGCCGTAAGCAATGTGTGCGGACTCATAGTGTCCGGCATACTCGGCATATGGATGGCCCTTGCCGGCTTCGGCGCCTGGGCTCTCGTGGGGCAGCAACTGAGCCTGGCGGTGGTGAAGACCGGTATCCTATGGGCCACGGGTCATTGGCTGCCGTCGGCCGTCTTCTCCATGCAATCTCTTCGCGAAATATGGGGTGTGGGCCTCAGCGTGTTTTCCTCATCTTTTCTCAACACGGTATGTCTCAACATCTACAATTTCGTCATAGCATGGGCCTACGGCATAGTGCCTCTCGGCATATATACCCAGGCGGAGAAATGGAGCAAGATGGGCAGCGCTTCGGTATCTCAGATCCTCACCGCCTCTTTTGTGCCGGTGTTGGCCCGGGTGCAAGACAATCTATCACGTTTCCACGACTACATGCACCGCATAAACCGATTCACCGCTTTTATTCTCTTCCCCTTTATGATCGGACTCACAGCCGCCGGAGCTCCCCTGTTTCACACACTCTTCGGCACTAAATGGGACGAGGCGATACCATTGTTTCAAATTCTGATGATCCGCGGTGTTTTTGTGGTGCTTCATTCCCTTTATTCAAATTATCTGTTGTCGCTGGGCAAATCGCGGGCATTGTTTGCAGCCGAGGTGGTCAAGGATGTATCGATAGCGGCGGCTTTGATGGCCACGGTATTTTTCGGCTCAATGACAATACTGGTGTGGGGGCAGTTGGCGGCCTCTCTTGTAGCGTGGGCCATAGTGCTGGGTATCACCTGCAGGGCATGCAAAGTGGCAATGACGGGCATGCTTCAGGATCTGCTTCCCTATTTTCTTTATTCGTGTGTTGCCGCGGCCGTTTGTATGGCGACGGCCATGCTTTCCGACATCCCGGCGGTGTGTCTTCTCCTCTCCCTATGCACAGGGTTTGCAATCTACATAGCGGCCGCCGCTATATCGAAGCGTCCCGAACTCCGGGAAGCCTTGGAATATCTTCTCGGCCGCTACCTGCATTCCAAAAAATCCTGACCCCTCATAAAGAAGTCACGTCGGAATCAAACGAATCGCGGTTGATCGCCTTGTTGCGCATACGGTTGCGATATGCATAGACGGTGCTGACCGAATAATGGAGCATTTGAGCGATCTTTGTGCTCTCGTCCACACCAAGCCGCACAAAGGCGTATATGCGTAGCTCGGGGGTGAGTTCATCGGTTTTGGTCACTTCTATCCTCTCCTCGGGGCGAAGCAGATTGTTGACGCCATCCACAAACTCCGGGTAGAGGTCGGTAAAAGCTTTGTCAAAAATGGCATTGAATTGTTCACCGTGGAGCCCTGTGAATTTCCCGGAATTGATAAGCCTTTGCAACTCATCCGACTGTCCGGCCGCCAGCTTTCGGCTCACTGTCTTTGAAAAAGACTCCAGACGTTCGGCGTATCCCGAGCATATACCGATGAAATTGCCGATATACTTCTGCTGCATTTTCGAAAGAGACTCAAGCCTGCGTTCCTTATCCCTGCTTTGTTTGAGAGTGCGGTAAAGCAACACGATCAGCACCGAAGTGATCAGAAACATAAACGTGGCCAAAAGGAAATATATCATCAATTCATCGCGGGAGGCATTGATGCGTTCGCGGTAAGCGCCGTCGATCATGGGCACCATTTTGGCAATAGAGATGGTTCTCATGCGCGCGTTGCCCTTCATCGCGTCCTCAAGAGCGAAATTGATAAAAAGGAAAGCGTCGTCCATCTCCCCTTGCTGATAAAGCCAATCGGCAAGCGTGGGAAGGGCCATACCTTCTCTCACGCAACCTTTAACGTCGGTGGTGGCGGCCATGGCAAGATAAGCGGCGTATTCTTTAGGAGTGCCAATGTTTTTTTTGATCTCCGCCAGCTGAAAGAAAGCCATGCCGCGGAGATTATCGTTGGGTCCGACTTGTTTCAGCAATTTGTTCAGACGGCTCTCGGCCTGTTTGTAATGACCCTCCGTGACGAGTCTTTCGCAAAGCACAAACGTGCGGTAACTGGACGATTCCGGCAGGTTTGACAGCAGACTGTCGTCATACTGCAGATATCTTGACGTGTATTCCCTATAATATTGATCCTGTCCCACCACATAAGAGCGCATATAGCTGTATAGCATTCTTCCGGCTATCCAATATTCGATTTTCACGGCAGGATCCATCTGCTCCTCGTTGAGCTGATTGAAGATGGAAGTGGCCTCGGTAAAGATACCCGCCGTAGACAAGACGTTGACCGTGGCTATACGGCTGCGCTGGCGCATGGAGGGAGTGCCGCCGGATGCGTACTGTAGCGCTTTGGTGGCATAGTAGAGGGCTGAATCGGTGTTGACCTGCCGATATAGTTCGGACAGCACCAGCGTAGAGTTGAAGCTTTGTTCCTGTGTGTCGGCCTTCCGTAATTTTGTCTTTACGGAATCAATCCTGCGGAGCATATCGTTTTCATACTGCGGAGAATCCTTAATGGCATTCTTCAGGAGCGCTATTTCTTTTGCCGGGATTTTATCTTTCGGGCCATTGTCGGTACATGAACATGACCAGAGTGTGCCGACAATAAGAATCATCCGGAAAGCTATACGGAGCGTTTTTGAAAGTTGAGTCGATTTATACAATGCCGGGGGTCTTAAATTTTTTATGAAACGGGGGTATTAAATACCATAGGTGTTTACAAAATTATAAAAAAAATTGTAACTTCGCAGGAATACTTTGATCCCGCTACAATTTATGGCAAGCAAAAATTCCACAGAATTAAATCTCTCGCTGGGCTTAAGGCAAAAGCTTTCGCAACAGCAGTTGCGCTACGTGAAGATGTTGGAGCTGACGGCCCCCGAATTGGATGAAGCCGTAGCGCAGGAACTTGAAGACAATCCTGCCTTGGAAGCTGCCGATTCCATCGAAAAAAACAAGGGTGACAAAGACGACACACCATATTATCTCAGGCACGCCTACAATAGAGGTGCCGACGATGAAATCCCCGATTTTTCTCCGATGGACTCCTCCGAGAGTCTGTATGATTATCTGTTGCGGCAAATATCCGAAAGAAAGGTTGATCCTAAGGTGGCCGCTGTAGCACGCTACATAGCCGGCAACGTGGATAACAATGGATATATCGACCGCTCCCTGCAGGGAATCGTCAATGATATGGAATTCAACCAGGGACTTTCGGTGGATTACACCGACGCCGAGAAGGCATTGTCGCTGATTCACTCTCTGGAGCCTGCCGGAGTCGGCGCTTTCGACCTTCGGCAGACTCTGCTTCTTCAACTCGACAGAATGCCTAAGTCTTCTGATAGAGACAACTCCATCCGGATTATACGTGATAAATTCCCCGAATTTACCAAACGTCATTTCCACAAGTTGCAGTCGTCGCTCGGCCTGACGCCGGAAGAGGTACGCTCCGCCCTTGAGCTTATTTCCGGCCTTAATCCAAAACCCGGCTCCTCTTTCGGGGGAAATTCGGAGTTGGGAAATATAATAATTCCCGATTTCATCGTGGAAAATCATGATGGAGAACTTACGATATCGCTCAACAACAACATCCCCGAACTGAATATATCCGAATCTTTCAAGGAGGCGGTGGACCAACTGAAAAGAAACGCGCGGGGACGGGAAGCCCGCAAGGGGAAAGAATTCTATATATCCCGCTACAATGATGCCAATGAATTTCTAAATATTCTCAAACAGCGTCAGGAGACTATGATGATGGTGATGACGGCGATCGTAAAAATCCAACATGATTATTTCATCACCGAGGATGTGTCCATGATGAAACCAATGATGCTGAAGGATATAGAGAAACTTACCGGTCTGGATAAATCCACCATCTCCAGAGTCACAAAAAACAAATTCGCGGCCACGCCGTGGGGGATCCTGCCGTTGAGGCATTTCTTCAGCGATACGATAGGCGACAATAATGAGGACGTGCTCACCAACCGCCGCATAGAATCTGAAATCAGGCAATTGGTGGATCACGAAGACAAGCGCCATCCCTTGAGCGATGAAAAGATATGCCGACTCCTGATCGAAAAAGGATTTGACGTATCAAGACGCACAATTGCAAAATACAGGGACAGAATTGGGGTTCCCGCATCAAGATTGCGCAAGGATTTATAACTTTTTTTAATATATTTACTCATATTTGAACTTATATTTGCAAAATCTAAAGCACTGAAATATAGTTAAAATTATTTATATTATATGATATAGTTGATTATATCCGGGGAAAAATTGTTGCATCCGCTCCAAATTCATTTTAATTTTGCAACGTAGAAACAAGAAGGGATTAAACCCCATGGTTTTTCCCGATCCTTTCATTCTCTACTCTTGCTTAACTAATGAATTGTTCATCCGGTGTTAGGATAGCGATAAGATGATGCAATTATTGATGCCTAAGCATCGATTACAAAATCAATGGTTCTATATATAAGGCAATAAAAAAGATTTTAAGGTTAGTATGGTGTAGATTAAAGCAAGAAAGATAAAATCGTTTATGTTAGGTTTGTAGAAATTAATAATCACATTTATTGATTCGCATTGTGGCAGGCTTCTTGTGAAAGAGGTCTGCTTTTTTATGCCCCTGCTTCAACCCCTTGCTTTGTTATTTTGTTTCAGAGTTATATTCCGTATCACATATCTAAGTTATTCTGCACCTGTTATGACTAAACCCACACCACACAAACTTCGCGATTTCGCATGGAGAAGGTTGCCGGCAGTGTATCGGCTTACCACAGTGTGTGTGTTTTCAGGATTCATCATAGGTTCGGCCACCACTCTTCTCAATATCATTTTAAGTTTTATAGCCCGTCACATCACTTCCCATCTCGGCTCCAACGGTGCCAATTTTGCATTTTTGATACTTCCCGTATTTGGTTTTGTGGTCACCGCATTGTTCGTAAAATATATAATACGTACCCCGCTGAACCACGGCACGGAGAGATTGAAAACCTATCTTCATTCCAGGGATCATGTGTTGTCGGCAAGAATAATGTGGTCGCCTGTGCTGGCCGCGTCAGTGACCCTCGGCTTCGGCGGATCGGCGGGAGGAGAAGGACCGAGTGCGTTTGCCGGAGCGGCCATAGGCACCAATCTGGGACGCTGGTTTGGCCTTGACCAGGATCAGCTGCGCATCCTTATAGGAATCGGAGCCGGGGCAGGCATCGCCGGAATCTTCAGGTCGCCTTTGGGAGGAGTGCTCTTCACCCTCGAAGTGCTCAGGATGCCGATGCGTTCGCGAGACGTGATTCCCCTGATTGCGGGGTGTCTGGTGGCCGGTACCACCTCCTTCGTGTTTGCCGGAGACCAGTTTGACATCAGTTTCTTCAACTCGGTGCCTCCAATGGGCAGAGATATGCCGTATATCATCCTTTTAGGCGTTCTGGTTGGCTTTTATTCCGTTTACTACACCTTTGTCATGGACCTCACCGAGCGTCTTCTGGAGGCCTTGAAAAGCGTTTGGGTCAGAGCCATATCCGCCGGACTAATGACGGGCCTTGCCATCTTCATTTTTCCGTCGCTTTTCTCCACGGGCTATCCCTCGCTCGACAGGCTGCTCGCCTCGGATTATTCGGTACTCCTTTCCTACAGTGCATTCGCCGGGGCTGACGGCGAGGCCATACTGCTTGCCGTCATCGCGTTGGGAATAGCCGTCATCAAGCCGTTTGTATGCGCCGCCGCCAATTATGGCGGGGGAGTAGCGGGAAATTACGCCCCCACACTTTTCGCCGGCGGATTTTTCGGTTTTGCTTTTGCCGTGATGATGAACACATGGTGCGGGTGTGAGCTTCCGGTGCCGAATTTCATATTTTTGGGAGCGGCTGCGGCCATGTCGGGGATAATATCAGCTCCAATGATGTCGATATTTCTGGCTGCGGAGATGGCCAACAGGTCCGACTTCCTGCTAAGTCTGGCAGTGATAGCTCTTGTGTCGTGGATAGTGCGTACGATATCGGCGCCGAGACTCAGGCCGGTGTGAGGAAACGGAAAATGTAGAATCCCTATCGGGATAAAAAAATTACGTCCGGGTCTTGGTTTCGCCCAAATCCCGGTCGTAATTTATTTGAAATTTCTTTCTGATAGCTTATGCCGATCAGTCTTCTTCCTTCATATTGTGGAAAACGTTTTGCACGTCTTCGTCATCTTCAAACTTCTCGAGGAGCTTTTCGATGGCTTCGCGCTGCTCGGCGGTGACTTCCTTGTAATCGGTAGGAATACGTTCGAATTCGGCGGAAACGATTTCCATGCCGGCGTCTTCGAGATATTTCTGAATGTTGGCAAACTGGTCGAAAGCGCCGTAAACCACCCATTCCTCGGCATCATGTTCGAGCTCGGCGTCGAAGTCCATCAATTCAAGTTCGAAGTCGTCGGTGCTTTTGTTGTCGGCGGGTTTAAGGTGAAACACGCTTTTGTGGTCGAAGAGGAATGAGAGAGAACCTTGAGTGCCGAGCGAACCGCCGTGCTTGTTGAAGTAAGAGCGGACGTTGGCTACGGTGCGCTGATTGTTGTCGGTGGCAGTCTCCACCACGATTGCGATGCCGTGGGGACCGTATCCTTCATATACGATCTCTTTATAGTCGCTGGCATCCTTGTCGGTAGCCTTTTTGATTGCGCGTTCCACGGTATCCTTGGGCATGTTGGCGGCTTTTGCATTCTGCATGAGCACGCGCAGACGGGGGTTCATGGCGGGATCCGGGCCACCTGCTTTGGCGGCGATTGTGATTTCCTTACCGATGCGGGTGAATGTGCGGCTCATGTTGCCCCAGCGTTTGAGCTTGCGGGCTTTGCGATATTCAAATGCTCTTCCCATAGGAATTTAATTGTGAATTTGTTGTGTTGTGTCCGGCCTCCGACAGTGAAGCTAACTGAACTTTATCATGAAAACTGAGAAAGTGTCGGTCTCTTCTTTGCATGGTTTGCCGGGTTTGAGATATGTTGTAGATTGTTGTTGATTATCTGAGTTCGGCGCCGAGTTCTTTTTTCAGGGCTTCCACGATGCGGGCGGCGGCCTGATCTATACGGCGGTCGTCGAGAGTCTTTTCGGGGTCCTGGAGGGTGATACTTACGGCATACGATTTTTTGCCTGCCGGCAGATTCTTCCCTTCGTATACGTCGAAGAGGCTTACGTTGCCCAGAAGTTTGCGTTCGGCTTTGCGGATCACGCGCTCCACGGCGTCGAACGTCACGCCCTTGTCGAGCAGCAGCGCGAAGTCTCGCCTCACGGGCTGCGACTTGGGGAGCTCGGAGAAGAACACTTCTTTTTTGCTTACGGCTTTGAAGAGTACGTCCCATCGTATTTCGGCGAAGGCCACGTCCTGCTCAATATCGAATTTCTTCAGCAGAGCACGGCGCAGAATGCCGATTTCGGCCACATCTTTTCCAGAGGGCAGGGCCACAAGCAGGCGGGCGGAGAAGATTTCATCGCTGTCTTGGGAGAATGCCAAAGAGCGGGTGTCAAGACCAAGCCGACGGAAAATATCGAGCACGTCGGCCTTGAGGTCAAATACGGATGATTCGGCCTGTCGGGAGTTCCACGAGAGGGTGTGGTGATTTCCGGTGAGCCAGAGAGCAAGGGCCGGACGCTCGCTGTAAGGGGCGAGGGGGGATTCGGTCGTGGACTCTTTGGCGGCATTGAATTCGTAGAGATTGCCGAATTCATACATCCTCAGATCTGTGGCCTTCCTGTTGATATTGTGGGCGAGCGATTCAAGGCCTCCGTAGAGCAGAGTGCGGCGCATCAGCGACAGGTCGCCGCTGAGGGGGTTGATGATTTTCACGCAAGACTGCTCGGGGAATTTCTGTGAGTCGGCGTAATAATGGCGCGCCGTGAGCGAATTGTTGAGAATTTCCACGTAACCGCGGGCTGTGAGCATTTCGCTTGTGAGCTGCTGGAGCGAATAGCTTTGGTCCGCCGGACCCTTTTTGGAGAGGTTGGTGTGCGTCTCGGAGAGGAAGTCCACGTTGTTGTAGCCGTAGACGCGAAGAATCTCCTCCACCACGTCGCACGGACGGGTTACGTCCACGCGATACCGGGGCACGCGCAGATGGATCACGTCGGGATCTTCGGTGGGCTGGACGTCGATTTCAAGGGCCTTGAGGATGAGCGCGACGAGTTCGCGGGGGATTTGCTTTCCGATGAGGCTCATGCAGTAAGAGAGGGAGAAATCCATCTCAAATGGAGCGGTGTCGGCGTGAAGCACGTCGACAACGTCACCGCATACTTCACCGCCGGCGAGTTCGCGGATCATCACAGCCGCAAGGCGGGCTGCGAACACGGTGATGTTGGGATCGGTGCCGCGTTCATATCTGAAAGAGGCGTCGGTGCTCAGACCGTGGCGTCGGGCCGTGCGGCGCACGCGGGTGGGGTTGAACCAAGCGCTCTCTATGAATACGTTTTCGGTGCTTTCGGTGACTCCGGAGTCAAGACCGCCGAATACGCCGGCAATACACAGCGGCTTCTCGGCATCGCAGATCATAAGGTCTGCCGCGTTGAGTTTGCGTTCCACGCCATCGAGGGTGGTAAAGGGGGTGCCTTCGGGGCAGGTGCGCACCACGATCTTCTCATCCTTCACCTTGTCGAGGTCAAAGCAATGCAGCGGCTGGCCAAGACCGAGCAGGATAAAGTTGGTGATGTCCACCACGTTGTTGATCGGACGCTGACCGGCCGTGGTGAGCAGTCGGGCGAGCCATTCGGGAGACTGCTTCACCTTGATACCGCGCACGGTGACGCCGGAATATCTCGGGCATCCTTCGGTGTCGATCACTTCTATGGCGGCGGCGCCGTCTTTGCGGTCCACGCTGAAGGCAGACTCGTCGGGCACGGTAATGACCGGCATGTCGGAATGAGGATTCTTGTCGAAAGCATTGCGGGCGAGCCATGCCTTGAGATCGCGGGCGGTGCCGTAGTGGGAGGCGGCGTCCACGCGGTTGGGTGTGAGTTCCACCTCGAGGCAGTAGTCGCTTTCCACGTTGAAGTATTCGGCGGCGGGAGTGCCGGGAGCGATGCCGTCGGGAAGCACCATGATTCCGTCGTGGCTCTTGCCCACACCGATTTCGTCTTCGGCGCAGATCATGCCGAATGATTCCACGCCGCGTATTTTGGATTTTTTGATTTTGAATTCTTTGTCGCCCTGATAAAGCACGGTGCCTACGGTGGCTACCACTACGGTCTGGCCCGCAGCCACGTTGGGAGCGCCGCAGACGATGGTTACGGGCTGGTCCTGGCCGAGATCCACCGTGGTGATATGAAGATGGTCGGAATCGGGATGATCAATGCAAGTGAGCACTTTACCCACAACTACACCACGCAGACCGCCGCGGATAGACTCCACTTCCTCCACCTGGTCGCATTCAAGACCGAGGGAAGTGAGGGCTGCTGCGAGCTCTTTGGGAGAGAGGTCGAAATCGATGAAGCGTTTAAGCCATTTATAAGAAATGTTCATAACGAAAATTCGGGAAAATTGCGGAAATTCCACTGACCCGCAAAGTTAGCAAATATTGCCCAAAAGAGCAAAAAAAAGCGAAAGCGGGTGTGAAAAGAGGGTTTAAAAGCGGAGATGGTCTCTAATTTGGGGAAAAGTTTTGCAATCACGTCCAAATGTATTAATTTTGGACAAATTTAAGGCATGTCGGCAAAATGAGCCGCCGAGTCCTTAGAGTTCGTCTCGCTCCTAAGGCTAAATTTTTATGAGACGTACTCTCGATCGGCAGGGAGAATTTTCTCTCCACGCAAAAAAGTAAAAAAGCGGCAAACGTTGAAATTGAAAAGAGTGAAAATACATCATGAGGGCACCAATATTCTGGTGATTCTCTTCCTTACGCTGGCGGCATTGAATGCTCTGGTGTGGCTCGTGATGCCTTTGAAGGTATTGTCAATAATATTTTCATCGGGATCGTTTCTGCTCTATTCATTTGTATTCAATTTTTTCCGTTGCCCCAAGCGGGTATACCGCGGAGCGCGCAAGGGCCGGGTGGTGAGTTCGGTCGACGGGCGAGTGGTGGTGATCGAGAAAGTGACAGAGCCTGAGTTTATTCAGGGCGAAGCCATACAGGTGTCGGTGTTTATGTCTCCTCTCAACGTGCATGCCAACTGGTTTCCGGTGGATGGAGAGGTGGTGTATGTGCGTCATCACAACGGGCGCTTCCTCTCGGCGTATCTACCAAAGAGCAGCACGGAAAACGAACGCAGCACAATAGGCATCGTCACGCCCGAAGGCCATAAGGTATGTGTGCGTCAGGTAGCAGGAGCCATGGCCCGGCGTATTGTGACGTATGCCCATGCGGGAGAAGAGGCTGATATCGACGATCACCTTGGATTTATTAAATTCGGATCGCGGGTGGATATCTATCTTCCGGTGGAATCCACGGTGCTTCTTTCGCTCGGGCAAACCACGCGCGGCGGACTTACCCCTCTGGCGATTCTTCCGGAGCGATAGGTTTCTCGCGGGGCACGAAAAATTTTATCAAAGGGGAGTGGTCTAAATTACCCCCGATTTTGTTAGGTATATATATCCGGAACAAGTCTCCGGCAAAAATCAGATGAATGTAGTAACCCGAAATATTCCCAACGTAATCACCCTCGCCAATATAGCGTGCGGCTTGGTGGCCATACTCCTTGCCTTCCGGGGCTTTGAGCGCATAGGCAGCCTGCAGGCATGGCAATGGAGCTGTATATTTATCGGAATAGCCGCTGCGGCCGATTTTTTCGACGGATTTACGGCCCGGATGCTGCATGCCTACACAAATCTCGGGAAAGAACTGGACTCGCTGTGTGATCTTGTAAGTTTCGGGGTAGCTCCCATGGCAGTTGTATTCAACGTGCTGGAAGAGACCGGTGCACCGGCATGGTCGGTATGGTTTGCCATGCTCATCCCCCTTGCCGGGGCATTGAGACTTGCCCGTTTCAACGTAGACACCCGTCAGACCACAAGCTTCATCGGACTGCCCATCCCGGCGAATGCCATTTTCTGGATTGGATATTCGTTTATTCTCAGCGGCGGAGTGATGGCGCTTCGCGCCTGGCCGGTTTTCGTAACCGTGGCAGTGGTGGAGTCCTGGCTGATGGTGTCGCCCTTACGCCTTTTCTCCATGAAATTCAAAACTTACGGCTGGCGTACAAATGAGGCACGATATTTGCTGATACTCGGAGCGGTGGTGTTTGTGGCGTGTCTTGGAGCCGGCGGCCTTGCGTGGCTTGTGCTGTTCTACGTCTGTCTGTCGCAGCTTCCCTTCGCCCGCCACTGAAGTTGAATTTGGCTATTAACGCCGTAAGTATATGGGATATACATTTATAATAATCATATTGTTGCTGCTTACCTGGCCTATTTGGAGCAAATGGCTCTTCTCCCTGATCAGAGGGTGGATGGAAGACCGTGTGCGCCGCACTTTCGGCATGCCCACCCGCAAGGAAGAGGAGAAAATCCGCAAGGCCCAGGCCGAGGCACAGCGCCGCTCACGCGAAGAACGGCAGCATTCCTACGGCGGCTATAATCGTTCCCAACGATATTCCCGCTCTTCCGAAGGACGCATTATTCCGCCCGAATATGCGGTGGATGTGGAATATACGGAGATCAAAGAGTTTGGGCAAACCGAGATATCCAGTCCTGCGCAAAAGAAGAAATTCTCATTTTTTCGAAGCACGCGGCAGACTGCCTGTGTGGTGGAAGACCAAGTGGAGGATGCCATCTACGAAGAGACAAAAGGTAACGAAAATTCCTCGCCCGAAACCACCCCTAAGCCTTAAAACTTTATGAAACGGGGTATTAAGACAGAAATGACAAAAACACTATATATCTCGGATCTCGACGGCACGTTGCTCAACACTCAGGCCATACTCGAACCCTCCACAATACGCAAACTCAACAGCCTGATTAGGCGGGGAGTGACGTTCAGCGTGGCCACGGCGCGCACTCCTGCCACGGTTGGCCCTCTTCTAAAGGATGTGAATCTTCAGTTGCCAACTGTAGTGATGACAGGAGTCACCCTTTGGCAAAGAGAGCAAAATCTCTATACCCAAACGGAATTTATGCAGGAAGACGTTCCTGCCCGTCTGCTTGAGATCTACCGACAATATAATGTGCCAACATTCGTATATACCCTCAATGGTTCGATGATCGACATTTATCATCAGGGCGACTTAAACCCCATTGAGAAGGCCTTTATGAATGAGCGTCTCAATTCTCCCTATAAGAAGTTTCACATCGACAAACCCATGCCCGACAAGCTCGACAATGTATTGCTTTTTTACGGTATGGTGCCTCAGGGAGCGGGAAGCAAGGTATATGAAAAGACAAAAGAAATGGCACCGATCAACGCTCTGTGCTATACCGATATCTACGGCAATAAAGTGGATATGCTCGAAGCGTTTCCCGCCGCCGCCACCAAAGCCAACGCCATCCGAAAACTTGCATCGATAGCCGGGGCGGAAAGAATCGTAGCGTTTGGCGACAGCGTAAACGATCTTTCCATGAGGGAAGTGGCCGATGTGTTTGTAGCCGTGGACAACGCATCGGAAGAGGTGAAGGCCACGGCCGACATAGTGATCGGGCCCAACACTGCCGAGTCAGTACCCGACTTCATAGCCTCAGAATTAGGAAAGAGGAATTAGGAAAGAGGAATTAGGAAAGAGGAATTAGGAATTGGATTCTATGTCGCTAAAATATCTGAATTTTCCTATAATTTGTAACCATAAAATAACTTGTCTTGAAAGTCAA
>JAMPGE010000001.1:209822-221457 GCA_023664085.1 Muribaculum sp. | reverse complement strand
GGGGCTAATGGGCCTGATGGGGCTGATGGGGCGGATGGGGCTGATGGGCCTGATGGGCCCGATGGGGCTTATGGGGCTGATGGGGCTGATGGGTCCGATGGGGCTGATGGGCCTGATGGGCCTAATGGGGCTGATGGGCCTGATGGGCCTAATGGGGCTGATGGGCCTGATGGGCCTGATGGGGCTGATGGGGCTGATGGGGCCGATGGGGCTGATGGGGAGGGATGGAAAAGGTGAAGCCGCAGGTCCTGTGGACTTACGGCTTCTGTACTTTTTTTGTTCGGCTTAATGCCGAACTATAAGCTGTCTGTGCTATTCTTATTTAGCAGCTTCTACGGGAGCTTCTGCAGATTCAGCAACGGGAGCAGCTACGCTTTCTTCAACTACGCTTTCAGTTACTTCTTCAGCAACGATGCTTTCAGTAGCAGCGCTTTCAGTAGCAGCGGAGTCAGTTGCTTTCTTGTTGCCATCGCAGGATACCATAGCTACGCTGAAAAGAACAGCAGCAGCGAGAATCATCTTTTTCATTTTCCTAAAAATTTAAAATAATAAAACAATTTTTTATTTGCTATCAAAAACGATGCAAAGTTACAACTTATTTTTTTGCCACAAGCGTTTTTCAGATTTTTTTGTTCAAATCTTGAAATATTTAACACTTGTTAATAAAACTTTGGCCAATATTAACAGTTGTTAACACTTTGTGGCCGCTTAACAAGTAATCAACTATAGTAT
The DNA here is from genome assembly GCA_023664085.1 of Muribaculum sp. Taxonomy (GTDB): domain Bacteria; phylum Bacteroidota; class Bacteroidia; order Bacteroidales; family Muribaculaceae; genus Lepagella. Next base: position 220,725 of record JAMPGE010000001.1, on the reverse strand, counting down.
TTCATTGGTTTGGCGGGTTGCGCGGGGGCGTTTGCGCGGCAGCGATTGCCGCTTGATCAGCCCACGGTGCTTCCCGGGGCCACCGGGCCGGTGGGGCCAATCACGGTGAGTTTGCCGTCGGAGCCTACTGCGCTAAGAATCATGCCTTGGGATTCTATACCCATCATTTTGCGGGGCGCGAAGTTGGCTATGAAGCATATTTCCTTGCCTACGAGTTCTTCGGGGTTTTCATAGCTTTGGGCTATGCCGCTGAGGATTGTGCGTCCGCCCATGCCGTCGTCGATTTTAAACTGAAGGAGCTTTTTCGATTTCTTTACTTTGGAGCACTCCAGGACTTTGCCTACACGGATATCGGTCTTTTCGAAGGTTTCGAACTCAACGTTTTCCTTTACAGGGTCGGGAATCCAGGCGGCCTGTTCGTTAGCCTTCTTTGTATCGAGGAGTTTTTGCACCTGAGCCTCGACAACGCTGTCTTCGATTTTTTCAAAAAGCAATCCGAGGTTGGAGATTTTGTCGCCGCTCCTGATGAGGTCGAAATTTCCGAGCATGTCCCATTCAAGAGTGTCGATGCCGAGCATAGACTTGAGTTTCGCGGCGGCGAAGGGAGTGAAAGGCTCGAAGGCAACGGCAATCTGAGCACACAGTTGCACGCAAAGATTGAGCACGGTAGCCACACGTGCGGGGTCGGATTTGATCACCTTCCACGGTTCGGCGTCAGCCAGATACTTATTGCCGATACGCGCAATGTTCATGGCTTCTTTTGAGGCGTCGCGGAATTTAAAAGACTCCATGTCGGTGGAAAGGCGCTCCACGGTGCTCTTTACGTCGGCGATCATGGCGGAGTCTTCCGGGGTGAATTCGTTTTTTTGCGGCACTGAGCCATCATAATATTTCTGCACGAGCACCACCACGCGGTTCACGAAATTGCCGAGGATGGCTACGAGTTCGGAATTGACGCGGCTTTGGAAGTCGGCCCAGGTGAAGTTGTTGTCTTTGGTCTCGGGGGCATTGGCCGTGAGAACATAACGGAGTTCGTCCTGTCGGCCCGGGAGGTCGCGGAGATATTCATGGAGCCACACGGCCCAGTTGCGTGAGGTGGAGATCTTGTCGTTTTCGAGATTGAGGAATTCGTTGGCCGGCACGTTGTCCGGGAGATTGTAGGAACCGTCGGCCATAAGCATTGCGGGGAACACGATGCAGTGAAACACGATATTGTCCTTGCCGATGAAATGAATCATTCGGGTGTCGGAGTTCTTCCACCATTTCTCCCAATCGTCGCCCACGCAGTCGATGGTATTGGATATATAACCGATAGGGGCATCGAACCATACGTAAAGCACTTTGCCTTCTGCGCCCTCCACGGGCACGGGGATGCCCCAGTCGAGGTCGCGGCTCACGGCCCGGGGCTGGAGCCCCATGTCGAGCCATGACTTGCATTGGCCGTAGACGTTGGATTTCCATTCCTTATGCTCTTCGAGAATCCATTCGCGCAGACGGGGCTCCCATTTGTCGAGAGGGAGATACCAGTGGGTGGTCTCGCGGATCACGGGAGTGGAATCGCTGAGGGTGGATCTGGGATTGATCAGGTCGGTGGCGTTGAGGGAAGTGCCGCAGGCCTCGCATTGGTCGCCGTAGGCATTTTCGTTGCCGCAGTGGGGGCAAGTGCCGATGACGTATCGGTCGGCGAGAAACTGACCGGCCTTCTCATCGTAGAGTTGCTGGGAGGTCTGGACCACGAACTCACCCTTGTCGTAGAGCTTGCGGAAGAAATCGGAGGCTACGCGGCGGTGGGTGGGGGAGGTAGTGCGGCCGTAGACGTCGAAACTGATGCCGAGTTCGGCAAACGAATCCTTGATGATATTGTGGTAACGGTCTACGACGTCCTGAGGGGTTATGCCCTCCTTTTTGGCTCTGATGGTGATGGGCACGCCGTGTTCGTCGGAGCCGCCTACGAATAGCACTTCGCGGCCGTTCATGCGCAGGTATCGGGCATATATATCGGCCGGGACGTATACGCCGGCCAGATGGCCGATATGCACCGGGCCGTTGGCATAGGGCAGCGCGGAGGTGATAAGTGTCCGTTTGAATTTCTTTTCCATATTTTATTCAATAACGAGCGTGAAACAAAACGAGGAGAGGGAGGAAAAAGAGGGGAGGGGAGAAGGAACAAAAAGCGAAAAAAGGCCCTTTGAAGGTAAAAAACGGGACCTTTTGTCAGAATTTACTGCAAAATTAATATTTTTTTTGCAAATTTTGATAATATCAGCTAATTTTGCAAGCGAAAAGAATGCCATATGGCGAAAAGATGCAGTGTGGTGCATGATCATATGGCGATAAGATGGCCCGGGAAGAGTGAACCCCGGGCAAACAGAGCATAAGATAATATTCCATAAAACGAACCTGCAAACTACATACCTTAAAAAATGGATAAAATAGACAGACTTGATCGAAAGATCCTAAGCATTATCATGAAAAACGCCCGTATCCCTTCCAAGGATGTGGCCGTGGAATGCGGAGTGTCGCGTGCTGCGATCCATCAGCGTATCCAGAGGCTTATCGACATGAAGGTAATCACGGGATCGGGCTATACTGTTAATCCCAAGAGTCTCGGCTACAACACATGTACCTATGTGGGTGTAAACCTTGAGAAGGGCTCCATGTATAGAGAAGTAGCCAAAGAGATCTCCAAGATACCCGAGGTGGTGGAATGCCATTACACCACCGGCCCCTACTCAATGCTTATTAAGGTTTATGCGAGAGACAATCAGAACCTTATGGTTATTCTCAACGATATGATTCAGCATATTCCGGGTGTGACCAAAACAGAAACCCTCATCTCCCTTGAGCAGAGCATGAACCGCGAACTTCATGTGTATATAGATGAATAAGAAAAATACGATACTCACATTGATGGCTGCGCTGCTTTTGGCAGTCGTAGCCATTTTGTTTTTTGTCCCCGACGTATTCGAAGGCAACGTGCTTCAGCAGCACGATTCCATTCAAGGGATAGCCAACGGTCAGGAGGTGAAGGCATTTCACGAGGCCACCGGGGAATCTTCCCGCTGGACGGACTCCTTGTTTGGCGGTATGCCCAATTTCCAGATAGCCCCTACGTATGAGGCCAACGAACTGATAGGCTGGTGCAACACGGTATTCACTCTTGGATTGCCCTCGCCGGCAGGTCTGTTGTTTGCCATGATGATAGGATTTTTCATCATGTGTTTGTGTTTCAGGCAAAAATGGTATGTAGCATTGTTTGGAGCTTTGGCCTGGGGATTCTCCTCCTACTTTATAATAATAATAGGAGCGGGCCATATATGGAAATTCGTGACCCTCGCATATATTCCCCCCACGATAGGCGGTATATATTTGTGTTACCGCGGAAAATATCTCTACGGCACCGCCTTGACGGCGCTGTTCGCATCCTTGCAGCTTCAGGCAAATCATCCGCAGATGACGTATTACTTCATGTTTGTGATACTCTTCCTGATGATAGCGTGGCTCGTGAATGCCATAAGGGATAAAAAGACTCTTGAATGGAGCAAAGCCACCATGTGTGTGCTGGCAGCCGGGGCGGTGGCCTTTGCGGTGAACTCCGCAAGCCTTTACAACAGTCTCCAATATTCAAAAGAGACCGTGAGAGGTCGGGCTACGGAATTGTCGGCAACGGGCACCGGCGCGCCGTCGGCCGACGCATCCGGCATGGACCGCGATGCCATCACGGCCTGGAGCTACGGCGTGGACGAGACATTCACTCTGCTCATACCCAACGTAAAGGGAGGCGCTACGATCAAGCCAGTGGGAGGAGAGAATTCCCTGCTCTCGGTGGCACAGACTCCTACGGTGCAGAATTCATACGCGTCGCCTGAAGAGATAGGATTTCTCAGCCAGTTTCCGCAGTATTTCGGCAATCAGCCGATGACCAACGGCCCGGTGTATGTAGGGGCGTTCGTATTGCTGCTGGCCGTGTTGGCGATGTTTGTGGTCGACGACAGAAGGGTCGTGCCGGTGAAATGGGCTTTGTTTGCCGCATCGATTCTGTCCATACTCCTTGCCTGGGGCCATAATTTTGCCCCCTTCACCAATTTCTTTATAGATTATTTCCCGATGTACAACAAATTCAGGGCGGTGGCAAGCATGCTCGTCGTGCTGGAATTCTGTGTGCCCGTGCTGGCAATAATGTGCATCGTAAAAATAATAAAGACCCCCGACTTCCTGCAGCGATACGGCACCGTGACATATTGCGTGGCCGGCGTTTTCGCATTCATCTGTCTGCTCGGTTGGCTGGTTCCCTCGGTGTTCGGACGTCCGTTCTCCTCATCGGAAATGGAATTCCTCACACAAAACGGACTGATAGCCGATCCCGCCTATTCCGGAGTACTTTCCCAGATATCGCAGGCACGTCTGGATATGGTAAGCGCCGACTCTCTGCGTTCGCTGATCTTCATCCTGCTCGGGAGCGCGGTGACGTGGCTATATCTTCGCGGCACATACCGCAGCGGAGTGGCATTCACGCTCTTGCTGGCATTGCTTACAACCATCGACCTTTTCAGCGTCAATAAACGATACGTGGACCATGAAAATTTTGTGGCCCCTACAGAGGCGCAGTCGGTGCTTGAGATGACTGCTGCCGACGCGCAGATTCTAAAGGATAAGGGACACTACAGAGTGATGGACGTAGATGGATTCAACTCGGCGAGATCATCGTATTTCCACAACACTGTAGGAGGATATCACGCCGCCAAGCTGACGCGCTACAATGACCTGATCACAAACCAGATACAGAAAGGAAATCCGCAGGTGCTGAATATGCTCAACGCCAGGTATTTCATTTCAAACGGCGAAGTTCACCCCAATCCGGACGCTTTGGGCAATGCCTGGTTTGTGGAAGACCTGCGGTACGTGGATGGGGCCGACAGTGAAATGAAGGCACTTGATTCTCTGCCCGCGGCTGTCAAGGCCGTGGCCGACAGGAAATTCACCAACGTGCTGGGCACTGCGTCGGCAAAAACACCGGGCGATACCATCTACCTCACAAAATATCAGCCAAACAAGCTGGAATATAAGTATAATTCGGCAAAGGGAGGTGTGGCCGTCTTCTCCGAGGTTTATTTCCCCTGGGGCTGGGAGGCTACAGTAGACGGCAAGCCTCTGGAAATAGGAAGGGTCAACTACGTACTCAGAGCGTTGAAATTGCCCGCCGGAAGCCATGAAGTAGTGTTCAGGTTCGATCCGCAGTCACTGAAAGTAACCAATACTGTGGGCGTGATAGCAGTGATACTAGTATATCTGCTTTGTGCAGGATCGCTGGTGATGCTTGTAATCAAGCGCCGCCGCGGAGGCAATCTGAATGAAAGATGATATGGAGTCTGTATAAAAGACTCCGCCATACCTACGGCTACGGAGTGCATTCGCCATTGGCCTACAGGCTGGTGACGGATGTGCTCATGCCCGGGCGCCTTTATGGATGGTACGGCTACGAGGATGTGGATAAGGCGTTGCGCGAAAACCGATCTTCGGCTGCCATAACCGCAGGCACAGCCCGCATTGCGTACCTTCTGCTTCGACTTGCCGGATATCTTGACACACGCAGAGTATGGATCTCACCGCGTTACAGTAAGGAAGAAGTGAGGGTATATTCCGCGGCACTCAGAGCTGCCCGTTCGGATATCAGGATAAGCACAGCCCGCATTCCGCCCGAAGAGGCCACGTTGACAGTGGCTCCCAAGGCCGGAGTGCTTACAGACCACACCTTATATATAATAGGGACGGGAAAGACGTTGCTGCTCACCGACACCACCCCTGAAGGCAGCGGGGAGATCACCCGGTGTATCCAAAGATTGGATCGCGGAGGAATCGCTTTGGAAGGGCGCGGCAGATCACTGTTCATGGTCACCGGACAAGGCGAACTGCACTCCTACAGGATCCTATAATCGCTCACAGGATTGTCAAAACCCTTGCATAAATCCTCGGATATATAAACTCATAAATCACGAGGGTGTATCATAAATCTAAAATTCGATAGAATCGGAAAATTGCATCGCTGAATATCAGTATGTTGCAAATCTAAATTTTCTAAAATCGATTTATGATACATCCTCATTAAAAAAATGCTTCAGGAGTTTGAGTCATATCTAACGCTTGAGCGCGGTTTCAGCGCCAACACAGTATCCGGTTATGTGTCGGACGCTGCCCACCTTTTGTCATTTCTTGAAGAAGAGGGGATCTCTATAGAAGAAGCGGGCATCGACACACTCCGGGAATTCGTGGCCGGACTCAACGACATTGGCATTTCCTCCCGAAGTCAGGCAAGAATCATCTCCGGGATAAGAAGCTATTTTGGATTTCTTCAGATGCAGGGAGTGATAGAGAGCGATCCATCCCGTCTGTTGGAATCGCCACAGACGGAGCGCGCGTTGCCCGACGTATTGTCGGTGGAGGAAATAGACGCCATGATCGCATCCATCGACTCCTCAAAAGAAGAAAGTCTGCGTAATCATGCCATAATCGAGACCCTTTACGGAAGCGGACTGCGCGTGTCGGAACTCACCGCAATGCGAATATCCCTGCTCAATCTCAAGGAAGGGTGGACCATAGTGGAAGGTAAGGGGAGCAAGCAGAGGCTTGTGCCGCTCTCTCCCGTGGCGGCGTCGTTGATAGAGGAATGGCTTGTGAACCGCCGGATGCTGCCCGAACCGAAAGGGGAGGATGCCGACATTCTGTTTCTTAACCGAAGAGGGAGAAAGCTGAGCAGGGTGATGGTATTTTATATAGTGAAAGGGCTTGCGGAGGCGGCCGGCATACATAAGAAAGTATCGCCCCATACGCTGCGCCACTCCTTTGCCACCCATCTCTTGGAGGGGGGAGCGGGTCTGCGGGTGATACAGACCCTGTTGGGGCATGAATCCATCGGCACCACGGAAATCTATCTGCATCTTGACCGGCGGCGGCTGCGAAAAGAACTTTTGAGCCGACATCCGCATTACAGAAATAAAGACAATACTGAGCTCTAAGAGTTCGTCTTATGAAACTTTATATTTTCTGCGTTACCTATAATTTTTTTAGAAGGCGCACTCTAAAAAAATTTGGACAAAACCTTAAAAATTCTTAATTTTGCCGTGATTGTCTTCCTCCGAATCCTATAACAACTTTTTGATTGCTGATTCATAACTTGTTATGATGGTTATTGCGGGCGATTGAAAGGTTGTGGAGGAAGTTTCTATTCTCATTACAATAATACTCAAGATCCAAAATGGCGGACTTAGAAAATAAAAACACTCAGGAAGTGCAGCCTTCCGAATCATCGATCAATAAGAATCTGGTGCCTACGGTGAATGTATCCGACGTACTCACCAGAGCCCTTAAATATTGGTACTGGATCGTGCTCTCCGTGATTATATGCGTAGGTATCGGCTGGGTCATTTACAAAAGTACGCCGCCGACCTATACAAGCACCGCGTCCATACTTCTCCGCGACGAATCCACCGACCCTCTGGGATCCGCGAGCGTAGACCTTGAGCAAATGGGCCTCAAGCAGACCAAAACAAATATTGAAGATGAGGTGCAGGCCATCAAGTCGCCGGACCTCATGATAAATGTGGTGCTCAAACTGAACCTTGACGTAAGCTACAGAAAGCCAGGGATGTTTCACGACCAGCTGCTTTATGGAAAGGACGTGCCCGTGACCGTAGCTTTCCCCGACGCCAACCCCGAAGAATATGCAAAAATCCACTTTACGGTGGATGAGAACGGCAATATCAATCTTGAAGAAGCCGAAATCAACGGCCGTACACTTGTGGCAGTCAACGGCCTTAAACTCGGACAAAGCCTTGCCACCGGAAGCGGAGTAGTAACTTTTACGCCATCGCCCTTCTATAAAGCCGGAGAACCCCTCGACATCATAGTGGAGCGCTACCCACTGAAGACGGCCGTGGCCATCTTCAGCAATGAAGTGAAGGTGGAGGCCCAGACCAAGAAATCCAGTATCATCGATCTGTCATGCGTAGACCAGAATCCCACCCGGGCGAAAGATATCCTCAGCACTATCATCGAGGTCTACAAGCAAAACTGGGTGAATGCCAAGGCTCAGATAGTGGCAAACACCAACCAGTTTATCGACGAACGTCTGGCCGCTGTGGAATCGGAGCTCGGCAGCGTTGACGGCACCATATCCAGCTATAAGAGCAGCAATCTGATCCCCGACGTATCGCAGGCCTCCTCCCTCTATATGCAGGAAAGCGCAAATGCCAGCAATCAGATACTCGGGCTGAACAACCAACTGCAGATGGCGCGCTATCTGCGTAATTACGTATCCACCGAAGGCAGAAATCAGGTGCTCCCTGTCAACACCGGTCTCGGCAGCGGCAACATTGAGAACCTCATCGGCGAATACAACTCCATGATGATGCAACGCAACTCCACGGCAGCCAATTCATCGGAATCCAACCCCGTGGTGCAGGAATATGATTCACGTCTTGCCGCCCTGCGCCGCTCCATTCTCTCATCGATCGACAATCAGGAAGTGTCGCTCTCCACAAGTATCCGCAACCTTGAACGCAACGAACAGAGCGCCACTGCCCGTGTGGCCGCCAGCCCGCGTCAGGCCCGTTACCTGCTCTCGGCGGAGCGCCAGCAGAAAGTGCAGGAATCGATCTATCTGTATCTGCTCCAGAAGCGGGAGGAAAACGAACTTTCACAGGCAGTGCTTCAAGTCAACACCCGTGTGATCAAGAGTCCGGAGTCCACCGGCGTGCCCACCGCTCCCAACCGCAATCAGATTCTGCTCGTGGCATTTGCCGTGGGTCTGGCAATCCCGGTTGGCTCGATCTACCTTATTCAGGCATCCAATACCAAGGTGCGCGGACGCAGGGATCTTGAAGGCCTGTCGATCCCCATCATCGGAGAAGTGCCCCGATTCAAAAACTCCAGACATAAGTCGGTGTCCTACTTCAAGGATCCCACACGTCACCGCGATCGCAAATCCATTATGCGCGATATAGTGGTGGAAGAAGGCAACCGCGACATCGTAAACGAAGCCTTCCGAGTGCTGCGTACGAACGTCAACTTTATCACAGCCAACGCCACTCCCGTCACGATCATGCTCACATCGTTCAACCCCGGCAGCGGCAAGACTTTCACCGCAATCAACCTAGGTATAGCTTTGGCGCTGAAGCACAGAAAAGTGTTGCTGGTGGACTGCGATATGCGTCGCACCTCTCTTTCCCGCTTCGTCAAAGCCCCTCACAAGGGACTGGCCACATATCTGGCCGGCGCAATCCACGATGTGGATCCCGTAATCGTACGCAATGCGTTTGCCGATGGACTTGATATTCTTCCCGTAGGCTCTATCCCGCCCAACCCGACTGAACTTCTTGAAACCCAGCGATTCCAAAACCTTATCGAATACCTGCGCTCCGAATATGAATACATATTCCTCGACTGTCCGCCGGTAGAGATGATGGCAGATGCGCAGATTGTGGCTCAATGTGCCGACAGAACGTTCTTCGTGGTTCGCGTAGGTCTGTTCGAACGCACGATGCTTTCCGAACTCGACCGTCTGTATCGCGAAAGAAAATACCCGAACATGTCTGTAATCCTCAACGACTCCATGACCAATGCCCGTTATGGCTCCGCCTATCGCTACGGTTACGGCTACTCCAAGAAGAGCTACGAATACTACAGCAAGACCTCGGAGAAGTAGGAATTTGGAAAGAGGAATTTGGAAAGAGGAATTTGGAAAGAGGAATTTGGAAAGAGGAATTGGGAATTAGTTTTCGGTATCTTTCTATTCATCGGATCCTGAATGTGCAAGAGCCGCATCATCAATGACAGAGACGCGAAAAATATTACTGATAATCAACCCGGTCTCCGGCACCCGTCCCAAAGATAAGGTGCCGGGCTTGGTTTCTGATGCTTTGTCAGCGGAAGATGCCGACATAATTACTGAAATCACCGGAAGTCCGGAAGATGCCGTGACGCTGGCCAAAATGGCTGTGGACCAAGACTTCGACAAGGTGATTGTGGCGGGAGGCGACGGCACGATCAATGAAGTGGCCTCCACGCTTGTAGGATCAAGTGTGACCCTCGGAATCATTCCCACCGGATCGGGCAACGGACTGGCCCGCTCATTGGGGTTGTCGCAGGATTTTAAAAAGGCCTGTGACATTCTGCGTGATGGCCAGACCATTCGAATAGACTGCGGACTGGCCAACGAACGCCCCTTTTTCTGCACATTCGGAATGGGCTTTGACGCTGCCGTCACTGAAAAATTCGCACGGGAAAAACGCCGCGGACGTATGTCGTATGTGAAAAGCGCATTGATTGAATTTTTTAAATTTCACCCAAATGTATACGCACTGTCGATCAACGGGAAGATAATTACCGAAAGGGCTGTGCTGGTGGCCGTGTGCAACGCATCACAATACGGCAACAATGCCTATATCGCGCCCAAAGCTTCACTGACCGACGGATTGCTGGACGTCACCGTGATTCACGACGGCCCGCTTATGATGCAGGCCCTTGCCGGCATACAATTGCTCTCCGGACAATTGGACCGCAATATGCTTGTAGACACATTCCGCATATCCGGCGCCGATATTTCCCGTCTTGATCAGGGCCCCGCGCATATCGACGGAGATCTGTTCTATCCCGGGAAGGTGGTAAACATAAAATGCAAGCCATCGTGCCTAAACGTTATTGCCGGAGCCGACATCTACAGATCATTTCATCCTATCACTACACCCTTGATGAGCTTCATACAGGATCTCGGGGCTGATATCCGAAGCGTAATTACAACTTGATATAAAGATGGAGAAACTCCATCTTTATGGTTGATGGTTGATGGTTGATGGTTGATATAAAGATGGAGAAACTCCATCTTTATGGTTGATGGTTGATGGTTGAT
>JAMPGE010000001.1:185000-209722 GCA_023664085.1 Muribaculum sp. | reverse complement strand
GGTTGATATAAAGATGGAGAAACTCCATCTTTATGGTTGATTGTTGATTGTTGATGGTTGATATAAAGATGGAGAAACTCCATCTTTATGGTTGATTGTTGATTGTTGATTGTTGATTGTTGATTGTTGATTGTTGATTGTTGATGGTTGATGGTTGATGGAGTGGGGATGGTTGGTTTCTATTGGTTGAAGCGGAAGGTAGGCGGGTTTTTCGTATTTAAGAAATATTAACATTCGGAGTAGTAAACTGTTTAGGATATACATATATTAACAATAAAGGTAAAATATTAACAATAATTAACAATTGGGTCGCTATCTTTTTTCCAGAAAAACTTTGTCGGTTAAAAAAATGCCTGTAATTTTGAAGTCCCAATTATTTCATAACCTGCAAAAGGCAGGCAAAGCATCCATTCGGGTGCTCTACAAAATTTAGAAAATAAAACATATCGAATAGAATTTCAATTTATGGAAGCTAAAAAAGCAAAAGCACCCAACGGCAAGTTGGGCGTAATGGTGGTAGGCCTTGGCGCCGTGAGCACCACTTTCATGACAGGTGTGATGATGACCCGCAAAGGTCTGGCAAAGCCTGTCGGTTCTATGACTCAGTATGACAAGATCCGTGTAGGCAAAGGAGCAGACAAGAAGTATCTTCACTACAAAGACATCGTGCCCATTGCCGACCTCAAAGATATAGAATTCGCAGCATGGGACGTATATCCCGCCAATGCGTATGAATCAGCCATCAACGCAGAAGTTCTCAAAGAGAAAGACATCGAGCCGGTAAGAGAAGAGCTCGAAAAGATCAAACCTCTCAAGGCTGCATTCGACAAGAACTACGCAAAGCGTCTGGAAGGTGACAACACAATGGGCGACATCACCCGTTGGGAAATGGTAGAGCGTCTTCGCGAAGATATCCGCAACTTCAAGAAAGAAAGCGGAGTTGAACGCGTGGTAGTGCTTTGGGCCGCATCCACAGAGGTATACGTGCCCGTAGACATGAAATATCACGGCACCGTGGCCGTCCTTGAAAAGGCTATGAAGGCCGACGACCGCGAGCACATCGCCCCCTCCATGTGTTATGCATACGCTGCCCTCAAGGAAGGATGCCCCTTCATCATGGGTGCTCCCAACACTACCGTGGACTTCCCCGCAATGTGGGAGCTCGCCGAAGAAACTAAGATGCCTATCGCCGGCAAGGACTTCAAGACAGGTCAGACACTTGTTAAATCCGGCTTTGCACCGATCATCGGCACCCGCTGCCTTGGACTGAACGGATGGTTCTCCACCAATATCCTCGGCAACCGCGACGGTCTTGTGCTCGACGAGCCCGCCAACTTCCGTACAAAAGAAGTAAGCAAGCTTTCCACACTCGAGTCAATCCTCGTGCCTGAGGATCAGCCCGACCTCTATGGCGCCAACTGCGGCGGCGCCGAGCCCGGCGGCCACGACGGCTACTACCACAAAGTACGTATCAACTACTATCCGCCCCGCAACGACAACAAGGAAGGATGGGACAACATCGATATCTTCGGATGGATGGGATATCCCATGCAGATCAAGATCAACTTCCTCTGCCGCGACTCCATTCTCGCCGCACCTCTTTGTCTTGACCTCGTATTGCTCAGCGACCTGGCAGCACGCGCCGGACGCTACGGCACACAACGCTTCCTGAGCTTCTTCCTTAAGAGCCCGATGCACGACTATACCAAGGACGAAGTGCCCGTAAACCACCTCTTCCAGCAGTATGTGATGCTGAAAAACGCTATCCGCGAAATGGGTGGCTACGAAGCCGATGAGGAAATCGATTGATTCCGACACCCTCTAACCTAACCAGATACAACCCTGTTCGGCTCCCTCGTCTTCGGGGGGGCCGAATTGTTGTGGTCAACTTCAATAATTCAGACGTCACACCCAATCGAAATGCGAATAGATATAATAACCGTATTGCCGGAGATGCTTCAGGGCCCGCTTAACTGTTCGATACTTAAGAGAGCTACGGATAAAGGGCTGGCTGAGATTGTGGTTCACAATCTTAGAGATTACACACTCAACAAGCATCGGAAGGTGGATGATTATCCGTTTGGAGGCGAAGCCGGGATGGTAATGACCATCCAGCCTGTGGATGCGTGCATCACGGCCCTTAAGAAACAGCGCGAATATGATGAAGTGATTTTCACATCGCCCGACGGAGAGACCCTTAACCAGCAGATGTCGAACTCACTGTCGCTGCTCAATAACATAATCATACTCTGCGGACACTATAAGGGAATTGACTATAGGATTCGTGAGCATCTCATTACCAAGGAAATATCCATAGGAGACTATGTGCTTACAGGGGGAGAACTGCCGGCGGCGGTGATAGCGGATTCAATAGTGAGACTGCTGCCGGGGGTGATCGGTGATGAGCAGAGTGCGTTTTCGGACTCTTTTCAGGACAATCTGCTTGCACCTCCGGTGTATACCCGTCCGGCGGACTACAAGGGATGGAAAGTGCCGGAAATCCTGCTTTCCGGTCACGAGGCCAAGATAGCCGAATGGCGTTATGACCAGGCTCTGGAGCGCACGCGCAGACTGCGGCCTGATCTGCTTAAATAGTTTGGAGAAGCGGGATTGCAATCCGCTTCAGTCGCGGTAGTCTTTCAGGATCACCTGCAGGCGTTTGCGTGCGAAATAAATGCGGCTTTTGATTGTGCCCAGCGGCAAGTGCATCTTGGAGGCTATCTCTGAATATTTATAGCCTGAGAGATACAGCGTGAAGGGTTCGCGATAATCGTAACTGAAATTATTTATTGCCTCGCCGATCTCTTTGGCGGAGTAGGAACCCTCGGGAGTGGGCAGCCCGGAGACCTGCGTCACGTTAAGATGATACAGATCGTCGGTGGTATCAATAATAGTGGCGCTTCTTACGTCGCGCCTGTAGTTATTGATGAAAATATTGCGCATGATAGTGAAGACCCACCCTTTAAAGTTGGTGTTGTCAACGTATTTGGATTCAGAATCGAGCGCCTTAAGCGTGGTGTCCTGAAGCAAATCCTCAGCGGCTTCTTTGGAGGTGGTCAGCTGAAATGCGAAATTCAGAAGATTACTCTGAAGGGAGAGGAGTCTTTCTTTAAAACTTGTGGAATCAGCCATAGTAGTAGTTTTTTGTGACTTAAACTCAAGCAAACTACTAAGATACATGGTGTGGGGAAGTCTCTCAGAATGCGAGAATTGTAAAGTCGGGTGGAACGAAAATCAATATCTTCTTGATAAATCTATAACAACCAAGAGGAAGAATGGATTACTCGAATTAACATTTTTTGAGGATTGAATAGCATAAATTCGCGGATTTATAGTTAATTTTGCAAGATAACGCCCCAGACCTTGTGGAATTTCACCGTCTTCCACATGGTGAAGGCAAATTGCCGGCGGATATACTGTGCCGCCGAAGACAAACCGGACTCTCCTTAAGACTAATAACCGGACTCTCCATAAAACTAATAACCGGACTCTCCTTATATGGGAAAAAAGATAAAAAAAGCAAATTTTTGGGTCAGACGCAGATCTCATCTTCCTATTATCATCATAGGAGCGGTGGTGGTGCTTGTGCTCTATTTCAATGAAGAGACCTCCATGTCGCTCAATATGGAGTATGACCAACGCATATCGCAGCTCAAACAGAGCATAAAGGAAGAGAACGACTCAATGACCTACTATAGGCAGCGACGTGAGGCCATAGTGGGCGGACGTTCGGATTTAGAGCATCTTGCCCGTGAGCAATTTCATATGCAGCGTCCTACGGAGGATGTATATATGATTGAGACTCCGGATAAATCCGGAGAAGGCGCCACGGACCCATCAAAGCAAAAATAGACAATGTCAAAAAAAACGACCAAACCTGCCGAGACCACAGACGTGAATCTTGAGAAGCGAAGGAAGATTGTGGACAATATTGCCACCGCGGGTCTTATATTGATAGCTGTGGCACTGGCCGCGCCATTCGCCGCCACACTCTTTTCGGATCCCGTAGAAATGATATCCAACTCACTGAAGATGATAAAATACTTCAAGTGGGTATTTGCAGCCGGAGCGCTTACATTCACGGTGGCCCGTATGGTCAACGTAAACTCATCTTCCGACAGCCTGCGGCTGCGAAGACTGCGCCGACTGGAATTCTGGGCCGGAATCGCTTTCTGTATAGGCGGCTTTTTCTGGTTTTACAACTCTCAGAAATACGGAGTGGAAAACATGCTGATAATCACGGCCGGCCCGCTTGCCGTGCTTCGCGATACGATAATCTTCAGCCTTGTGGGGGCCATCATTCAATTGATAGCCTCCTGGATGGTGGCATTCCGCATGAAAAAAGAGAGTGTGAGCCGTAAGGGATAAGTGGATGAAAGCCCTCAACGATAATAAAAACATTTCAAGTTCAGCAAAAAGAAGATGACACCGGAAGGAAACGTCTTTGTGGCAATCGACCGTGGCAACACCCGCATCAAGGCAACCGCCTTGCGTTGTGGCCCGCAGAGTATATCTGTGGTGGGGGAATGCACGGAAGAAGTGCCCGAAGGTGGCATCAAAGAGATGGGAGAAGGTCTTGAAAGGTTTGGCGACTTCCTCCGGTCTCTGCATATTGACGACGGAGCCATCTGCACAGTGTGTGGCGACGGAGAAGAGATAAGGGAAGCGCTCCGGCAGAATACGGGCAATGCCTACTACGTGATAGACCGGACTACAGAGCTGCCGATGGAAATATCGTATGCCACACCCTCCACACTCGGTTTCGACAGGATAGCCGCCGCAGCCGGAGTGGGTATGTTGGAGGACAAAACAGGCAGTATGGTAGCGGACGCCGGCACGGCATTGACGCTCGACGTGCTCGAACGCGGCGGTGATGATTCTCTGATTTTCAGGGGAGGAAACATATCCGCGGGCATCCGTATGCGCATCTGCGCGCTTCATAACTTTACCAGACTCCTGCCTGAAGTAGACAGCAGGGGAGAAGTGCCGACAGTAGGATACGACACCGCCACGGCCATACGCTCCGGAGCAGTGATGGGAGCGGTCTATGAAATAGCGGGAGCTTACCGTCAGGCTAAAAAGGAGAACGGGGTAAGCCGACTGTATCTCACCGGAGGAGACGCTGCGCGGATAGGAATGAAACTTCGAGAGATAGCCCCGGAAATCGCTCGTGAAATCAAAGAGGAGCCCACGTTGGTGGCTGTGGGAATCTATAATATATACAAATATTCAAGGCAAAAAGAGAAAGCCAAAATATATGAAGACAAGTAAAACAGCAGTAGCATTACTGATGATCATAGCAGGCATAATGGGTCTGCAGGCGCAAAACATCTCCACGCCCTACTCCATGTATGGCTACGGAATCCTTGGCGACAGGGCCACATCCATGCAGCGTCAGATGGGCGGCGTGGGCTACGCGTTGAGTTCCGGGCGTCAGATTAACGTGATGAACCCCGCATCGTACGCAGCCATTGATTCACTGACGTTTCTGTTTGATCTGGGAGCCGATCTCTCGTTTATCCACAGCACGGAAAACGGGGCGAAGGCCAACAGCACGGGCGGTGGCCTTGACTACATCACGATGCAGTTTCCGCTATCGGACCATTTCGGCGGCTCAATAGGCCTGCTGCCTTATTCGGGAGTGGGATATGCCTTCGGCAACGACGTGACCCACGGCACACTTGAGAATCAGGGATCCGGCGGTATCAATATGGCGTATCTCGGATTTGCCGGCCGTATAGCAGGTTTCTCCCTGGGATTCAACGTGTCATATAATTTCGGCAATATCGTAAACGACGTATACACCAATCCGAGCAATTCCGGACGCTCGCTGTTTGAGCACGTGATGCAGGTGCGCGACTGGGATATCAACATCGGTGCCCAGTATGCTCAGAAGATCACCAAAAACGACAAAATCACCCTTGGCCTCACATATTCACCCAAAAAGTCGATGCACGGCAACTCCTGGGCCACCATTCAGGAGCTTACGCAGGAGAGCCTGCCCGACACAGTGGGAAGCCTGAAGCTTGGAGGCAATTACTATACGCCTACATCCATCGGCGCGGGCATCAACTATACCCACGCGCGCTCATCGCGACTGGTGGTAGAGCTGGACTTTCTGTGGCAGGAATGGTCCAAGGCTAAATATTCCCCCCTTACCCAGACCGGCCATCCCGACAATATAATCTTCTCCGGAATGAACTTCAACAACCGTACGCGCTACGCCGTCGGAGCCGAATATGTGCCCAAGATCAGAGGCAGCTATCTTCAGAGAGTGGCCTATCGTATAGGTGGATTCTATACCGACGATTATCTGAATATCAACGGCAACGGGGTGAGGGAATACGGCCTTACGTGCGGATTCGGCCTGAACACGCCGCAAGACAAGACGGTGATAAATATCGGCTTCGAATGGCGTCATCGTCAGGCACATCCCCAGAAACTTATCGGAGAAAACTACTTCAATATAACCCTTGGTGTAAACTTCAACGAACTCTGGTTCTACCAACGCAAGATCCGTTAAAGGATCCAAGTTAACCCCACGGATCAAACAATTAACTGTGCAAGATGTTGAATCTAAGGATACTGCCGCTGGTGATGAGTGCGGCCATAGTATCGCTCACGATGCTCCCCGGATGCAAAGAGAAGACAAAACTCAACGTAGCCTCCGGACTGCATACCGACACCATGGCCACCATGACCACTCTGAACGTATCCACGCTGATATCCGATTCGGGATATGTGCAGTATAAGATCGTAGCCCCGGTGTGGAAAGTCTTCGATGAGGCCCGCGAACCTTACTGGGTATTTCCGCAGGGGGTATATCTTGAAAAATACGACAGGCGATTCAAGGTAATAGCCACGGTTGCTGCCGACAGTGCCAAGTATTTTAAAAACAAACAATTGTGGCGACTTGACGGCCATGTCGAAATCCGGAAGAAGCCAAAAGACCTTTTCTTGTCGCAACAGCTCTTCTGGGACCAGACCCGCCATACCATCTATAGCGATTCCTTTATCCATATAGAAAACGCCACGCATATGCTCGAAGGATACGGCTTTCATTCCAACGAACAGATGACGGAATACAACGTGCACCGCCCGATGGGAATCTTCCCCATGGATAAGGACGCTCTGGCAGCACGCGATTCTTTGGCGGTTATAAATTAGGAAAGAGGAAAGAGGAAAGAGGAAAGAGGAAAGAGGAAAGAGGAAAGAGGAATTAGGAATAATGTCGCTAATTTAAGAATTGTCGGGTCTCGCTTCGGGGAGGCGATGTTGTGCGGACTCTTGTTTCAGTGGCATTAATATTAAAATACTTACGGGTTGTAAAAGTAATAAAAGTGTGAGAAAGATATAACTATGGAAGAATTGTCAATTACCGCGGCACTCATATTCACTCTGTTGTCGATTCTGATGTCCGGATTGTTTTCGGGCACCGAGATAGCCTTTGTGCAGTCGAGTAAGGTAAGAATGGAGATTGACGCTACCCGCGGAGGACTTATCGACAGGATAATCCGCAGGTTTTCGCGCCATGAAGACATGTTTATATCCACATTGCTTGTAGGCAACAACGTAGTGCTGGTAATCTACGGTATCACCATCTCCATCCTTCTCAATCCAATGCTCGAAAGATGGTTTCATAACGAAGCCCTTACCCTGATTGCCAATACGTTGATATCCACCGGAATCATTCTTATCACCGGAGAATTCTTTCCAAAGGCCACCTTCCGTATCAATCCTAACTTCATGATGCGCTTGCTGGCGCTACCTATGTATCTGATCTACATAGTGCTTTATCCCGTATCCCTTATGGTGTCGGGGATATCAAAAGGTTTGATGTCAATCTTCAGAATAAAAGCGGTGGAGCAACAGGAAGCTACCCTCACCATCGACCAGCTCGACGCTTACCTTGACCAGCGTCTTGACGACAAAGAAATGCGGGATTCCGTAGAGAACGAGGTGAAAATATTCCATAATGCAATCGATTTCAAGAATACGCAGATATCAGACTGCATGATACCGCGCAACGAGATAGTGGCCGTAAACGTCACCGACACTACTCGCGACAGGCTCACCAAGCTCTTTATGGATACAGGCCTGTCGAAGATTGTGGTCTACGAAAAAGATATAGACAACGTGATAGGTTACATACACGTAAGCGAACTGTTTACCCCCGAGAGAGATTGGAAAGAACGGCTCAAACCCGTGATATTCACGCCTGAGACCATGCTTGCCAACAAGATGATGCGGCGCATGATGTCTGAAAAACGCACGCTTGCCATAGTAATCGACGAATTCGGAGGTACGTGCGGACTGGTGACGCTTGAAGACCTTGTAGAGGAAATATTCGGCGAAATAGAAGACGAACACGATCGCAGCAAAGCGATAGGGCGCGAGATCGCGCCCGGAGAATGGATCTTCTCAGCCCGGGCCGAAATAAGCACCCTCAACGAAGACTACGGACTCGATCTCAAAGAATCCGAGGAATACCACACGCTCGCCGGATATCTTCTGGACAACCTTGAGGCCCTGCCGGAGAAAGGACAATCCTACGAGATAGGCGACATCACCTTCACCGTGCTGAAAATGACGGCTTCGCGCATAGAAGAAGTGAAGGTGCAGAAACCGCAGTCCGAGCCAAAACCGTAACCGCCTGAAGTCAAACAGGTACGGGTCCGTGCCGGTATTTAGCCCGCAATCTTCCCATCCCTCCCACATCTCCCATAATCACCGAACGATAAGAGGAATAACGCCTGAAATAGAAATAGAGCTTGCGGGTCAGCAACCCGCAAGTTTCTTTTTTAAGAAACCGAGAAAAAGTTTTGTGAAATTGATATTTGTGCTCATTTTTGGCATAGTTTAACATATCTCTACTAATATTTACATGCGCGGTGCCGTTTATAAGACAAAACAACACAACAATCAACATCAGAACGCAACACAACAACCAACATAGAAACGAAAAGCGTAGAGGCCTAAAGACCGATCCACGGATTGGATTCAGCCCTACGGCAGTAAAAATGCTTTTTTCTATTCGATACGTCAAGACATGACCGAGCCATGCTCAAGTGGCTCGTGAACAGTACAACACTTTCATGACTTGGACAGCCTTACTTCTAAGCCGTCAGTAGAAAAACATGAATTGTCTAAATTTTGGGTTATATACATTAGTAATTTCTATCACATTGCTCTTCGAGTAAGAGCAAGGGAGAGAGCCGGATGTCGCGAGACAGCCGGCTTTTTTTCTTGGTTCGCCCGACAATCCCGTAAGATTTGCCTAAGATAGCCGTCATGTCTATCGTAGCTACCGCGGCTATTCGGCAATCCCATAAGGTTTGCCCGTTCTTATCATGCCTATGATAGCCTTCACGGTTATCATGGCAATCACGGCTACCCGGATGGATGAATTGACAAAATCTGCATTGACGGGAAGAAAAATGTTAAAATTTTGATGAAAATCAAAAAAAATAAAAAAATATGCTTATTTTTGCATTTAGAAACAAAAAAATCATCCCTCGCCAAAAGATGCATGGTGCGGCATGAAAGGTTAACTTTGAAATTCACCATGGCTAAACCGGAATCTTAATCAATACAAAAGCTGCGAATCAATTGCGCGGCAGAAGAAACTCAGGTGAGAGTCGTGATAGGAAACGTAGAAGCCAAAATTAAGGAATAGAGACTAATAAATATTAATAACCCCCAATGTAGAACTAAATTCATTCTTGCATGAAGAACATTTGTTTGCATCTGAATCGGAAGCTTTGGGTCACCATGCTTATGGTGCTCGTGTTAGCCTTCCCTGCCTTGGCCCAGAAAATCACCGTGCACGGCACAGTGGTGGATGAATTGGGCGAAGCCCTCATTGGCGCAACGGTTATGGAGAAAGGTACCTCCAACGGTACGGCCGCCGACATCGACGGTAATTTCCAGATCAACGTCAATCCTAACGCTACCCTCGTGGTGAGCTATGTGGGTTACGATCCCATGGACGTTCAAGTCAATGGTCGTACTCAGATCAACATTGTGATGAAAGAAAACGCCACAATGTTGAAGGAAACAGTAGTGATCGGTTACGGTTCGGTGAAGAAGTCCGATGCCACCGGTTCCGTGGCTATGGTAGTGCCCGATGAGGTCGACGCCAACATCGCCACCTCGGCCCAGGATCTTCTCACCGGCGCCAGCCCCGGTGTGGTAGTGACCACAGCAGGCGGTTCTCCCCAGGGATCGGCTACAATCCGTATCCGCGGCGGCGCTTCGCTCAACGCCAGCAACGATCCTCTCATCGTGCTCGACGGTGTGCCCCTGGCATCCGGCGACGTTTCCGGTATGGGCAACCCGCTGGCTATGATCGCCCCCGACAACATCGAATCAATGACAATCCTTAAAGACGCCTCGGCCACGGCCATCTACGGTTCGCGAGCATCCAACGGTGTGATCATCATCACCACCAAGAAAGGTAAGAGCGGACGTCCGCAGGTCAACTTCTCGGCCAACGTAAGCGTAAACACACCGCGCAAGACGTGGGGAGTGCTCAACGCCGCCGATTACTCCAAGATGATCCGCGACTACTGGGGAGCCGACTCCAAGGCAGCCCAGGCACTCGGCGACGCCGACACCAACTGGCAGGACGAAGTGCTCCGCACCTCTGTAAGCCATGAATACAATCTTTCCGTAGGCGGCACAGTAGGCTTCCTGCCTTATCGCGTGAGCGGCTCCTACGCCTCCAATTCCGGTATCCTTAAGGATACAAGAATGCAGCGCGTCACCGCCGGTATCAATCTTACTCCGCAATTCTTCGGCGGTCTGCTCAAAGTCAGCGCCAACGTGAAAGGCTACTATATCCGCAACGACTGGGCCGACACCGGTGCCGTAGGCTCCGCCGTGTCTTTCAACCCCACCGTGCCCGTGATGAGCAACCTTGAATCCGGAAACGCGGAATTCCCTTACTTCTGGAACGGCTACACCACCGTATACGGCGGCAAACATCAGTTCAACGTAAACGCATCGCTCAACCCTCTTGCCATGATCAAGGACAAGAAGAATTACTCCGATGTATGGCGTTCGAACGGCAACCTGCAGATCGACTACGCGTTCCATTTCCTTCCCGAACTGCACGCCAATCTTAACCTCGGCTATGACGTGGCCAAATCCACATCCGACACCTATATCGCCCAGAACTCACCCACAGCCTGGAAAAACAACTTCCAGAACGGTGCCGGCACATATGAACACTACTACGAACTCAAGCGCAACACTCTTCTCGACTTCTATCTCAACTACAAGAAGGATTTCGAGGCCATAGAGTCGAACCTTGACGTAATGGCCGGTTACTCCTGGCAGCGCTTCGACTACCACAACCGTTCGAACGGCACAATGATGCTCTCCAACGGCTTCATGTCGAGCGGCGACGTGCTCACTCCCCAGGCCGTGATCGATCAGGCCATGGCCACCGAGTACGGAATCGATCCCAAATACATCGGAAGCCCCTACGCACTCAACGACGGCGTGCCCGCACCGATCTATCAGGTTGGCGCCCCCGCCTACATCACTTACCCCTATTCAAGCGGCAATCTGATGCTCGTGAGCTTCTTCGGCCGTCTGAACTACAACTTCAAGGACACTTATCTGCTCACGTTCACACTGCGTGACGACGGCACTTCCCGCTTCTCCAAAGACAACCGTTGGGGTCTCTTCCCCTCCGTGGCTCTCGGATGGAAGATCAACAATATGCCCTTCATGGAGAAATACCGCGCCGACATGAATGAGTTCAAACTTCGTCTCGGTTGGGGTGTGACAGGTCAGCAGGACGTAGGCGGATGGTTCCCCTACATGGCCACCTACTCCATGTCTACTCAGGGATCGTTCTATCCCAACATGTGGAACGGCCAATACCTCAAGGATCCCAATCTGGGCATCACCGCCCCCGGCAACGTAATCTCCAACACCTACTATCCCAACGGTTACAACGCCAACCTGAAGTGGGAAGAAACCACCACATGGAACGTAGGCGTGGATATGGGCTGGTGGAACAACCGCCTCACCGTTAACCTCGACTGGTATCTGCGCAACACCAAGGACCTGCTCTCATTCGTGACAGCCACCCCCGGTGCGTATACCACCAACATGCTCGACCAAAACATCGGTACACTCCGCAACATAGGTGTGGAAGCCACCATCGGCGCCCGCGTGATCGAGACCGACGACTTCACCTGGCAGACCACATACAACGTAGCCTGGAACAAGAACGAAATCACCAAGCTTAACAACGAAGGCACCTATGTGCAGACCGGCGGTATCTCCGGCGGCAACGGCAACACAGTGCAGGTGCATCAGGTAGGCTATCCCGCGTTCTCCTACATGCTCTATGAGCAGATCTACGACCAGAACGGCCTGCCTATCGAAGGCGCCTACGTAGATCAGGACGGCAACGGATCCATCGACTCCAACGACCTCGTGATCAAACATAGCCGCGACCCCAAGGTGACAATGTCGTGGAACAACACCTTCACCTGGAAAAACTGGGACCTCGGCTTCCAGCTCCGCGCCTCCATCGGCAACTACGTATACAACAACGCTCTGGCCGGCAACTCCACACTCTCGGAGACATACCGCAACGGCTTGAGCAACCTTCTTAAGGCAGACTTCTACATGCAGGGCGGCCAGACTACCAATACCTATCTTTCCGACTATTGGCTCGAAAACGCCGGCTTCGTACGCTGCGACAACATCACCCTCGGCTATACATGGCCCCACCTGCTGAACGACAACCTGCGCCTGCGCGTATTCGGCGCCGTTCAGAATCCCTTCGTGATTACAAAATACAAAGGTCTTGACCCCGAAGTATTCGACGGTATCGACAACAGCGTATATCCGCGTCCCGTCACCTTCAACCTCGGCGTCGTAGCCACTTTCTAAATCACCAAAATATCTGAAATCTTATGAAATCATATATCAATAGATTTTTAGTGTTCGGCGCCCTGGCCTCCACGCTCGCTCTCTCTTCCTGTGTGGGCGACCTCGACCAGCTTCCCGCCGACTCCCGCACCCTTACTCCCGCCGAGTTCAAGGAGAATCCGCGGGAATATATCAGCGGCACCATGGCCAAGTGCTACTCCGGAATCGCTATCTCGGGTCAGGGCGGTGCCGGCTCGTCCGATATCTCCGGCCTCGACAACGGCCGAAGCTGCTGGAGCCGCGCCATCTTCATGCTCAATGAGTTTACCACCGACGAATGCTCATGGATCTGGAAAGACTCCGGCGTGTTTGACCTCTGCACCAACACATGGAGCTCCAACAACGAAAACATCTTCGGCACATACTCCCGCCTGTATACCCACATCGCCATCTGCAACGATTTCATCCGTCTGCTCAACAATCTGGGCACATATGACATCGCCGTAGGCGGCGAAGGCGACAAGGCCATCTCTCAGGCAGAGATCGATCAGTTCAGACTCGAGGCCCGCGCGCTGCGTGATCTCAGCTACTTCTACGTGATCGACCTCTTCGGCAACGCCGCCTATGCCTGGGACACCCAGGCCACAGGTGAGGAACCGCCCCAAATGACCCGTGCCGAACTCTTCAAGGCCGTGACCGACGATCTTGAGGACGTACTCGCCAATTTCCCGACCGCCACTCCCGTCTACGGCCGCGTAGGCATCGACGGCGTGGAAGCTCTTCTGGCCAAATTCTACCTCAACGCGGAAGTATTCACCGGCACTCCCCAGTGGAAGAAATGCTGGGACCACTGCCAGGCCATCATCAACCGTCATGACGTGAACGCCAACCATGGCCTCGCCAAGGATTATCTCTCACTCTTCTGCGCCAACAACGACATGTTCGCTCCCGGCGGTTCTCTCGGTGACCAGAACGAGACCCTTTGGAACATACCCTACAGCTATCAGCTCACCGAAAGCTACGGCGGATCAACCTTCCTGCTCCTGGCATCACTCTCCGACCAGAATACCGCCACTCCCGAATGGTTCGGTATCAACGGCCAGTGGACATGTATGCACGCCCGCACTCAGTTTTCCGAGAAGTTCAACTTCTCCAACGGTGTGTCCAACGACGCCCGTACATATCTGTGGATGACGGACCTCGACGGCTTCAGCATCAACAACAACGATTTCTCCACCTATAAGGACGGATACGTGCCCGCCAAATTCACCAACGTGAAATGCAACGCCGACGGCACTATGCCCCGCTGGATCGACGAAGACACCGGTCTTAACCGCGTAGGTGTGAAGTCGAACGACGACGCAAGCAAAAACTACGGTATCTCGGCCAACGCCACATTCGCCGACACCGACCTCCCCGTGATCCGACTGGCTGAAATTTATCTTACCGCCGCCGAAGCAAATCTGCGCGGAGGAGTAGGCACTCAGGAAGAAGCTCTCAAATATCTCAACTATGTGCGCGAGCGCGCCGAAGTGCCCGCCTTCACCGTGAGCGAGTTTACTCTTGCCAACCTGCTCGACGAACGGGCCCGTGAACTTTACTGGGAAAACTGCCGCCGTACAGACCTCGTACGCTTCAACCAGTTTACTTCCGGATATACCTGGAACTGGAAAAACAACGTGCCTCTCGGTGCTGACATCGACAGACACATGAACCTCTTCCCGATTCCTACATCCGTGATCAACTCCTACAACGGACCCTACAAGCAGAACGAAGGATATTATTAATAAGAGACTGATGCCGACGGCATGAGTCGGCATCATCAAAACCAACAAGCTTATTATAACGATATGAATAAAATAGCATTGACGGCGGCGCTCCTCCCGATGATGGCACTTGCTCTGACCGGCTGTAAAGACGACACTCAACCGCGTCTGCAGCCTGCCGAAGCCGGCACCTTCAAGCTCTACGAGCCTGCCATGAACAACTATACATATTATCTTACCAAAGACGGCACGATCGAGCTTACCACCAGCGGACAGCCCGACTACGGCGTGGCCACTCCCACTCAGTATCAGGTGCAGGTATCGCTCACCGATGAATGGAAAGATAAGGAAGATCCCGAAAATCCGGGCACCATGGTGCCAGACACCTACTATAACCTGATGACCGTCAATACCCAGTCGGTGATCACTGTGAAAGACAGCGAACTGGCCATCGCCATGAACTCCCTCATGGGCATCTCCACGGTAGACGACGAGTCGCTTTTCGACCCCAATCCCCGCAAAGTATACGTACGCGTGGCAGCCTACGTGGCCGATCCCTCTCAGGAGGACGGCTACGTGCCTTACAGCTACATCCTTTCCAACGTAATCACGCTTAACTCCGTGCAGCCCTACTTCGTGGTGCCTGCTCCGGCCGAACTTTGGATTATCGGTCAGTATCAAGGCTGGAATATCGACGGCACCGATAATACCGTGACGCTCTCCGAAGCAGAAAACGGCATCGGCTCCGATATCTATACAGGCTATATCAACATGACTGCCGACGATGCCAAGACCGGCTTCCGATTCTACAAGCAGCTCGGCGACTGGGGCAGCGACGGTGACTATCCCTCTATCGGTGCGAATGCCAATGACGGCGACAACAAGAGCGTGGAAATGGAAGACGGTCTTTATGAAGGCGAAGTGGTGGCCGGAAAGGGCAACTTCTGCATCACCAACTATCCCGGCGGATGGATGAAGATCACTGTAAACCTCGTGAATATGACCGTGACAATTCAGTCAACCCCTGATTATACTCCCGCAGAATAAATGATACTCCGGCATCTCCAGCCCGGAGATGCCGGAACCTTAAGTTTCATTTTTTTCAAAAAAATCAGAACACATGAAAAAATCACTTATATTAATGACTGCCGCCCTCGGACTGGCCTTCACTGCCTGTGACGACACTTCCGATCTGGGCACAATGCAGGTGAACCAACCTCCTGTAGTGGTAGAATCGGGAGGCGTGGCTACGGCTGACCTTCTCGGTACAACTCTGGACCTTAACAACTACCAGAATGTGAACCTGCCCATCATGGACGTGGCTATGAACAGCGAATTCCCCGAGTCGGCCACAATCTCGGGCACACTGCAGCTTTCCAAAAACAAAGATTTCTCCAATCCTCAGGAGATAGCCTACACTTCCATGGCTTCCGAGGGTGAAAACAAAGCTGCCGCCGCCAAAGATGGCGATGTGCGCAAGCTTCAGGCCTTCGTTGAGGGCAACGCCGTGGAAAACGCTTTCGTGGCTCTCTTCGGCAAAGCTCCTTATGAGCACACCGTATACGTGCGCTACAACATGTTTATCCAGGACGGTACACAGGCCAATATCCTTTCTTATGAAGGAGAGGAATGGTGGCCCGTACGCACAATCGAGATGACTCCCGTTGATCTCAAACTCGACGTGAAGGCTTCCTATACATTGCATACCTCTACGGGCGACAACATCGAGATGTATCACTCCGATCAGCACCAGTATGACGATCCCAACTTCTCCGCGGTATTCACAGTGCCCGAAGGCGCTTCCGATTTCACACTCTACATCACCCCGACCGGTGAAGACAACGTGAAGTATGGCGTGGCCCCCGGATTCGATGCGGATGGCAAGAGCGGTCGTCTCGCTGAAGGCGGCACTCCCATCAGGCTCTCGGATGCCGGCCCGTACAAGATTGAGGTCAACATGCAGACCAAGATGTATACCATCACATTTGCATTCAAAAATCTTTGGGTGGCCTGCAAGGGCAACAACTTCAACTTTACCCGCAACTGCCAGTCGCTCCTCACTGATGATTACATCAACTACTACGGCTTTGCCTATATCTACCAGTATTGGGGACTCACAACTCAGGCAGACCTCAAGGGCACTATCTTTGTGAAAGGCGATAAAGACAATACTCTCTCGATTGCCGATACGTTTATCACCGAAAGCAACGGTATACCTCAGCCCGGCAAGAAACGCGGTCTGTATTACCTCACCGCCAACCTCAATAAGATGAGCTATGATGCCGTCTATATCGAGACTCTGGGCGTAGTCGGTTCAAACAATAACTGGGGAAATGAAAATGCCGACGGCACTGTCACCCCCGACGCCGCTCTCAAGGCTCAGACCAAAGATCCGACGGTTTACTCCGTATGGACGGGCGACGTTACGTTTGACGCTCCCGGTGAGTTCAAGGTTCGTGCCAACAGCGGCTGGGACATCAATCTCGGTGGCCCGCTGAACAATCTTACACTCGGCGGCGACAACATCAAGATCGAGGAGGCAGGTACCTATACCATTACGGTAAATCTCTCCGCTCATCCCTGGACCATGACAGTGGTGAAGAAATAATTGATCCTTTTCCGCATAAAAAAAGAGCCCTTCGGGGCTCTTTTTTTTGCGCACTTATTTGTGGAGGGATGAGATGGGAGAGATGGGAAAAGATGGGAAGAGATGGGAGAGCTGGGAATTATTGGCGGAGATTGGAGAGATGGGAATTATGGGAGGGAATGGGAGAGCTGGGAATTATTGGCGGAGATTGGAAGAGATTGGAGAGATGGGAAATATGGAGGAGATGGGAATTATGTGAGAGATGTGAGGGATGGGAGGGCTTTCAGCGGATGAAGTGGGGCATGTCGGGAGGGAGCACTATGCTGAATTCCACTAAACCGGCAATCTCGTCGTTTTTGCGCCAGGGAGTCTGGTAGATCAGTTTTTTCTGACCTTTTTTATCGATTGTATAGGCGTTGGTCCGGCCGGTGGCGAGCATTTCAAGGATCTTCTTTTTGGCATGCTCAGGATGGCATTCCATAAGATTTTTTCCAATCATATCGCCATGTGAGGCGAAAGTGGTCCTTGAGCGTTCGTTCATGTATAGGATATTGCATTCTTTGTCGCATATGGTCACAGCGCAGCCTATCTGCTCTGCCCAGTTTATCAGTTCGTCCATAAGTATTTTAGATGATTATATAAGACTTATAAGACTTATAAGATTTATAAATCTTATAGGTCATAAAAAGATATATAAGTCGGCTGCCGGAGGATATCCGGGCTTATTTCTTCATTTCGAAGGAGCGCGATGCAAGTCGGTAGCCGTCGCAGAACACTTCCACGCGGTATGATCCGGGAGTGAGTGTGGAGGCCACGTTGTAGTAGACCGAAGTAGAGATCTCTTCATTGGCGTATTCCACCTGACGGTGGGCGGTGGATCCGAGCGAAGATCCGTCATAGTTGAATGCGGGCCCGCCACCGAGCACGTTTCCTTCCGGACCAATGATTCTCACGTAGAAATCCTTCATGCCGGGAGCAGCGGTGGCATTGGGGCTAACCGTGAAACTAACGCCGAGTTTGCGGGCTTTGGTGATGTTTTTCTCGTTTTTGTCCTTCTTGTTGTAAGCTTTAAGGCTCAGACCAGTAATGTTGAGTTTGCGGGCGCGTTGCACTGTCTGCGACAATTCTTCGTTTCTGCGAGAAGCGGATTCGTTGGCGGCAGTAAGGTCTTGATTGCGTTGCTGCACCTGTTCGATTTCCTTCTTCAGCCCTTCGTTTTCCTCGCCGAGACGCTTTATCTCTTCAAGGTAATGCTTCACGATGCCTTTGAGAGTTGCCACTTCGGCTTCGAGCTGCTTGATGCGTTTGCGGTTGGCCTTATTGTTGGCTTTCTCTTTGTCAATCTTAGAGAGCAGATCCTGAATGCGGGCGCGAGCGGAGTTGTATTGCTCTATGAGGGAGTCGTTTTGCAGATACACCTGCTGGTCCTCATATTGTGCGAAGTCGGAGTTGAGTTCGTTGAACTCGTTGGTGAGCTGCAGACGATCGTTGGCGATAGCGATGGAATCGAGCTGCATCTGTGCGTTGTTGACCTGTTCGTTTTGTTTTGAATTGTTAACGATAAGTACAACTATAAGGGCCGCCAGACCGACAAAGACGGCCAGTGAGCACCACATTATAATTTTCTGCGACTTATTCATAATTAGGGTTATATATAAATATAAAAGATATGCAGGAGTTTAATAAAACTATAGGATGGAGGTGTATCACAAGTTGATATAATTGGGGAATTGGGAAATTTTACCACTGAATATCAGTTCGTAGTATATGTAATCTTCTCTAAAATCGATTTATGATACACCCTCCTGAGTTCGATTGATGGTTGATTGTAGAAAGAGAGGGGGCGTTTATTCGGAAAAAACGTAGGAGAGAGTGGCGTTATCTTCTTTTCTTCTTTCCTTTTTTCTTGGATTTGGAGGCGGAAGCTTTTTTGCCTTTGGAGGATCTTTTGGAAGCCTTGGATGCTTTACCCGGGATGTTGACTTTGTCGCCCGGGTGAATCATGTCGCCGGCACCTTTGTTGGCTTTTTTGAGTTCTTCCACGGAAACGCCGTATTTTTTAGCGATAGTGCTAAGGTTTTCACCGCTGCTCACAGTGTGGGAAGTGTTCTTGGGCTTAACTTCTTTGGCAGTGGCTTTTTTGGATTTCTTTGAGGATTTGGTGTTGGCTTGCGCTGCGTCGGCCGCGGCGCCCTTTTTGGTCTTGGAGGAGCGTGCAGCCGCGGTTTCGGCAGAAGCGGAGTCAGCTTTTCTTTTGGCGGGAGCCGCGGAGGAATTGTCGGCCACAGGTCGGGAAGAAGTGCGGCGGGAAGCCACGGAAGTCTCGGGTACGGAGGTCTCGATACGCAGTTGCTGGCCCGGACGCACGGCGTTGCGGCGAAGGTTGTTCCAATGGCGGACGTCAGAAGGACTTACCTGATACATCGAGGCAATTTCCTGCAGCGATTCCCCTTGGGCCACCTTATGGGTTACGGTACGTTTCTTTCCGGTAGGGGCAGGCTGTTTTTTAGGAGTGGATGCAGCAGGGAGTTCGTCTTCTTCGGCAAGATTTAGAGCGGCTTCTTCCTCGGCGGGAGCGAGATCGGCGGGATTGTAGGGCTCTTCGGCCACGAGACCTTCGGCGGGAGTATCGCCGGGCATGTCGCCGGGATTAGCCTCAATGCGCTGATTGTATTTTCCGCCTCCGTAAGCGAGGATATCGTTTTCGCTCATGATGTAGGCATGAATCTGCTGGGAGGGGAGGATGAGTTTGTAGGATTTGGATTCATTGCCGGGAATAACGTCGGCGCGAAACTGAGGGTTGAGGACTCTGAGTTCCTCTTTTGGAATATTGAGAATGGCCGAGATCTGGTCGAAGTGCACTCGGTTGGAGATGCCAACGGTATCGGTGACGAGAGGCTTGGTGGGGAGCACGGGGGAGATATTGTGCTCGGGGTAGTAAGTCATCACATAGTTGGCGGCGATAAACATAGGGACGTAGCCGCGTGTCTCGGCTGGCAGGTAATTGTAGATGCTCCAGAAGTCGTGGCTTTTGGGGTCGCCACCGGCTCGGCGAATTGCCTTGTTGACGGTGCCGGGACCGCAGTTGTAGGCTGCAATGGCGAGCGACCAGTCGCCGTATGTGGAATAAAGGTCTTTCAGAAACTGGGCGGCTTTTTGTGAAGAGACGTAAGGATCGCGGCGTTCGTCGACGAGGGAATTAACCTCCATGCCGAGACCTTTGCCCGGAGCGAGCATAAACTGCCAGAGACCGGTGGCGCCGTGGCGCGACACGGCGTTGGGATTAAGGGCCGACTCGATAACGGGGAGATTCTTGAGTTCGAGGGGAAGCCCGGCTTCTTCAAGAGCCTGCTCGAAGATGGGGTCATAATAAGTCTTAAGGCCGAGGATAGCGGCCACTTGTTCCCTGCTCTTCTGGGTATATCTGTCGATATAGCTGCGTACGATGGGGTTGAAAGGCATCTCGATGATGCAGGGCAAAGCCGCGAGCCG
Organism: Muribaculum sp.; assembly: GCA_023664085.1. Classification (GTDB taxonomy): domain Bacteria; phylum Bacteroidota; class Bacteroidia; order Bacteroidales; family Muribaculaceae; genus Lepagella. The sequence goes on along the minus strand of JAMPGE010000001.1, from coordinate 188,983 downwards.
CTTTTTGATTTCGGCGTCGGATGTTTTTGCATCGCTGAGAGTGGCGTAACGTTTGTCGGTGGCGGTATAATTTTTCAGATACCAGCCTTCCATAAGTTTACGGGCGTCTGTCTCGAAGCTTTCCGGGAAAATAATGGCCTCGTCGGTGATGGTCTGGGAGAGCACTGAAGGCTGTTTGGCATTCACGGGAAGGAATGAAGAAGCCAGAAGCGGCAATGAGAGGAGAAAAAGCTTTTTCAACATATCTGAGAAGGTAAGTTATAGTCGAGGTAAATAATCATCAATCAGAAGGTAAAGGCCCAGTTCAGTCCGAAATTGGGTCGGGCCTGTCCGGGTGTCGACATCATTGTTGGGCTGATGTCGAGCGAGAGGTCGGGAGAGATGTCGAAGTGGGCCATTTGGGCGTCGACATAAGCATCGACCATACAGAGGAGGTAGAGGGCCACCATGCAGATGATGCAGAGGTCGCGGTTCCGACGGTAGTAATCCTTGCGGCTTTTCATAGTGGCGGTGAGCCAGGTCTTGTCGAGGCTTCCCTCATCGGTGGTGGGCGGGAAGAAGTTCATATACGAGTTAGTGCCGGGATCGGAGTCTACAATATCCCTGTAAGCCTGGGAATAGTCTTGAAACTGGCCGTTGTTCCAGCTTGTGCCGTAGCCGAGCCCCATGAATCCGGCCACGATGATGGGGAGTTTCCAGTATCGACGGTTGTAGATTTGACCGAGACCGGGAAAGAGAGCCGACATCCAGACGGCTCTTGTCGGGTCCGGATTAAAGATTTTTTTGCCGCTGAGGCCGTAGGGGAGATCGTCGGCGGTGACTACGGTAGGCGGTATGGAATCGGCGGCATAATCGGTGGAATCGGCGGTGCTGGCCGGAGTTTTTACGATAAGATCCGCATTGAGAAAAACGGTGGAGTCGGCCGCTGTGGAGTCGGCCGCCTGCTGAGATCGGATGCGGGAACGCTGAGCCTGGCGGGAAGTCTGGCCGAAAGCTTTGAAGAGGTCGAGAGGAATGGGGAGGAGCAGGAGGAATACCATCGACAAAACGAGCGCGGCGTCACCGCTGAGGAGACGCATCGCGTGAGGGTGTCGGCTGGAAATTCTGCTCCGAAGTTTCATATGGGTGCGGTTGGGTTATTTGGTTTTGAGCTGTTCGAAGAGGGCTACAAGTTTCTGGAGTTCGTCGTCGGAGGAGAATTTGAGGGTGATCTGCCCTTTGCCGTTGGCGTTACGCGAGAACTTCACGGGAGTTGGGAAATAATTGGCGAGTTCTTTGGCAAAGAAATCGTAGTCGGAGGAGGAAACTTTTTGGTTGGGCTCACGGTCGCTGTTTTTGTCGGTGTCGGCAAGTTTGCGGGCGAGGAGTTCCACGGCTCTGACGGAGAGATCCTCCTTGAGGATACGGTTGTAGACCTTCAGCTGGCTTTTGGGGTCGGCGATGGCAAGGAGAGCTTTGGCGTGGCCCATGTCGATTTTTCGGTCTCTGAGGCCGAGTTGGATTTCGGCCGGGAGTCTGAGCAATCTGAGATGGTTGGCGATAGTGGCGCGTTTCTTGCCGAGGCGTTCGGAGAGGCGTTCCTGGGTAAGGTTGCAGGAGTCGATCAGCTTTTTGAAAGCGAGGGCCACTTCTATAGCGTTAAGGTCTTCTCTCTGGATATTTTCGATAAGAGCCATTTCGGTGACTTCGGCATCGCTTGCGGTGCGCACGTAGGCAGGTACGGATGCGAGTCCGGCCATGCGCGCGGCTCTCCAGCGGCGTTCGCCGGCAATTATCTGAAAAGAACCGTTTCCGAGGTCTCTGAGCGAAAGGGGCTGCACGATGCCGAGTTCACGAATGGAGGCTGCCAGTTCGTCGAGGCTTTCCTGGTCGAAGTCATGTCTGGGCTGCGAAGGATTCGGCACGATAAGAGCCAGATCGATTTCATTGATGGAAGAACTGCCGCCTGTGGCCACTTCATCCATAGGGATGAGGGAATTCAGGCCGCGTCCCAGAGCGTTGCGTCTAACGGTCATTTCTTTTTGCGGTTACGGGTTATGAGTTCCTTGGCGAGCTGAGTGTAAGCGATGGCGCCGCGGCTGTCGGGGTCGTAGAGTATCACGGGCAGTCCGTGGCTGGGAGATTCGGAGAGTTTGATATTTCGGGGAATCACGGTAGAGAATACCATGGCTCCGAAGTGTCCCTTGAGTTCTTCGTAGATCTGGTTGGCCAGACGGAGCCTTGCGTCGTACATGGTGAGGAGGAATCCCTCGATTTCGAGCGAAGGGCGGAGGCGGCTCTTGATGATGCGTATGGTATTGAGGAGCTGAGAGATGCCTTCGAGGGCAAAATACTCGGCCTGGACGGGAATGATCACGGAGTCGGCGGCGGTTAGGGCGTTGACGGTGATAATGCCTAATGAGGGGGAGCAGTCGATGAGAATAAAGTCGTAATCATCGCGCAGAGGAGACAGCACGGAAGAGAGCACACGTTCGCGATCGCGGCGGTTTGTGAGTTCCACTTCGGCACCGACGAGGTCTATACGGCTGCCGATAAGGCTGAGCCCGTCGATGCAGGTATCGGTTACGGCGTCGCGGGCGGGATAGGAGTCGACCATGCATTCGTAAATGGAAGCGTCAAGGGCTGCGGGGTCGGCACCAATGCCGGACGTGGCGTTGGCCTGAGGGTCAGCGTCCACAAGGAGCACCTTCTTGCCGGCCAGAGCGAGGCAAGAACCGAGGTTGAAGGCGGTGGTGGTTTTTCCCACACCACCTTTCTGATTGGCAATGGCAATAATTTTACCCATTATCTGTCAGTTAGTTGAGTCCGAAATTGGGGTCACGGAGAGGCATTAAGGTCCCCGAGACCTAATCTTCAGAAGAGAGTGATTCTCAGCTGCAGAGACTGCGGCACAACAATCAAATTGCAAAGTAACTATTTTTTGAGCAAAAAGGCAATTTTCGAGGGTATATTTACGGTATAAAGAATGTTAAAAAAGCTGAAAACAAAGCAACCCCGTTGCGGACAACGAGGCATGCTTGGTGGACAGGAATGTCTTATCTAAATCTTTCATTCGGATGTTGGAGTTCCCGTTGACAATAAAACAATCAAACGTCTTTACCCTTTACAAACTATTCTTCCATGTTCGGGAATACTCCGTGATTACATCCTGTTTAAGTTGGTGTGTGTCAAAAATTATATTGCCTGCAGTACATCAAAGGCCGGAACCCGGCGGCACTTGTTTCCGTGTTTTTCATTTTGCAGATGTGGGAAACAAATTTGAAGTGTGATGACTTCGCGGCTCTACTGGCCTTGAAGTTTGAGGCGGTCAACTATAGACTTGCACTATGCTTTGAAGAAGAGATGCCGACGCGGCATGGTTTTCCTTGCAGTGCGAGAGCCCTAAGATTTGACAGATTGGAAATCTCTCTCGGTTTCACGTCACAAAGATAATAAAATTTTTATTAAACAAACAAATTTTAATTAAAAAAAATAATTTTTTTATTTTTTGATACGAAATGCAAAAGTATCGTTGCGAATGCGAGTAAAAATTACTTTGACAATCGTTTTATTGCTTTTTGCAATGATCGTGATCCTTTCGGAGCTTGGTAAAACGGGGTAATGGTGACATTATGAAGATTTTATTTTTGCAGTATAATGCGGACTGTCGGTAAATTTTATATTAAAAAAGCAAAAAGAGCAGACGGATTGACTGTCTGCTCTTTTTGATTTCATGAGTGCCGGAGGGCTGATGGGCCTGATGGGCCTGATGGGGCTGATGAGCCTGATGGGGCTGATGGGCCTAATGGGGCTGATGAGCCTGATGAGCCTGATGGGGCTGATGGGGCTGATGAGGCTGATGGGGCAAATGAGCCTGATGGGGCTGATGGGGCTGATGGGGCTGATGAGCCTGATGAGCCTGATGGGGCTGATGAGCCTTATGGGCCTTATGGGCCTGATGGGCCTGATGGGGCTGATGGGCCTGATGGGGCTGATGGGGCTTA
>JAMPGE010000001.1:139463-184900 GCA_023664085.1 Muribaculum sp. | reverse complement strand
GAAGCACCCATTGTAAATCAGCTATTTACAATGGGTGCTAAGATAGTGAAGCGGAAAGACAGGGATTCGAACCCTGGGTACCCGTAAGGGTACAACGGTTTTCGAGACCGTCCCGATCGACCACTCCGGCATCTTTCCCGGTCGTTTTTGATAGCGTGCAAAATTAACCATTTATTTTTAATTTCCCAAATTTATAAGTTTTTTATTATGCTTTTTATGGGTATTTTTCCACTATCTATTTCTTTTGGGCTTCATTTCTATTTAACATGCTATTGACTATTTGTCTGATTCTCCCTCTTTTACAGTGGTGTGCCTTTCTTTTGTTTTGTGATTTGGGTTTTTTGTAGTAATTTTGAATGTTTATTCGGCTCACTTTTAATTCTTTGTTTTAATGGTAACATGCATGAATAGTAAACCAAGGATAGGATGGATCGATTGGGGAAAGTTTTTGGGGATTTTATGCGTGGCTCTTATTCACGTGCATGCCGGAAATCAGTTGGATTGTGTGCTGAAGACTTTAGATATGTCTTCTCTTTTTTTCATTTCAGGCTATTTGTGTTCGCTTGGGAAGTATCCTTCCTACAAGGGTTTTGTAAGGCATCGCTTCAATAGAATCATGATTCCTTATCTTGTGCTTTCCGTAGTGTCGATGATTGTTTATGCGCTTTATAATTACGTACATCAGGGTACGTTGGCAGGAGTAGATTTCCAAAAATTGATTTGGGTCACTCTTACGGGGGTGTCGGCTATGTACCCCCATAATGTGCCTTTGTGGTCTTTGCCGTGTTTTTTTGTAATGTGCGTGATGTTTTACCCTCTCGGTCGCACGGATAGGGGAGTGGTCTGGATTTTGTTGTTAAGTGTGGTTGCTACAACGATTCTTTCCGTTAGTATGGGGGAGGATGCCAGTATGCTGCCGTTCTGGATATCCCAGTCGATGGCAGCTATGGTTTATTTTTCTTTGGGAAATCTTGTCAGGCGAAAGAAGGAATCGTTTTCGGAATGGTTGAAAGGTGGATGGCTGTGGTGCGCTGTGTTTTTGGCAGTCGTGTTATTTTCCGTCGGTGTACATTTTAATCAAAAACCACAGTTTTTGATATTTGATTTTGGCAATATCGCTCTTTTTCTGATGGCATCCGTGAGTGGATTCTTCATATTGCTTCAGATTTCAAGATGGCTGAGCGGAAGATTCGGGGTGCCTGAATTGGTGCGGTTCATAAGCAGTGAGACATTGCTGATTTGCGGTTTGCACTGGTTGTTGTTGCCGGTGGTGTATAAGTTTTTAAGAATAACGTTTAACTTATCTTCCCAATTCGTATTCTACGATAGGGGTTTGGCGGTGGGTCTCGGCATAATGCTCGTGGATCTGACTTTGACTTTAGGGGTGATTATATGTTATCGTCGTATATCGCGGCATGTGAAGAAAAATCTTCAAAGACTAATCCCTCTTTTTACAAACTAAAACCGTTTATAATACGTTATAACGGTATAATTCAGATATGGATGAGCTCCACTATATGTTTCAGCCATCTTGGATATCAATACCAGATACGCTCTAAGGTTCTGTCTGAATGAGAAATTGAAAGTAATAAAAGAAATGTAAAGTTATGAAAAAGATTCTGTTGTTATTCGCTTTGGTAATCGCAAGTTTGAGTGCATGTGCCGGCGATAAGTATTCTCACGATGCCTCGGTACTGCCCACAGCGGCCAAGACAGTGCTTCAAAAGAATTTTAAGGCGAGAGTGAATCTTGTCAAGATAGACAAGGAGTTGGGTCGCGTAAGCGAGTATGAAGTGATACTTACTGATGGCAGTGAGATAACCTTCGATCGAAATGGAAACTGGAAGGAAGTGGAAGTCGGAAGAAATAAAAGCGTACCGTCGGGCTTTGTGCTTCAGCCCATCCAGAATTACGTGAAGACCAATCAGAAGGGAGCACGTATAGTGGGAATAGACAAAAATCGAAACGGATATGAGGTAGAATTATCCAATGGCGTTGACATAAAGTTTGACAACAGCGGTAATTTTGTACGTTACGATGATTAAAGATAAATATTGACCCTTGAAATATATCATTGAAGTTTAGACAACTTCATTGGGCAATTAAAAGATATGAAATGCACGGATGCACTTAGTGGTATCCATGCATTTTATTATGAGCGATTTACATAAATTCAGATAAGGCTCAGCCTCAAAAAATTTTTTTCATGAGTGGCGTGAAGTGATAGAATAATGTTTTGGGGATTCTCTATAATGAGTAAAATGAAGAGGCCTGTGAACGGGCCGTAAGAAGACTTATTATGGAAGTGTTTGAATTGGATTATAATGCCTTGCGCGAAAGTGTGAGATATTGGAGCGCCGGGGCTGGAAGGGTAGCGGCCATGCCTGTGACGCTCATGTGGTTTGTGATGTGTGATAAAATGACTCCACGCAGGGATAAGACTGCTATCTTTCTATCATTGACCTATCATATATTGCCCCTCAATGTGATGGAGACACGTAATTACCCGGTGGTGAGATGGCTTGACAAGGTTTGCTCAATGTCGATGCTGCTACAGCAAATGTCGGCATACATCACTCCGGAAATTGAGAGGCAGGCCCAACGCCAGTTGGACAAATGGTTCGGGTCAATAGCACCGGCAGCCTATGATGCCACTCTGGAGATGGATCTGCTCAGTGGTCTTGGAGATGAGAAGGCGGAAGATTGAAATAAAGATATCTTATTCCAAATTTAAGATAGTAAACAAAAATTTGGCGATAGAGGATCGCCAAGAGCGCGAAGTATGTGATTATATCGGATAAAATTGCTAATTTTGTGAATTAATACGATAAAAGACATGCAACGTAATCAAACGGTGACCATATGTGGCGGCGGCTCTCAGGGCCATATTTCGGCTGGAGTAATAGGGAGCAATTCAAAGTATAGAGTCAACGTATTGACCCGCCGTCCACAGCGATGGAGCAAGGATTTCAAGACGGTGGATCTCGAAGGGAAAGAATTTTCTGCCAGATTGCATAAGATAAGCAGTGATCCTTCGGACGTGATACCGGAGAGCGATATTGTATTGATCGCACTTCCCGGCTATGCAATCAGAGAGGAGTTGGAAAAAATATCCGGATATGTAAGAAAAGACGCAGTGATAGGCTGCGTGTTCGGAGGGAGTGGATTTTTCTTGGCAGCCCGTCAAGTATTTGGCAAGGATGTAAGGGCTTTTGCGCTCCAGCGTGTGCCATTCACGGGGCGCGTGATGGAATACGGTCACAGCGGACGGTTGAAAGGGTACAAGCCCTATCTCAAAGTAGGATTTAACAACATTTCTCCGGAAGAGTGTGAGGGGATAGTGAGGATGCTTGAAGATTGGTACCACACACCGGTGTATCGCCTGTCGCATTGGCTTGAGGCTACATTGAGCAATAGCAATCCGTTGCTTCATCCGTGCAGGATGTATGTGATGTTTAAGGACTGGTCGGAGACGAAGGTATATGATCGAGTGCCTTACATGTACAACACTGATTGGGATGACGAATCGTCGCAATGCTGGGTGGATTGCGACAATGAACTGCGTGAAGTGCTCAAGCGGCTTCCGGTGTGCACCGAGGAAATACCGAGTATATTGGATTATTATGAAAGCCCGGACGTGGCATCCCTTACCAGGAAGATGCAGAGTATCGAGCCGTTTAAGACAGTAAAGGCTCACATGATAGAGACCCCGGATGGTTATAAGATAGATCCGACAGTCAGGTATTTTACAGAAGATGTGCCTTTTGGAATATTGTTAATAAAAGCCTATGCCGAGAAGACCGGGGTGTGTACTCCTACAATAGATAAGGTGATCTATTGGGCGCAACGAGTGATGGGCAAGGAATATCTCGTGGAGGGCAAACTCTCGGGGCGGGATATGAATGAAGCGTTGCGAATCGAATAAGTCCTCCTTTGAGAAAAGATTGGATATTTTCTGCTTTACCTATAAAAAACAGTCCGTCTTATAAGCTGGCGATCGCATTGTACGGTCGAACTTATTAGACGGATCTTTTATGGGATAAGAGAATGGGGAGGATTAGATTCTGTCGAGAACGGTTTTGATCAGTTCCTTCACCTTGGGTTTATAGTCTGTGTTGGCTTTGGTGGCGCGGCGTTCGGCAATGATGCAGCATACGGTCATTGCTTTGTGACCAAGCATTTTTGCCATTCCCTGGAGGCAGGCCGACTCCATTTCGAAGTTAGTGATGGGTCTGCCTTTATATCTGAAGGATTCAATCTTGGCGTTGAGGTTGGGGTCGGCGAGTTTGAGTCGCACCTGGCGTCCTTGGGGTGCATAGAATCCTACGGCTGCGATAGTGTAGCCATGGTGCATGTCGTCTTGTCCGATACGGGCTATCAGTTCGGGATCGGCATCTACCGTGTATGGAGCGGCCCAAAGAGGGTCCCAGTTTACGTGTTCGCAGAATTCGCGTTCGAATTCCAGATCGCATACCTTGTCGCGGTCGGCGTAGAAATTGAGAATGCCATCGAACCCCATACCCTTTTCGGCCATAACGTAGTCGCCGATGTGAAGGTCTTCCTGAAGGCTGCCGGAAGTGCCTACACGTACAATCTCAAGCGTGCGGTGGTCGGGCTTCACGGTGCGGGTCTTGAAGTCTACGTTGGCAAGGGCATCGAGTTCGGTCACTACGATTTCGATATTGTCGGGGCCGATGCCGTGGGAAATACACATCAGTTTCTTTCCTTTGTATTCACCGCCGATGGCGTGAAATTCCCTGCTCTGCACGTCGTAGTCGATCTTATCGAAGAAAGAAGCCACCATGTCTACTCGGCCCGGATCACCCACGAAAATTATTTTGTCGCGAAGTTGGTCGGGACGGAGATGAATATGAAATACGCTGCCGTCATCGTTGATAATGAGTTCGGAAGCCGGAATAATTCTTTGTTCTGCCATGATATTCGAATTAAAGGTACATTCCGCCCGGTGAAGGGCGGAATGTAAAGTTGGGTTATATACGTTGCAAAATTACCAATTTTTCTTGTGAATTGAAAGCCGTTTATTTGTCAATTCGGATGAACTGTCCGGCGAGATCAAACTGAAGGTCAACGCCGTTGGTGAGTTCCACATCATATCCGTAGGCGTCTCTGCTGATTTCATGTACGGATGCCCCTGGATAGTTGGCGAGGATGTATTCTTTGATGGGGGCGAGGATGAAGGAGTCGGGGATACTCTGGCCCGAGGGCGCTTCCACATCGATCCACATGCCTGAAGCCGTGAAGGTTATTTCCAGCCCGGTGGAGAATCTTACTTCATATTCATACGTGCCGGAGTCTGTGTCGAAGTCTCGAACCACGCTTCTCACCGGCAAGCCGTTGAAATATTCGGAAATAAAGGCTTGTGCCTCATTAGGGAGATCGTCGGTTGTGACTACTGTGTTTCGGTCGGGCCCATCATCGTCATCACCGCAACTTTGCAGAGGGACCACTGCTAAAGCCATTGCCAGAATGGCAAGAATGCCGTAAAAAAATCTAAATGTCTTTTTCATAGATATCGCATAGGTTTATAATGTCGTTCATACGTTGTGGATGGCGAAACCGGAATCGGGATCGCCAATTTCAGTATGATTCTTTGAAAAGGAGATCCTTCCAAACTCAAAACAATGAAGCGGAAAGAAAGGTTCAGACAAGGCGCCGGTGGAGGAAGAATTTGCGTGTGGCAAGAATAAGAAGCAACGCACCGGCAATCTGCGCAATGGCAGTAAACCAGAAAGCGGTGTTGTAGCCGGCGTATTCCACAATCATTCCGCCGGAAAGAATGCCTATGCCCATTCCGAGGTCCCAGGAGGTCAGTATGGTGGAATTGGCAGTGCCGCGCTGATCGTGGCGCGCCAGATTCACAAACATATTGAGAAATGCAGGATACATCCGTCCGTTGCCGAGACCGAGCAGCAGAGGGGCCAGATAATAAACCCACGAATGCGGCCAAATGGCAAACATGGTGAGACCTACGGCAGTAAGGCATGCTCCCTGAACGGCGTTCTCGGTAAGCTTTCCCTGACGAAGGGATTTAGCTCCGATAAGTCGCGAAATGAAAAGGCCTCCGGCTATGATGGCAAAGAAGATGCCTGTGCCGTCGGTGATGTTGAGTTTCTCCTGACTGTAGATCGCCACGTAGTTGCTGAGGACTCCCCAGCAGAGCCCGAATAGGGATATGTTGATGGCCAGAAGCCATCCGCGGCTTAGGAAGAAGTGATCAAGACTGAGTTTGGGTTTGGATTCCACGGGCAGACGTTGTCGTGTCCGGATGGTGCTGATGGCAAGAAACCCTAGGAATGCTGTGGCCAGCGAAATCCAGAAAAGCATGGAGAAATTTCGGGAGATGCGGTAAAGATAAATTCCCGCAGTGGGAGCGATGGCCATGGCAAGATTATTGCTCAGACCGTAATATCCCATCCCCTCGTTGCGGCGCGACGACGGGAGCACGTCTATGGCTACCGTGGAATTGGCTACTGTGGCTGCCCCGAAAGGAAGTCCGTGAAGGGTGCGTACGATGGCAAACATCATTATTGATGCCGCTCCCACATATCCGGTGAATAATATAAAGAAAGCGAAAAAACACAACATCAGCACTTTCTTGCGATCAAAGGTATCCACCACGAATCCGCTGAAAGGACGTACGATCAAAGCCGCCACCACATAGCCGGAAAGCACAATGCCGATCATATCCTTATCGGCTGCGAACTGAGCGTCGAGATATATCGGCAGTATGGGAGTGATCAGATAAAATGAAAAGAACAGCAGGAAGTTGCCGAGCATGGCTTTGATATAGTTTAAATTCCATAGCCGTTCGAGAGTCTCTTTTTTCTTTGACATATTCTTAAAGTCCGTCTCTTAAGCACAAACAGAAAGGGAGGGGAATTCTCCCACTCCCTCACGTATAACGAAAGCCGTAGTTTCAATATTATTCAGTCAGAGTCCGTTTTGACAGGGACTTCAAAATTCCCGAGACGGAATTATGATGCGATCGAAGTAAGGACTGCCTATGCGCTCTCAAGGGGCTCACGATTTTTTACAAGGCGCCAAGCCACCACGGCAAGGGCAGCGCCGCAGAGCGGGCCTACCACCATAATCCAGAAATCGGGCCATGCAGCCGGCGACCAAAGGGCGGGACCGAAACTTCTTGCGGGATTCACCGAGCAGTTGTCAACGGGAATGCCTACTATATTCACAAGGCCGAGGGCCAAACCTATGGCAGCTCCGGCAAACTTGCCGAATCCTTTGTCGGGGTCAGTGGCACCGAGCACAACGAGCACGAAGAAGAATGTGAAGAGAATCTCCATAAACAGTGCGAGAGGTGCGGATGCTCCCGGCTGGAGCACGTTGGCTGCCAGATTTGCCTCTCCGGTGATTCCTCCGAAGTTGAAATCAGGTGTAAGATACGTCATCAGATACAGACATCCGGCTCCTACTGAAGCCCCGATAAGCTGGGCGCCGATATAACCGATGCAATCCTTGCCACTCATTCCGCCGTTCATCCAGACGGCCAGCGAAACTGCCGGGTTCACGTGGCAACCGGAAATATTTCCTATACAGTAACAAAGACCGAACAGTACGAGACCGAAGCAAAGACCAATCCCTAGCACGCCGATTTTCGGCCCGGCCAATACGGCGCTGCCGCAGGCCAAAAGCACCAGAAACATGGTGCCGATACATTCAGCGATATACTTTTTCATAGCGTAAAAATTAGATTAGATTTAGTTTGAATTTAAAACAATTAAACTCCATGATTGGTTGAGTTCAAAAGTATTAAAAAGTTATGGCCAGTATCCGGCGAATCCGGATTCCTACCAATATTGCGATATCAGTCTTCCGGCCGGCGGAGGGAGGGTTTTCAGGAAAGCATGGAGTAGCGGTTGCCTGGCATGCGCAGTATGAGGCCGTTGAATTCAAGTTCGGAGAGGGCTGCCATCACCCGGGCCATAGGGATCGATGAGAGTGAATGAATACGGTCTGAGGTGAGAGGATCCATGGCTTCCTTGATGACATCGTATACAATTTTTTCGTCACCGTCGAGGGTGGGAAAAATCGACAATTGTCTTGCTTCGGGAGCGGAGCCGGATTTTGAAGACCAGCCCATTGCCAAGATAAGATCATCGGCTTCAGTGAGCAGTTGGGCTTTTTGGGTGCTTATGAGGTGGTTGGTGCCACGACTCTGTTGGTCGCTCACACGGCCGGGCACTGCGAATACGTCGCGGTCGTAGGAAAAGGCGTCGGCCGCGGTAGACATGGCCCCGCCGCGGAAATCGCTTTCCACTACCACCACAGCCTGGTTTATGCAGCCCACGATGCGATTGCGCTCAAGAAATCTGTTGCGGAAAGGTCTGGCCCCGTGGGGATATTCTGATACAATGGCTCCTCCTTCGTGTACTATCCTTCCGGCCAGGGAGCGATGTGTGGCCGGATATATCATGTGCAGTCCGTGGGCCACCACGGCTACGGTGGGCACTCCGTATTGCAACGCGGCAGTGTGGGCTGCGGCATCAATGCCATAGGCAAGGCCGCTTGTGATGCATACGTCGGATAGGGAAGAGGCGAGACTTTCTATGAGATTGTCGGTAAATTTCAGACCATAGGGAGTGGACCGCCGGGTACCGACAATGCTGATGCCATGCTTGGCATTAAGATCGGCGTTGCCCAGTACGTAAAGTATAATAGGGGCGTCTTCTGTGTCGAGGAGTCGGAACGGATAGTCGGGGTCTGTGATGGCTACGGCACGAATGGAGTGCTTTTCGATCCAGGCCATTTCTTCCTGAGCCTTGGCGAGAGCCTCGCTTCTTGCGGCTTTGGGAATCCGTACGGCGGCATCGATGCCGAGAGCTTTTGAGAGATTAGAGTCGGGCATGGCAAAGAAATCCTGCAGGCCGAGACCCACTTCCTCCATAAGACGGAAGAGGGGAGTGCCGGTGTGCTCAAGCATTGAGAAAGCGATCTGCAGCCCTTTGATGTCCATAAGAGTCGGGTGATGAGAGTGGTGTGAGAAGTCGTTAAGCTGATTAACTGATATATTCTTTGAATACTTCGGCAAGTTCATCTCCGCGTGAGAGCTTGCCGTCTTTAAGCACAACTACGGTCACGATTCCCTCAGCTACGATTTCTCCATCGTTTTTAGTGATGTCTTGATGGAAAATAAAGCGTGGACCACGCCTCTCAAGACGCAGACAGGAGATAAAGCTTTCTCCGCCGTGCAGAGGGGAGATGTATTCAATCTCTATTTTGCGCACTACGGCATCGATGCCTTGATTGTGCATCTCAATAAACGACAGGCCTGCATCGGCGCAGAATTTATGACGGGTATGCTCCATGTAGTGAAGATAATTGGCGTTGTTGACTATCTGCTCGCAATCGAGTTCATAGTCGCGCACTTCCATATCCATTATGAAGCAATATTTGCGATTGTTGTCTTTCTTAAGAATTCTCATATCTGTGAAACCGAAAAAGAAGAGACCCCGGAGGTCTTAAATTGCAAAAGTAGTAAAAAAATGTGATGACGCCAACAAAAAAGAGAGGGACGTTTCCACTACGTCCCTCTCACGATTCCACTATAAACTATATCTAACTAAACCTAATGACGTAGGGATTATTCTCGCGAACTATCCGATACGTTTGCCGTATTGCATTTTGTATTAGAGAAACGTATACGGTGGAGGGATAGTTGATGGAGTTTGTAATCTTTAAACTTTTTTAGGAGTTGGAGTGCGGTGGATGCGGCCGTCATCGGAGCAGCATCCCTTTGTCTGAAAAGTGAATGATTTGTGTGGCGCCCCAGCTTTCGTAGGATGATATTTCTGTTTTTGAAAAGGAAATGATTCGTACAGGGCTATTTTCGGTTCGCTCATCGGTATCCGTATCATTGTCTTCACGGAAGGGCGGAAGATGTACGGTAATTATGAGGGAATCAGGGGTTTCCCTGATGGAATGCGGCAGGGTGTTGATGGCAGTGACCGGTTTGAGGGCATGCCATATATAAAGGAATGCCGCGATCATAGGAGCAATAATGCAGATTATCATGAGGGCTACTATGATCCATCGCAGATCCACAAATATTCCGATTGATAACAATGCTAGAAAGACTGTGATGGTAGCTATTAAAGGCCAGAATGCATACTTCATTGCCAGAATGGAGAGAATTGTTCCGGAGGAGTATTTAAGTAACTTGTCCTCTGAAGGTTCCATGTCTTGCCCGGTAGCGGAGTCGTGTTTCACTCTTTGTGGTTTTGTGTACGTTTGGCTCTGATTTTACGATAGACTTCAAGATTGCGGGGCACGAGAGTCTGCAGGTAGCCAGTGCCGCTTTCGTTGACGAGGCGTGTCATATCTATGTATTTGTCACCGTTGCCTTTATGTATGGGAAATACTTCATCGCGCCGTTTTTTCACTTTGTCGGACATAGGAGAGTGTCCGTCGGCTCCCGTGCCTCTTAACTGGGCATCCACACCGTCGGGCTCACACCACACCGGGATAATCTCCGCACACGGCGGATATCCAAGGCCTGTCCACATGATATATTCATCCTTGAGTTGGAACGGTTTGATTAGGGTTGCATCTTCCATCGGCGTGCAACCTTCGATTACGATTGTGGCCGTAGACTTATACCGGGGTATGAAGTCTTGATCGATCACCCACTGCTGCCCGGCCTTTTCAAAGTCGGTATTGGTGAGATCATGATAGAAGCTGCGGCTTATATATTCGGTGAGAAGTTCGGGGGAGATTTCCGATGAAGCGGCATAGGGGAGCAACAGATGACTGGCATTGGCTTCCCTGATAAATCCGTATCCTTCATTCGGGCGTCCGGAATGGCTGTAGTTGGTGCGGATGAGCACTCCGTCCGGCGCATCCTTTAGATCATAGAATTTATATGAGTGATTGTTGGTCTCGAAGAATCCCCCGTTGCCCTCGGCATCCATTACTCCGAAATTTGCTTCCACTCCCATGGGACGGGGATACGAGTCAAGAAGTTTTCGGAAATCGTCTACGGTGCGGCATGTGCGAAGAGCCACGGTCATAAGGTATCCTTCGCGATCCATTTTGGACGACGGCACTTTGTCGTCCTTAATATTGTAGGAAGCGGTATTCATGATTGCAAATCCCACCGAGTTCATACCTGTCCACGCCTGTTCGAGTCTGGTATCGTTAGCGTTAAAGAGAGCTACGTAGGCGAAGGAGCCGTCTTGAGAGTCAACGTATTCCACTTTATTGTCGATCGTGGAAGTGTCGCGGTGCTTCCAGAGTAACGGTCGGCCGGATTTTGAAGCCTTTGCGCTGACAATGGCCGACGTGCAGGCGAAGATATTGACGAAAGTACAACTACAGCAAATAAATGCAATCCAAAAACGTTTCATAATTGATTAACGCAATTTTTAAAAGAATATTCTATATGAACCTTCCGAATGACGTTTTTATGGCACTGAGTATTGTCAATATGAAGCTGCGCGATACGTACGCCAGTCTTGACGAACTGTGTGCCTCCGAGGGCATAGACCGTGCGGTGCTAGAGAGTAAACTAAAGCAGGCCGGCTTTACTTATGATGCACAACACAATACTTTCGGCTGATAAAAAGACGCGGGTTTCGGACATTCCGAAACCCGCATTGCACTGGATATTGATTTATCCTGATCAGCTTTATTTCAATATTACTTTATTGGCTTTTCCACCGCAGACTTTGATGTATATGCCGTGTTCTGGTTTGTCAACCTTCACGCCCTGCAGGGTGAAGAATTCCGGAGTGTCGAATGCATTCTCAATTGTCTGAATTCCGGAGGATATTGCGTCTACCTTGAGTATGAGCAGAGTGGGAGTGGCGCATTCGCCGTTTGCTCCGTAAGTGAAGGTGATGCGGTTTTCACCGGCTTTAACCGGAATCGTCTGGTTCGGAGCAAGTTTGAATCCTGCTTCCGGGGCTGTGAGATCAGCTGCGGGGATGTAGTTTTCAGTCATCATACCGTTCATCATGCTGCTGTTGTCATTATAATACAACGCATCGTAACCGAGGGGAAGTTCGAAGGTCACTTCAAGTTTTTGGTCAGCCCCGAATGTGGCTGAAGCAGTCCAGTGTTCGGGATCTTCATTATTGGCGGGTACGAAAGTGGTGTCGATGATATCGCCGCCAGCTATCAAAGTGAGCTGCTTGATATAGTTGGGTTTCACGGTATAATTGGCTACCACTTCTACAGGAGCGTCATCTACCTTAAGAGAAGAGGAGCTGATGGTAAATACGTAATTCCCAGGGATGGATACTTCTGCGGGAAGGTCGAAAACGATGACGTTGCTGATCTGAGGCACACCGTTTGCATTTTCAGTCATTTGGGGCTTAATATCGTAAACCACCTTGGAGACTTCGTTGGTGAGAGTGGCCCAATCGCTTACCACCCAACTCATTTTTGATCCTTCGGGGAAGGTTACGGTGATAGTCTTGAGCGATTCGATTTCTTCACCGGAGGCGGGGGAAACGGTGTATTCGGGAGCTTTTGTCTCCATTACGTATGGACCTACGGTCATTTCTTTGTTTTGGTAGGTGGTGCCGTTGAGGGAGTAGGAGAATGCGCCGGCGGGCACGTAAAGATAATATGAACCGGGGGTCATTTTCATCGGAGTATCCTTGCGGTATGGGAATCCGCCCACAGCTGAATCATAGGTGGCTCCGCAGATGAGCACTTCATCGTGTCCGGTGAGGGATTTGATCTGCAGATAACCTCTTGCGGTGACATTGTTGCCGGCGGCATCGCGCAGGTAGATGTAAGCCATGGTGTTGTTGCGGGTCACGGTAGCGCCTTCCGGCACCTTGATCCGGAACCATGAATAAAAGTCACCGCCGTTTTCATAATCAGCCTTGACAGCATCAATCTGGGTATATGTGCCCGGAGCCGGTGATACTGTAAGTTCACCGTTGTCATCGGCCTGCTTGCCCATCACAAGATAAATGGCGGAAATGGATTCATTGTCGGCGGTGCCTTCAGGAGAAGTTATGGAGAAAGCACCGCTTTCCACTCTCAGAGAGGCGTTGCATTTTTCGCTAATCGGGGTAGGCAGAGTCAGCACGGCGGTGTTGCCCGATATTGTGATGTCGGGATAAATATCGTTGACTTCCGACTGCGTCTCATCGCCCGTGCCTGATGAGAAAGGATCGAGGATGTAGACGTTTTCCTTATTCTTAAGAGAAATGGAGGTAGCCCCTTGGAAGGTGAGTGTGATGGTGGAAAGACTTTCGATAGAAGATCCGCTGGCCGGCTTGAGCACCGGGGTTACTTCCAGAGCGGAACCTCCGATGAGAGTATAGTTGAGCACAAAAGCTTTGTTGGTGACTCCTTCGGTGGTGGTATACAGACCGGATGGCACCACTATCTGATATGAACCGGGGGAAGCGGCCTGACTGTCTTTGATGTTGCTGTAGAATGTGAACCAGATGTTGCCTTCCGGAGCATTGTCATCGGCCCGGGTAGGACGGAGCACTTCCACTCCCGTGGGCTCGATGGTGATACGCCGTTCGTTGGATGCCGGGATGGCCATGAGCAACTTACCGTTTTTCTTGAGGATCACTTCTCCGGGACAGTCGCGGTTAAGACGGGCTTCAACCTTGAGTTTAACGCTGCTGATGCCGGAAAGGTTCGGCTGGCTACCATCGGATGCGGTGTAGTCAAGATCAATGGTGCCTTGTGCCGGAGTAGTACCTGGAGTCTGGGCATATGCCGTAAGCATAGAGCCGACTGCCATAATAGTGAGTAGAAATTTTTTCATAATATCTTACTTGGATGAAACAACTATGATATATTTCTTACAAATATATGAAAAAATCTTGTTAACGTAAAATAAATATGGCAAAATCTTATATTTTGCTTTTTTGTTGGATAAATTTGGTCTTTATAAACCGGAAATGTAGTAACCAAAATCCCCATTCCGTCAATTTGCGGAATGGGGATTGAATTGTTAGACTTAATTTAGTGACATTAACCCTAAGTCTTTAAAAAATATGAAATAGGGTCTGATTCTTATCAGAAGGGAAGGGTGGAGAAATCGCGGCTCAGACGAAGCATTTGCTGAGGATACGTTTCGGTAAAGTCAAGTGTGATGTCTACAATTTCTCCTTTATCGTCATATTTGGGTACATACACAGGGTTTATGAATCCTCGGTATGGAGGTATATTAAGTTTGGAGAAACGAGCAAGTACTTCCTTATGGATCTTAGGATCCACCTTTACCGCATATTTTTGGATAAGCTTGTTGCCGGCTTCGTAGTCACCTTCACTCTTGATTCGCTGAATCTCCTGAAGGAGCTGGCCGAATAGATCCCGCATTTTGCGGTAATCGTTGATTTTCACAAAGGTCTTGCCGCTTTTCTTCACGAGTTCCACCACCTTGTTTTTCTTACCGTGGTCCAGTACCCATCCGGCGATAAGCTGGCGGTTGCGCATGTGGGCTTCCTCTATATCCTTACCGGGTTCGATGCGGTTCAGCTGGGTCATTAGGCCGTTTAGCATATACTTGTAGTATTCAGCTTGGTATGCCTCGGGATTGTCAAGCACACCGAGCTCGATAAGTTTGGGATCGGCAAGGTAGTAGAGGGCGAAGAGATCAGCGCGGGCCTCTTCAAGAGCAGAACCGTTTTCCTTGAGTGCATCCTGATCCACACCGGGCAGAAGTTGACCTGAGGCGTGTCCGAGACATTCATGCAGGTCTGTATGGAGCATATCGGTGATATAAAGATATTTATCGAGATGATCGGAGGTCTTCTTGTCAATTACGAATTCTTCATTGAACCCATTGCCATGGCTTGCCATGTCGTAGGCTTCGGTGATGTTTTCAAGCGTAACGGATTTGGAGCCGTGAGTGGCGCGGATCCAGTTGGCATTGGGCAGGTTGATGCCGATGGCAGTGGAGGGGAAGGCGTCTCCGGCAAGCATGGCGGCTGTGATCACTTTGGCCGACACTCCCTTTACGGTAGGCTTCTTGAAACGTTTGTCAACTGGAGAGTTGTCTTCAAACCACTGGGCCTCACCGGAGATTTTCTCAGTGCGCTCGGAAGCGGCGCTGTTTCGGAAATTGACGTAGGCCTCCCAATGGCCTGTCATACCCAGAGGATCACCGTAGCTTTCGATGAATCCGTTTACGAAGTCTACGTCCGACTTGGTGTCTTCTGCCCAAAGGATGGAGTATTCGTCGAAGAGTTTTAGGTCGCCTGTGATATAGTAGTCTATGAGTTTGGTGATATAGGCTTTCTGAGCATCGTTTTCGGCCACGTTCTTGGCCATGTCGAGCCAATAAATGATCTTGGCGATGGCCGGTCCGTAGAGTCCGTTGAGATGATAGTGCTCTTCCTTGATTTTTCCGTCTTCCTTCACTACTTTGGCATTAAGACCGTAAGAAATCGGTTCGGGATCGTTTGGATCCTTCAGGTCGGCGTAATAAGCCTCAACCTCAGCCTGAGTCACTCCTTCGCCGTAGAGATTGCCGGCGGAATTCACCACTACGTCTTTTGACCCGTCTTGAAACACTCTCTTCGAGAGATATGTCGGATCGAAGATCACTTTGGAGAGGGTAGCCAGCATTTGATCCTTCGTCTCCCCTGCGCGCAGGGGCAGTTTGTCGGCGGGAAGCGCGTTCACCTGCTCGGTGAAGAAGGCTTCTGAGAATTCGGGAGTGAATTTGTCGGTGGAATAATGATGGTAGATGCCGTTGCCAAACCAGACCTGTTTGAGATATTTCTCAAAGGCCTTGAACTCTTTGGAATCACGCGGACCGGAATAATTGTTGTAGATATTTTCAAGAAGATTGCGGATTTGAAGATTGTAGCGGCCGTTTTGGTCCCAGGTAATGTCTCTTCCGGCCTGTGCTGCCTGTGAGAGATAATACAGCATCTTCTTCTGTTGGAGCGACAATCGGTCGAACTCCGGCACTTCGTAACGAAGCACTTCGATGTCGGCGAAGTTGTCTACGTGATAGTTGAAATTTTTGTCGACCACGGCATTTGCCGAAAGCGACATCATGGGGGCGATAACCAACGCCGGTATGATTCGTTTCATTTTCAGTAAATAAGTATGGTGAGATTTTGTTGATCTTAAATAAGATTGTGCGTTATATTCATATGGTAGTAAAGACTATAATGCCAGATCATTCCACGTACAGTACCAGCCCTTTCAGGTATTCTCCCTCCGGATGCGCTATATCCACCGGGTGGTCTGCAGGTTGGGTGAGTTGGTGAAGAATCCGCACTTTCCTGCCGGATTTAGCAGCTGCGCTGAACACGGCGAGACGGAAAGCCTCCTTGCTGACTACCTGAGAGCAAGAGAACGTAAAGATAATTCCACCGGGACGAATCTTTTCGAAAGCTTTTAAATTGAGTTTGCGGTATCCTGTAAGTCCGGCCTTGAGGGCATTTCGGTGTTTGGCAAACGCCGGCGGATCAAGAATGATCAGATCATAAGCATCGCGCTCCATATTGTCGAGGAATTTGAATGCGTCTTCGGCATAGGAGTGGTGGCGGTCATCTTCGGGGAAGTTGAGCTCAATGTTGGCATCTGTCAGGGCTATGGCTTTGGCAGAGGAATCCACGCTATGCACCTTTCGTGCTTCTCCCCTCATTGCGTAAACCGAGAAGCCGCCGGTGTAGCAAAACATATTGAGTACATCCCTGTCTTTGGCAAATTTCTGCAGAAGAAGACGGTTTTCCCGCTGGTCTACAAAGAAGCCCGTCTTCTGACCCTTCATCCAGTCAATATTGAAAAGTAGACCGTTTTCCGTGGCTATATTGCCGTCGAATCCGCCTATCAGATAATCATTGTGGGGATCAAGCCGGGCCATAAACGGCAATGTGGTCTCACTCTTATAGTATACGTTGCGAATGCGAGATCCCGGGAATGCCACAAGAGCATCGGCTATTTCATGCCTCGCAAAGTGCATGCCGGGGGAATGGGCCTGCATCACGGCGGTATTCCCGTAGATGTCTACCACCAGACCGGGCAGAAAATCTCCTTCTCCGTGCACCAGACGGAAGCAGTCATTGTCACGACGTATAAGTCCGAGGGCCTCCCGAAGACGGAAGGCATTGGTGAGCCGCTTCATATAAAAATCGGAGGGGAGTGTGTCTGCTCCAAATTCCAGAATACGGACCACTATGGAGCCTATCTGCCAGTGGCCCACGCCCAGGGTGCGTCCGTCGGCAGCCTTGACCACTACCAGATCCCCCTCGCTGAGCCCGTCGGGAGTACGGGCTACGGCTCCGGAGAAAACCCAGGGATGGAAACGGAGCAGGGACTCCTCTTTGCCGGGTTTGAGTGTTATTATCGGTAACATTTATTTTAACAAATTCCTGATTTTAATAATATTCTATTTGAGATATAGATCGATGAATCGCGATGCAACGCGATAAATCCCGATAGATCCCGATGAATCGCGATGCAATGCGATAAATCGCGATGAATCGCTCTCCTTTATTTAAAGAGTCGTACTATATCCATGCCGTTGGCGTATATGAGCAGCAGAAGCAGAAGGGTCATGCCTATCATCTGGGCGTATTCCATGAATTTTTCGCTTGGCTTGCGTCGGAATATCACTTCATAGAGAAGAAACATCACGTGTCCGCCATCAAGAGCCGGGATAGGCAGAATATTCATGAATGCCAGCGCCACGCTGAGAAACGCCGCGATGTTCCAGAAGGCAATCCAATCCCATTTCTCGGGGAAGATGCTGCCGATCGCCCCGAATCCTCCTATGCTCTGTGCCCCTTCACGGGTAAACACCAGTTTCATCGACTTGGCATAAGCCGTGAGTTTATCGGTACCCATCTCGATGCCACGGGGCACCGATGCCCACAGAGAGTATCTCTTCTCCTGAGCCTTGTAGAAATACGCCGGGTTCACCTCCAGACCTATGCCCATTTTCGAACCTGCATTGAGAGGAACCTTAAGCGAGAGTGTGTCGCCGGGAGAGAACGGTCTAGCCCCTTCAGGGCGTCGTACCACTTTTATTTCCACGGTGCGGTTTTCGTGGCCGGCAAGGGCCGGAAGGAATTGGTTGAGAGTGGGAGTGGCAACGGAGTCTACGGAGATAATCTCATCTCCCGTGCGAATACCTCCCTTGTCGGCGCCGTCGCCGGCCTGTATCTGAGTCACTACGGCGGGCATACGGTATGTCATAAACGGAATCGCCGAAGTGCCTGCCTTGGCTTCCTCATCGAGTTTCAGGATAAGGTCTTTGGGAACCGTCACATCGGTTTCCTTGCCATCGCGGAGCACTGTCACTTTCCGGGCCTGAAGCATCTGCATTTGCGCGCTGGCTGGATCATCAAGGTCCTTGCCATCGGCATAAAGAGGTATGTCGCCATCCCGGAATCCCGCTTCCTGGGCTGCCGGACTGAAAGCCATACCCATAGCGGCATCCTTGAAGAGCACGTATTTTTCTCCCGTGGCATAGACGAGGCCGGCATATATGATAATGGCGAGCAGGAAATTGAAAAGCACGCCTGCAATCATCACCAGAAGACGCTGCCACGCAGGCTTGCTGCGAAACTCCCATTCCTTGGGAGGCTGCTTCATCTGGTTGCGGTCCATAGACTCGTCGATCATGCCGGCTATCTTGCAATATCCGCCCAGCGGAAGCCATCCTATGCCGTATTCGGTGTGTTTCCAGAATCGTTTCCAGCGGGATTCGGTGCATTCCACTGTATATTCCGCATCATCGCGTTCCGCTTTGAGCTTAAGGCAACGGTCGTATTCGGCTTCGGCCCGACCCAATTCTGCTTCCGCATCGGCAATAGCGCGTCGGTTGTCTTCAGCACTTGCTTTGACGCCAAATATAGAAGTGAGGGATGTTAATGGAGATGAACTTTTCTGAAGCTTTTTGAGATTGGAGGATGCCTCCGAGAGGGCTTGCTCGGCTTTCACAAGGGCTTCGTTGACTTCAAAGTCCTCGCGGGCCTCATCGTTGAAAAACTTCACTTTCGACAGAGAGCCCACATGTTTCTTTGGTTTCCATTTAAAAAGAGAGCGAAAAGGATTGAAAAAGATATAAAACTTCTCTACTTTCACCCCGAAAATGCGGGCAAAAAGAAAATGACCGAACTCATGGATGATTACGAGAATGGCAAATGCCAGAATGAGCTGGGCTGCTTTTATAAGAAATGTATCCAATGGGAAAATCTATTTTGGGGATTTCAAAGGAGAAAACCTCAGTTGTATATTCTAAATTAAATTATCGGTAATTATTTCACGGGCTCTTGAAGTAGCCT
Organism: Muribaculum sp.; assembly: GCA_023664085.1. Taxonomy (GTDB): domain Bacteria; phylum Bacteroidota; class Bacteroidia; order Bacteroidales; family Muribaculaceae; genus Lepagella. The sequence goes on along the minus strand of JAMPGE010000001.1, from coordinate 165,641 downwards.
CGGCGTGGGTCTGCTCCAGATCCTCGAGTTGCACTTCATGCATGAAAGTGGAATCGGCCATCACCTTATGCACCAGGCGGGGCATGTCGGTGAAGCGGAGTCTGCCGTTGAGGAATGAACTCACGGCCACTTCGTTTGCCGCATTGAGGATGCAGGGCATGTTGCCCCCCATCCGGATTGCATCGAAGGCATATCCGAGAAGCGGAAAGCGCTCGAAGTCGGGAGCTTCAAAAGTGAGGGTGCTGTATTGGGCAAGCGAGAGGGGGGGAGCCTGCGTAGACAATCGGCGAGGATATCCCAGGGCATACCGTATCGGCAGGTGCATATCCGGCACGCCGAGCTGGGCCTTGATGGATCCATCGTTAAATTCCACCATGGAATGCACGATGGATTGCGGATGCACCACTATTTCAATGCAATCCGGCGGACAGGCAAAAAGCCAATGGGCTTCTATCATTTCAAATCCCTTGTTCATCATCGAAGCGGAGTCCACGGTCACTTTGGCTCCCATATTCCAGTTGGGATGACGAAGGGCATCGACGGGTGTGACCTTCTCAAGTTGGCTGGCGGAAAAGGTGCGGAAAGGTCCGCCGCTTGCCGTAAGCAGGATTTTGCGGGCCTCGCGGCTTGTCTCGCCTGCCAGACATTGGAAAATGGCGGAATGCTCCGAATCCACCGGTATGATTTTTGACGGTGAATTTTTCAGCAGCCGGTAGATGATCTCACCTCCGGCCACAAGGGTCTCCTTGTTGGCCAGAGCGATAATCTTGCCGGCCTTTATGGCGGCGATGGTAGGCTTCAGACCGCTGTAGCCCACAAGGGCCGTAAGGGTAATGTCTGTATTTGGAAGAGAAGCGGCGTATTCTATGGCCTCGGGACCGGCAAGCACTTCGATGGGGAGATCCTGCAGGGCCCGGACAAGTCGGGAATGGAATTCCTTACGTGCGATCACTACAACTCGTGGCAGGAATTTCCGGGCCTGGGCAGCCAGCAATTCCCAGTTTTTGTCGGCTGTGAGTGCGGCTGCACGAAATTTTCCCGGATATTCCTCTATAATATCGAGCGTCTGACGCCCTATAGAGCCGGTAGAGCCGAGTAAGGATATCTCGCGAACTTCATTAATATTCATAATTCTTAAAGACGGTCGGGGTTAGGAAGACCGTCGGCATCCTGACGCGGACTGAGCCGCGGTTGGTTAGAAATATATTCTTCCGGGAGCAGAGCGCACCCGTTATGCCAAAGTTCCACTCCGACGGAGCCCTTACCGACGGTGGACGAAGAGGGAGGCGCCAGAGCGATGGCTTGACCGCCGTATACGATGTCTCCTTCGGCTACCAGTACAGTTCTTAATCCGGAATATCGGCTGATGAAGCCTTTGGGATGCTGGATTATAACGGTGCTGTAGAGATGATCGGTATATACTCCGATTACGGTGCCGTCGGCGATGGAGCCTACGGTGGTGCCCGGAGGAAGAAGCACCCGTGCCTTGTGGTCAAACTTCGAATCGGAAGCAATCACCGACTCATCGCTCACCGGAGAAAACATCATCCCCTCGGCGGCAAGCGGGGCCAAGATCGAGATATTGTACTTCTCGCTTTGCTGCATGCGTTTCACGAAGTCTTTCTCTGTCTTTGAAGCATCGAGCAGAGAATCGGGGGTGAGTCGGTTGGCTGTCATCACCATTTCCAGAGAATCTGCCGAGGGGGCGCGTCCGGTGTTGAGCACAGTGGTGAGGTTATTGATGTAGGCCTGATTGCGGTCGTAAGCAAGCTTCAGGGAATCAAGGCGCAGAATGGTCTCCTCTCCCTCGGCGCGCTGCGACTCCTTAAGGTAGCCGGGGAGATATTGCTTGATGGGAGTGGCAAGCACCACGATAACCCCTAAAATCACCGATATTACAAGAAACGACACGGCAAAAAGCGCCACTCGCCAGGGCGTGAGGCGTAGCCTTCCAAGCCGCTCGAGATGTGCGTCATCATCGAGGGCGAGCCAGAAATCTCGTTTAGGCCATTTCATCAGAATGCGAAATTATAAAAAAAATGGCAATCCGCGAAATTTTAAACTACAGTGAACAGAATCAAAAAGCCGAATGTTATAATGGCATAGGAAGTCAAAGAGACCAGACGCCAACTGACCGGACACGGAAATAAGTCCAGAGAGAGAGACAGGGACCTCCGGCTTGAAGGCTACAGCGACTAATCTTCCGCAGACTCCTCCTATAAACGTATCATCTAAATAAAGTTGTTATGAAAGCTAAACACATTTACGGTATCATGGCCCTTTGTGCCGCCGGCATCGTAGCCCCTTCCTCGATGAAGGCACAGGTGGTTGTAGATGAACAAGCTGTCAGTGTCACCGAGTTCACCTGCGATAATTCCACCAAGTATTTCTCAAATTGGCGTGACAACTGGTTTATTCAGATCGGCGCCGGTATCAACCAGCCCTTCGTAGAGCGCGGTATTGGCATGCGCGGCCCGGGCCACTACGTTAACCATAAGAAAATGACTACGGTCTATAACTTTGGTTTCGGCCGCTGGTTCTCTCCCTATCTGGCAGTTAGAATCAATGCTCTTGGCGGTGCCATCCACTGGGATTGCCCCACGGTGGAACAGCCTCACAATGGTTGGACTCGCGGCAAACATGCCAACCTCAACGTAGAACTTATGTGGGATATGTTCAACTCCCTCGGAGGTGTGAATCCCAACCGTCCCTTCTCCATTATTCCTTATGTAGGAATTGGCGGTGACTGCATGTGGGACATTCGCGACGCCTACGGCAATATTCCTCCCGCCACAAACATCGAGCGTGAGTCAGGCAAAGGCCTTCGCAAGATGAGTTGGACTCTTCCCGTATCGGCCGGTATCCAGTTCCGTCTGCGTCTTTGCAAATATGTAGACTTCTTTGCTGAAGCCCGTGCAAGCTTCTACGGCGACAACTGGAACAATGTGGCTCTCGGCAAGCCTATCGAAGCCAACGTGGCCTGCTACGGCGGTTTCAGCTTCAACATCGGCGGCCGCGGCTGGGGTGAATACAACGAATGTGCCTACATGAGCCAGATCGCAAGCCTCAACAATGAAGTGAACAATCTCCGCGCCGAAGTCCTCGCAAGCGCCCAGACTATCGCCGGACTCGAATCCCAGCTCCCCTGCCCCGAAAACAAGACAGTGGTTCAGAAAGTGGAAGGAGTGCCTTTGATGTCGACTGTAAGATTCACCATCAACTCCGACGTTGTCACACCTGAAGAGGAAGTAAACGTATACAATATCGCCGAATGGCTGAAAGCAAACCCGAAGAAAAACGTAGTGATCTGCGGATATGCCGACAAAGACACCGGTAATGCCGAATATAACCTCGCCCTCTCAAAACGCCGTGCCGACGAAGTGGCCGACCTGCTTGTCAACAAGTACGGTATCTCCAAAGATCGTCTCATAGTGAAATACGACGGTTCAAACGTACAGCCTTACGAAACCAACGACTGGAACCGAATCGTAATCTTCTCCGAAGACTGATCAACCCGAAAGCATAAAAGCGAGCTACACGCAAACATAGAATAACCCTTCAATCGGTCCCGCTCCGTAAGGAGCGGGGCTTTCTTTATCTCATTTCCATATCGGTATTGTGGGACATATAATGAAAATAATGAACCAGTTTAATCGCCTGATATACAATATAAAGCTTTGCGGTTTCGTAAAATATTAAAAAAAAAACCGAAATAGTTTTGGATATTAAAAAATCCGTTGTACTTTTGCAGTAGAAATTAACCCAATTAACCAAAAATCTAAACTGGATTAACATGAACATCAATGAAATCATGGCCAATCTTGAGGCCAAACACCCCGGTGAGAAGGAATTCCTCCAGGCTGTTAACGAAGTTCTCCTCTCTGTAGAAGAGGTTTACAACCAGCATCCTGAGTTCGAAAAGGCTCGCATCATCGAGCGTATGGTAGAGCCCGATCGTATCTTCACATTCCGCGTAACCTGGGTAGACGACAAAGGTGAAGTTCAAAACAACATAGGCTACCGCGTACAGTTCAACAACGCTATTGGCCCATACAAGGGCGGTATCCGTTTCCACGCATCTGTAAACCTGTCCATCCTCAAATTCCTCGGCTTCGAGCAGACATTCAAAAACGCCCTCACCACTCTTCCCATGGGTGGCGGTAAAGGAGGATCCGACTTCAGCCCCCGCGGCAAGAGCGACGCTGAAATCATGCGTTTCTGCCAGGCCTTCATCCTCGAACTTTGGCGTAACCTCGGTCCCGACCGCGACGTACCCGCCGGTGACATAGGCGTAGGTGGCCGCGAAGTAGGCTACATGTACGGCATGTACAAAAAACTCGCCCGCGAAAACACAGGTACATTCACTGGCAAAGGCCTCAGCTTCGGCGGCTCCCTGATCCGTCCCGAGGCTACCGGTTTCGGTGCTCTCTACTATGTTCAGAACCTCCTTACAAAGGATATGAACACAGATCTCAAGGGCAAGACTGTAGCTATCTCCGGCTTCGGTAACGTAGCTTGGGGTGCTGCTACAAAGGCTGTTGAACTCGGTGCCAAAGTTGTCACCATCTCCGGTCCTGACGGCTACATCTACGATCCCGCCGGCCTCGACGCTGAAAAGATCGCATACATGCTCGAACTCCGTGCTTCCGGCAACGACGTTGTAGCTCCTTACGCTGACAAGTTCCCCGGTTCCACTTTCTTCCCCGGCAAGAAACCCTGGGAGCAGAAAGTTGACATCGCTCTTCCCTGCGCTACTCAGAACGAGCTCGGTGGCGAAGATGCAAAGGCTCTTATCGCCAACGGCGTAATGCTTTGCGCTGAGGTATCCAACATGGGATGTACTCCCGAAGCTATCGACGCATTCATCTCCGCCAAGGTGCCCTACGCTCCCGGTAAGGCTGTGAACGCAGGTGGTGTGGCCGTTTCCGGTCTCGAAATGACTCAGGACGCCGAACATCTCATGTGGACAGCCGAGGAAGTTGACGCCAAGCTCCACCAGATCATGGAATCCATCCACCACGAGTGCGTGAAATATGGCAAGCAGGCTGACGGCTACATCAACTACATGAAGGGTGCCAACATCGCAGGCTTCATGAAGGTTGCCGACGCTATGATGGGTCAAGGCATCATCTAATAAGCAAAAGACACTCTTTTAGAGTATCACAATGCATACCGAATCCCCAGGTCGTAGAGACTTGGGGATTCTTTTGCCATACGGTTAAAAATATTCGTTGCACTTTTCTATACTTTGCCCCAGCCATAAAAATTTTATTAAATGGGCTCTTAGTCAAGACAACTTATAAAAAGTGTAAAAAATTTTTTGCGGAGATAAATAAAATTCTTAACTTTGCATAGTAATTGACTACAACGCGTATCTTCGCGTTCAAAGCCGCAATAGCTCAGTTGGTAGAGCATTTCATTCGTAACGAAAAGGTCGTGGGTTCGAGTCCCACTCGCGGCTCATCACCGGGGATGGCTTACGGTCATCCCCTTTTTTTATGATTTGCATTTCATTCAATTGGATAATTACTTAAGTAGTTGATAAAAATTAATGAACATATAAAACTTATTTATTTTTGAGACAGTTTGGCTTTGGAGCGAAGCCTAATATAATATATTAAGCTGAGAGACAGAGTCAAAATGGCCAAAAAGAAAAAGTTTTATAGTTCAAGATTTTTACTATTTATATCGGTTAATTTTTATCAACTACTTATCATTCTATCGATCCTTTTATCAATCTAATAATATTACCAATGAAAAAAGAACTAAATTCTAAGGCTGCTCCCGGCGCCATCGGCCCTTATAGCCAGGCAGTGCAGGCCGGTAACCTCATCTTTGTATCCGGTCAACTTCCCATCAATGCCGAAAACGGTGAAATGCCCTCAGATATCAAAGCTCAGACACGTCAGAGCATCGAAAATATCAAGCATATCCTTAAAGAAGCAGGCGCTACTCTCGACAATGTGGTTAAAACCACAGTATTCCTCGCCGACATGGAATATTTCGCACCCATGAACGAAGTTTATGCCGAAGAGTTTAAGGCCGTTTATCCTGCACGTTGCGCATTCGCTGTGAAGGAACTTCCCAAGAAGGCCCTCGTGGAAATAGAGGTTATCGCCGCAGTCTAAATACATACCCTCCAAGGGTTTCGATAAAATAATATTTAACGCCTGAGGCAGCCTGTTTGTCTCAGGCGTTAATTTTTGTTTGTAAAGACTCTTTCCTGCATACCACAATATAGATTGAACCCCATCATATAATTATTATGACAAGTATTCTCCAGCTTGAAAATCTTACCAAATCCATCGGTGACAGAATGCTCTTTTCCGACGTCACCCTCGGTATTTATGAAGGTGATAAGATAGGAATTGTAGCCGTAAATGGAGCCGGAAAGTCAACGTTCCTTAATATTCTTGCCGGTAATGAAGACTATGATTCCGGAAGGATTGTATATGCAGGCGGTGTTAGAATCGGCTACTTGCCGCAGAGTCCCCCGGCGGATATGACTATGACAGCTCTGGAATATGCCACTCCCAAACCACGTAATTCCGATGATTGGGGTGCCACGGACCGAGCCGTAGCCATGCTGTCTACCTTTGGTATAGAAGATCCCAATGTAGTTTTAAATACACTTTCCGGTGGCCAATTCAAACGTGTTGCCATAGCCAAAGTGCTTCTTGAGGAGCCGGATTTTCTGATTCTTGACGAGCCTACAAACCATCTCGACATAGAAATGATCGAATGGCTCGAAAAATATCTTTCCCGAAGCAGAGCCACTCTTCTAATGGTGACTCACGATCGCTATTTTCTGGATAATGTCTGTACAAAGATTGTGGAAATTGATCGTGAGCAAACGTTTGTTTACGAGGGCAACTACGATTATTATCTCCAGAAGCGTCAGGAAAGAATGGAGAATCTTTCCAGCGAACTTGCCAAGGTCAAAAATTTGCTTCGCACAGAGTTGGAATGGATGAGGCGCCAACCTCAAGCCCGCGGATCCAAGGCTAAATACCGTATAGACAATTTCCATGATCTTGAATCCAAAAGCAGAATCAATCTTCGTGAAGACAACGTACGCCTTGAAGTGAAATCAGGATATATCGGCTCAAAGATATTCGAGGCCCATCATGTATGCAAAGCATTCGGGGAAAAAGTTATTCTTAAAGATTTCAACTATACGTTTGCACGCTATGAGAAAGTAGGTATAGTTGGCGACAATGGAGCCGGAAAATCTACCTTTATAAATCTCCTTCTCGGCAATCTTACTCCTGATTCAGGCCACTTTGACATCGGCCAAACCGTGAAATGGGGTTATTACAGTCAAGAGGGGATGACCGATTTCGACGAAAACAAGAAAGTGATCGATGCCGTGAGAGAGATTGCCGAAACAGTTAGAATAAATGATAAAACCACTCTCTCCGCCAGCCAGTTTCTATCTCACTTTCTTTTCACCCCGGACACGCAGCAAAAGTATATATACAAATTGAGCGGAGGTGAGCGTCGACGCCTGTATCTGGCCACTGTACTCATGCGGAATCCCAACTTTCTCATCCTCGACGAACCTACCAACGATCTGGACATAATGACCCTTACAGTGCTTGAAGACTACCTTGCCAATTTCAAGGGATGTGTCATTGTGGTGAGCCATGACAGATTCTTTCTCAATCGTATAGCTGATCACCTGTTCATTTTCAAAGGCAACGGTGAGATAAAAGATTTTCCAGGAGACTACAGCACCTATCGTCACTGCCTGCTTCAGGAGCGGAAAGTGGAGCGTGAGGCGGAAGCATCGAGGAAAAAAATGGGACAGTCTCAGGCACAAGAACAGGAGCGGAGACCCCAACGCACCCGCAAAGGCCTTACCTACAAGGAAGCAAAGGAAAAGGAGCGTCTTGAGCAGTCGCTTGAAAGAATGAATGCTGAGAAAACCGAACTTGAGACGCGTCTATCTAAGGGAGAAATGACAATGGAGCAACTCACAGAGGCGTCACTGCGCATCCAGACTCTGATGGAGGAAATAGACCGTGACGAAATGTCTCTTCTTGAATTGATGGAAAAAGAGTAGCGACATCTCGATAGCCAGGCAAGAACAGTCCGACTCTACATCCACGAAAAGCAAAGGGCGCGAATTATCGCGCCCGAAAAGTCCGTCTTTATAAATCCGAAATGGTTTGCGGAGGGAATGGTCAAATCTCGTAATCCACGCAGGCTCTGCAGGCCTTGAGTGGCGCAACGATGGCTGACGCGGCTTTATGTGCCGGATGATTGGCATAGGTGCTGACGTTGTCCATGCGGTCGATCACTGCGGTCAGCACTACGTCCCACTCTTCCGCGGGATTTTCATTTATACCGGTTTCGATGCTTTGCAGGCAGTCGATTACTTCGGGAAGACGATTCAAGGCTTCGCAGAATTTAAGGGATGCTTCTTTTCTCTCTTGAGGAGTGCCGTTGAGTTTGAAGGCCACTATATGTTTTACCATTTTATATTCAGTTCAAATTATTTTACGAAAAATCAAAAGATCAGAGACCGGAATAGAGAATGGATGCGGGTTTATTCGCAAGAATAAGCAATATCACTTTCCATCAACAATCAACTTCAAGTAAACGTATAAACATATAAACATATAAACCAACATTTACCGGCAATGTCGGCAAATGTTTATTCACCGTAAAGACGCTGACGGGCAGCGGCTACTTTTTCGTCTACTATGTAGTCGTCATAGTCCATTATCTTGTCGATGATGCCATTGGGCGTGAGTTCGATGATACGGTTACATACCGTCTGGATAAACTCATGGTCGTGGCTCGACATGAGTATGATTCCCTTGAAGTTTTGCAGCGTGTTGTTGAATGCCTGAATGGACTCCAGATCAAGGTGGTTGGTGGGGGAGTCGAGCACGAGTGTATTGGCATCTGTAAGCATCATGCGTGAAATCATGCATCGTATCTTTTCGCCACCGCTGAGCACACTGGCCTTTTTAAGAACCTCTTCACCGGAAAACAACATTTTGCCGAGAAACCCTTTCAGATAAATTTCCGAGGAATCATTGGAATACTGGCACAGCCAATCCACAAGGTTGAGGTCAGTATTGAAATATGCGCTGTTGTCGAGAGGAAGATAGGCCTTGGTGATGGTCTGTCCCCAATCGAAATCTCCGGTATCGGCCTGACGGTTGCCGTTGATGATTTCAAAGAGTGCTGTCATGGCACGCGGGTCGCGACTGAGGAAGGCCACTTTGTCGCCTTTTTCAATCTGAAAGTTTACATCATCGAAGAGCACTTCGCCGTCGATAGTGGCTTTCAGGCCTTTCACCTCGAGAATCTTGTTGCCTACCTCACGGTTGGGGGTAAATATAATGCCGGGATATCTTCTGGAGGAAGGCTGGATTTCCTCCACATTGAGTTTCTCAAGCATTTTCTTTCGGCTTGTGGTCTGTTTGCTTTTGGCCACGTTGGCGCTGAACCGCTGGATGAATTCAAGAAGTTCTTTACGCTTCTCCTCAGCCTTCTTGTTGGCAGCCTGCTGCTGGCGCAGGGCAAGTTGCGAGGATTGGTACCAGAAGTCGTAGTTTCCGGCAAAAAGAGATATTTTATTGTAGTCGATGTCGAGGGTATGGGTGCTCACCGCATTCAGGAAGTGACGGTCGTGGCTCACCACGAGCACGGTGTTTTCGAAATTTGCAAGATAGTTTTCAAGCCATGCCACGGTCTCGAGGTCAAGGTCGTTGGTGGGCTCGTCGAGAAGCAGATTGTCGGGGTTGCCAAACAGGGCCTTGGCCAAGAGCACGCGCACCTTTTCGTTGGCGCTGACATCCTTCATAAGCATGTAGTGGCGGTCTTCCTTAATGCCGAGGCCGCTGAGCAGAGCGGCAGCATCGCTTTCAGCGTTCCAGCCCTCGAGCTCCGCGAATTTTTCCTCGAGCTCGGCGGCTTTGATGCCGTCTTCATCGCTGAAGTCGGGTTTGGCGTAGATGGCGTCTTTCTCCTGCATGATGTCCCATAGCACGGTGTGGCCGCGAAGCACTGTCTCTATTACCGTGCATTCATCATAGGCGAAGTGGTCCTGAGAGAGCACTGAGAGACGCTCGCCGGGACCGAAAGTCACGTTGCCTTGCGTAGGGGAGAGCTCGCCTGAAAGTATTTTCATAAGCGTGGACTTACCGGCTCCGTTCGCACCGATAATGCCGTAGCAGTTGCCTTGATTGAAGGTAAGATTTACGTCCTGAAAGAGGACCCTCTTACCGAATTGCATTCCTAAATTGTTTACTTGAATCATCTTTCGAAAATTTGCACAAAATTACAAAAAAAAATCAAGTTTCTCAAGATGCCGATGCAAGTTGGGAAACTTGGGTATTTAACCATGTGCTATGGTATTTAGACACCTTCCCGTGAAATTTTATGGTATGGTGTCTTGACTGTGCAGTTTACGCTTGGTAATCAGAAGCCGAAGCCGATGCGTACGGTGAATCCGCCCACGTCGTGCATACCTTCTCTGATGTCAGTCTGGTGACCCACATATACCGGAGCTTTGGCCATGGTGTAGCCTACGCTGAGGTCAAGTCCGAATTTGGAGTTGATGGCCCAGTCCACACCCACCGACGGGGAGAAGTAGAAACCATCCTGGATATTATAGGCCGGGAAGTCATTATTGTTGCGGTTCCATTGGAAGCCCATTTTTACGTCGACAAATGGGGAGAATTTGGTTTTGGTGAAGTGGGAGCGAACATCTCCGTAAACCATACCGGATACTTTGAGTTTGTCGCCCGTGGGCACTCCCACACCGGCACCTCCGCCAACGAAGAGATAGGTCGGAATCAATTGATAACCGTGAGTGGTCTGAAGGATCCACTCGGTTTGTCCATAGTCGCCGCAACCGATCACGAAACCGGTCTCAACGTTTCCGCGGTAACCTTTCTCAGTTTTCCAATCGCGGGCCGATGCAGGCAAAACGGCCAGCATAAGGCTGAGGATGAGTAGTGGTTTTTTCATAAAATAAATTGTATAATGGCGTCAACTTGACGCGGATTTTCTGATTTATCCCTTTCTCGGCAAGTAGGTTTATATGTTTGTGAGTTTATTTACTCCTTCTCCACATGGGATCTTTTATTTCATTTGTGCAGCCGGGCCACGTTTTTGTTATATTTGCTGAAGATAGCATCAGCTCCTCGTTCGAAGATCTGGAAGTTAGCCCGTTCACCGGCCGGGATCTTGTCCGGCATCCACGATGGCACTACCATGAAGTTGGACTTCGGCCCGGTGGGTTTTGCTGCATAGAAAGTGTCATAGTTGGCGTGTTTGAACCTCGCTTTGCCATCTGCATCACGTTCCAGACGTACGCGGACCATAGCCCCGCCGCGTGTGTCGCCTGTCTTCATATTTGAGATGAAGTTGCCTAAGGAATATACTATTAGTACGTCTTTATCTTCTTGATCATTATGCACCACTTCCATAGGCTGAATCACGTGGGGATGACCACCAATGATCAAGTCTACGCCTTGATCTTTAAGAAATTCGGCTATGTTGCGTTGGCCGGCGTTTTCCCTCAGCACGTACTCGATGCCCCAGTGCACGGCTACGCAAAGGATCTCGGCTCCGGCCTCTTTGGTATTCTTGATTTCTTCGGCCATGCGGGCTTTGTCTATGAGAGCCACTTCAATGCCGTCGCGCGGTTCTATGCCGTTGGTGCCATAGGTGTAGTTGAGAAAACCTACTTTGATCCCGTTGATGTCTTTCACAAATGGTACCATGCTGCGGCGTTGGGCAGCGTCATGATATGTGCCCACATGATCGAGCTTGAGTGAATCCAGAGCCGCAAGAGTGCGCCGGGCTCCCTTGTCACCGCGGTCCAGACAGTGATTGTTGGCCGTAAGCATCATGTCAAAACCGGCATCCTTAAGAGCCACGGCATAGGAATCAGGTGCCGAGAAGCAGGGAAATCCCGAATAATCCGGTCCTCCTCCAAGGGGTACCTCAAGATTGCATACCGCATAATCAGCCTCTACGATGCTTGGCGCTATATATTTGAAGCAATCGGTGTAATCGTAGTGATTGCCTCCTATAAGTTTAGCCTGATCAAGCTGAGCCTGATGCTGCATAGCATCGCCTACAAACACCAGATCGGCCCCTGTCGGTGCCGAGGGAGAGAGGGCGCCGACAAGGAATTGCAGGAGAGAGAATAAAAGGATATTCATTTCTCGTTGTTGATTTTGCGTTTGCGGGCGCTGAGCGTGTTGCGCAGGAGCGAACATATCGTCATCGGGCCTACACCGCCGGGTACGGGTGTGATATAGCTGCATTTGGGAGCCACATGCTCATAGTCTACGTCTCCGCATAATCTCCAGCCGCTCTTACGGGTGGCATCAGGCACCCGGGTGGTGCCCACGTCGATCACTACCGCTCCTTCCTTCACCATGTCTTCGGTCACAAATCCCGGATGGCCGAGTGCTGCAACGATGATGTCTGCCTGACGGCATTTCTCCTTAATGTCGGGAGTGGATGAGTGGCAAACCGTCACGGTGCAGTCGCCGGGTTTGGCTTTCTGCATAAGCATGGAAGCTATGGGTTTTCCCACAATGTTGCTGCGTCCGAGCACTACCGCGTGTTTCCCTTTGGTGGGGATATCATAACGGTCCAGCAATTCCATGATGCCCGAGGGAGTGGCGGGCTTGAAGGCTTCGAGTCCGAGGGTCATCCTGCCGATGTTGATTGGATGAAATCCGTCTACGTCTTTTTTCCAGTCGATGGCTTCGTTCACCTTCTGCGCGTCGATGTGGCGGGGGAGGGGCACCTGCACGATGAATCCGTCTACGGTGTCATCCTCATTAAGTTTTTTGATTTCTGCGATCAATTCTTCCTCCGATATTTCAGGATCGAAACGAAGCAGCGAGCTTGTAAAGCCGCAGGCTTCGCAGGCCTTGGTCTTATTTGCCATATATGATTCGGATCCCCCGTCGTGTCCTACGAGGATAGCCGCAAGGTGGGGTGGACGCGAACCGTCGGCAGTAAGCTGCCTTACTTCCTCTGCAATCTCCTCCTTGATTTTACCGGCGGTAGCTTTGCCGTCAATTATTGTCATAATATATCGTTGATTTTTTGATGTTTGTCAGGAGCCTGGCTCATTGGGTCAATTCGATGTCAAAATTATAAAAAAAATGTGAAGGAGACAAATCCTTTGATTTGCCTCCTTCCTTTTGAGGGAAGTATTCCACTTTCGCAATTGGTAGCGTCGGTAGGAATTATTTGATTACGATCTTCTTACCGTTGACGATATAGATGCCGGAGGAAAGGCCGCCAAGAGCGGAGGCGGGAGCTTTGTCGAGCACTTTTACGCCGCTGATGGTATAAGCATCGTAAAGGTCGGAGTCAGTGCCGAGCACCTGCATCACACCGGATTCCATACCGTAATAGATCGTGAAGTTGTAGGCCGGGGCCATGGCATCCGAAGTCCAGCATACACCTTTGGGAGTCTGGAGTGAATATATACCTGCTTCAAGCTGCACGTCTTTCCTGGTATTGATAAGATCCACTTCGTTGCTTGCGGCTCCCTTTACAGCATCGAAAGAAGCAACGTATTCACCCACGGTGCCATTGTCGTTGAGAGGATAGAGATATGACAACCCTTTGCTTATGGTGCGGATCACGTCGTCGGCTCCGAAAGTGAGTGTGAACATTGCGGAAGAGTCTACGTGTTCGTTGGGAGTAACTGTGGGTTGGGCAAGATCGGGAAGATCCGGGAGCACGGTCCAGAAGTAGAAGTATTCACCGTTGGTGGCGCCGCCTGAGAGAGTGTAGATATAGGCTGCGGGGATAAATACGTAGTTGCCCGGGGAGAGAGTGAGCGCGCGCTCTGATTTGGGAATAAGTGTGAGGAAGGAGCTTCCGATTGAGTTTTCAGGCATGTCTACCTTGAAATAGCTAACTTCGGGTTTGTAAACGAAATCACCGTTGTCGTCCACGCGAAGCAGGCGTGTGTAGGCATTATCGCTGCTGGAAGTGATTTCCTTGTCTTCACCTACGTCGAGAGTCACCTCGAAGATCTGGTTGGAGGGCAGAATGCCTTCGGCGGGCTCAATGGCAGGCAGGGGAAGTTCCTTAATATACCACTGGCGTTCCACTGGCTGATTCGGTATCACTTCATCGTCGATGGTCACGTTGAAGTAGTTCTCGGGAATCGTAACCTTGTATACACCACGATCGGTATAATTCTCAGGCATCATTATGCGGGCGATCTTATTCTCAATGATTACTTCCGTAATATTGCCGAAAAGTGTGCCGGAAAGGGTCTCCACGGTAATGTTTTTGGTGGCGTTGGGATTGAGTTCCACCTTCTGAGCGTTTGTGAAGACGATGCTCACCATGTCGAAATTGTTGAGTGAGATCTGATCGTGTGGAATAGTGGTGAAGGAGAGCTGCTTGTCGATGTGATAGTTAAGTGTGAGTCTGGCGCTGGGTTCGTCGCTTTCCCCGAAGAGGAACAGACCTTCGGGGAACACTACGGTATAGTCGCCCGGCATATTGATGTAGGATTCGCCGCCGTCGAGATATACGTGCAACATATTCTCGTAGTCGTTGGCTATACCCTGAGTCTGCAGACGCAGGAATGTCTGGTTGCTGGGAGAGATCTGCTTGAACGGAGTGGTGCCGCCGTTGTAGAAAAGCTTAATGTTTTCAGTAACGGAGCGGTCAATCTTAGGTACGGATGTGAACACCAGCTGAAGGTATTCCACGCCGGAGGGGATCTGCTCCAGATTCACATTGCCTTCGGCGGGAGTGACAGAAGCAAGGATAGCGTCTTTACGCAGGCCGTTGGATACTTCCATGCCGATGGCATAACGCAGAGACATGGTGGGATTGGTGAATTGAGCTACGATCTCGTTGCTGCCGTCGGCCTTCATTGCGGTCATGACGTAGGTGCCCATAGGGATGTCTACGCGGTATTGGCCGTCGGCGGAAAGAGCCGGACGAATGCGGAGCGATCCGGTGGAGGGATCGGTCTCGTCGGTAAACGAAGGGGTAGGGATGCCGTTTTCCACGTATTCAAGGCTGTCTCCTACCTTTTGATATGAGTAAGGATAACCGTCGGCGGAGCAAGCCCAGATCACATCACCGCTTATTTCGGGTTTGAACGCAAGTGAAAGAGAGGATAATTTCTCTATCGTGGATTCATCAGAGGGGTCAATCTCGGGAGTGATAAGCTTATAGTTGCCGATATGATCGAAGATGAATGTCTGAGCGATGCTTTCGTAGTCGAGGAGCTTGTCGTTGATGTTGGTGGCGGAAACTATGAAAAGTTTTTCCGGCACGATAAGGCTCATCGTAAAGAGTCCGGGATTATTGAAAGCCTCGGCGAAGGAGGGAGTCTTGGTGAGGTCAAGTGTCAAAGAGACGGTCAGATCCTGGTTGACGGTAGCTTTGAGGGGTGCTGAGGTCCATGACGTCTGGCCGTCGGCACTGCCGATATATAAATAGGCATATGTGCCGGAGAATGTATAGTCACCTCCGGCTACGGCCGGAGCCTGCTCGGTATACGATGTATTGTCCTTTATGGATTTTGGCACAAGAGATGATGCGCCGAAGTCGAGTTTGTAGGTGGTGGGCATCTGTGTGGTGATGGTACCGTCGACCGGTTCCGACACGTTGAAGCTTATTGTAAGAGCAGTTTCTACAGGATTTGGTTCTGGCTCGGTCACGTCTTGGGCATATCCCGTGACTGGGAGAGCAAAGAGCGATGCCAAACCGGCAAAACGTAAAAAATCTTTCATATCTTTGAGGTTAGAATAAATGGCTTGAAGAATAATCGATTAAGTTCTTGCAAAATTAAAAATGGCGTATGCTTCATATGCTACAAATGCATATCTTGCATGATTTTCAAATTTAAATTTAAACTTTACATTACTTAAAACGAATTATGAATCAGTAAAGCGTCTGGTTGGAGTATGTGAAAACGATTACCGCTCTGTCTGTAAACAGTCTGCACATGGTGGGCTTGGCCATGTAGGGTACGCATCCTGTATAGTACTCTGTCACAGTGCCGTCCGACTGGGTCACAGATTCGGTCTCGGTCTGCACTGGGATTAGCATGAAATCGCAGTCGTCCTCAGTGATCTCCTCCTTTTCGTTGAGAGCAACGATGTAAGAGCGGAGCGATCCGAATTTATACGAACTGTCGGTTTCCGAGAATGTGCATACAAAAGATGTTTTATCATCGGGCACTTTTCCTTCAGAGAAGAAGGCATCGGCTTCCGACGTCTTGACCATCAGTAGTTTGGGGGGCACACCGATACCGAGTTGGTTGTCTACTTTATGTGCTGGAATAAAGAATGTGAGATTGTTGATTACCGATAGATTCACGTCCTTTTCGCGGAAAGTTTTAAGGAGTTCGCGGGCAGGAAATGTGATTCTGGCGTTGTACCCTCCGGGAGAGGTTACCACGGGGTCGGCAGATAGGGCAAGATTGTGGATAATCTCCGAGGGAGTATAGGATATGATGTTGCTTGAAAGCACTTCCGGAGCCGATGTGAAGAAGCATGTAGAGTCTCGAATCTCCTTTAGTACAGTTGTGTAAGAACCATTTTCGCCCGGCACGGAGGTGTAGGCTTTATGATGGGTGTAGACGTAAACTTCCGAAGAGGAAATGGAAGCTATGCATCCTTTGCCAAATGAAGATTTCACGTACAGGCCGGGGAAAACCTTGGCGAATTCTTCGGGCCATTGGAAGATATCGGGATTGGTGCGGTAGCGCTGCAGAGCATCCACTCCTAATTCGCGTGGAAGAGTCACTCGGAGCGAGATGCCTCGGTTTTTGGAGGTGCCTGAAATTTCACCGTTGCCGAGTGCTATCCCGGAGAGCGTATAGTTTCTTTTGCCGAGAGGGGTGGGATAGTATTTGCCTTCCGGATCATATGAACTGTTGATGTCGGCGGGGAGTTGATCCTTAAGCCGATATACCGTAAGCTGCTGGGGAGAAAGGGTGTCGCCGGTGATTGTAGACATCGGAATTCGAAGTATAAGTCTTACGGAGTCAATGTCGGTCGGGGCGATGGAATCGGGAATGCTGACGTCGGATGCGGGCAGAAGTTGAGTCACGTATGAGCAATTGAGTCTGCCGTAGTCGGCTACGTTGATGGAGCCGAGCATAGTGGTTGTGGACCGGGAATCAATCGAGAGGGCCTCCACGGTTTTTCCGTTGAGATTGAATGCGGTGGAATCCACATTGATTGTGACGTCGGTAGGGCGAAGGCCTTCGCCAATAGGGCTGAGGTCATCTTCACAGGAAGAGAAGAGAGCTGATGCGAAAACGGCGGCCGCGAAAGTGCCGGTTATTAGCTTACAGTTCATATGAATAATAGGGAATTCTCAAAGAGAGTTGTAAAAGTCTGTATAGAATTCGCCTTCTACATTGTCGAGAGGCGCGGATGCTACGGGCTTGCCGAGTTTTTCTGCGTAGGCCAGGAGTTCGGGATCTTGATCGGGAGTATTGAAGATTACGCCATCGGCAAATCTAATTGCCATAAAATGCAGAAGATTGGGGTGGGATTTGAGGTCTTCGAATTCCGCGAAAATTTCCTGAGGCACTCCGTCGGCTATAAGTTTGCTGAAGAATTCGGAGTCAAGAGGTGCCGGAGTATTCTGATCGGGGAGGATGGAGTATACGATTTTGGCGTCTTTGAAGGCAGATTCATCGGCGTAAACGTTACGCATATACATTGGAGAAATAGCCGCGGCTCTTCCTGCGCAATGAATCACTACAGGATCCCAGCGAAGTTTCTTTGCAGTCTCGAGAGTGCCGTGGGTAAAGAAAATGTCGCGTTCGTCATTGTCGGCACGGTTGGACCCGATTGGATCCACGTCGGAAGCAGACTTTTGGAAGTAATCATCGTTGTCGATAAAATAAACTTGCAGACGAGCGGGCTGGAGGGATGCTACTTTGATAATCAGCGGATGGTCGTTGTCATCGATGATAATATTCACTCCTGAGAGTCTGATTACTTCGTGCAGTTGGTTACGGCGTTCGTTTACAATGCCGTATTTGGGCATAAATATGCGTACTTCATACCCTTTCTGGTGGATGGCCTGGGGTAGTGCTTTTCCGAAATTCGACAAATCCGAGGAAGGTATGTAGGGTGTGATTTCCTGGGTGACGAATAAAAATTTAGGTTTTACAGACATATGCGTAATATTCGGAAGTAGGCTCTGCGAAGCAGATTCGCACCGCAAAACAGCCTTTGTGTCGAAATGTTGTGGCAAAGTTACAAAAATTTTTTTAGAAAACCGAATAAATTAGTAATTTTGCACCGCTACTTGTATCCATGGGGAATGATGCCCCGATTTGACGATAGAGAACTTCAGTTTGTAGCATTTAGAGATTATGTTGATAATCAGAACAGTAAACGAGTTAGAAGACTTCGTGGCTCATGCCAAAAACAATGGGCAATCCATAGGCCTCGTGCCGACTATGGGAGCTCTTCATGCCGGGCATATTTCGCTGGTGGAGCGTAGTGTGGCAGACAATGATGTGACCATTGTCAGTGTCTTTGTGAATCCCACACAGTTTAATAATCCCGACGATCTTGCCACCTATCCGCGGGATGAGCAAAGCGATTTTCAGTTGCTTACAAAAGCCGGGGCCAGCGCTGTCTTTGCCCCGTCGGTAGAGGAAATTTATCCAGAAGGCACAGCCGTGGACCATGTGTTTGAACTTGGCACGGCTGCCGAAGTGATGGAAGGCAAATACCGCCCCGGACATTTTCAGGGCGTGGCCCGTGTGGTGAGCAGATTACTGCGTCTGTGCCGCCCTCTCAGAGCTTATTTCGGCGAAAAGGATTTCCAGCAGATCGCCGTGGTCAGAAATATGGTTGACACCGAGCATATCAACGTGCAGATCGTGCCTTGCCCGATCAAACGCGCCGACGACGGTCTGGCTCTTTCCAGCCGCAACGCATTGCTTACAGCAGAACAGCGCCGCAGAGCTCCGGAAATATATGCTGCCTTGAAAGAAAGCGTGGAATATTCACGCACCCACAGTGTGGATGCCACCCGACGTATGGTCACCGAGCGTCTGGATGCTGTGCCTGAGATGAAAGTGGAATACTTTGAAATAGTGGATGCCAGCACTCTCAAGGCCGTGGATGAATGGTCCGAAGCACCCGACATACAAGGATGCATCACCGTCTACAACGGCAAGGTCCGTCTTATCGACAATATCTGTTATCGACGCGACGGCAAATAAAGTCCAAAAAGCTATAGCAAATTCCTACATCATAACAATAAAGCAGTCATAATTCCGACTCTTTAAAAAAGACCCCAAAGCAATGCTTATAGAGATGATGCTATCGAAGATTCATCGTGTCACGGTGACCGAAGCGAATCTAAACTACATCGGAAGCATAACAATAGACTCGGCGCTACTGAAAGCCAGCGGAATTCTTCCGGGACAGCGTGTCTGGATCGTTAACAATAACAATGGTGAAAGATTCGACACATACGTGATTGCGGGAGAGGAAAATTCCGGAGTGATATGCCTGAACGGTGCCGCGGCGCGCAAGGCACAGCCCGGAGACGTCGTGATAATCATGACCTATGGGATGATGACCCCGGAAGAGGCCGCCGGCCATAAGCCGACCGTAATCTTCCCCGACACGGCCACCAACAGGCTTTGATTTCCGGTACAATCCATTTAGATCCATTTCATAAAATCGAAACACCTGAAAGGTCAACTACGACAAAACACTAGACCTTTCGCCAAATACAGACCATAGATATGTTTGACAGCTTATCCGAACGACTTGAAGAATCGTTTAAAATACTGAAAGGTCAGGGGCGTATCACGGAGATCAACATCTCCAGTACGATGAAAGAGGTGCGCAAGGCACTCATGGACGCTGACGTAAACTACAAGGTGGCAAAAACCTTTGTAGACAAAGTAAAAGCAGAAGCCATAGGCCAGAAAGTGCTTACATCAGTGCAGCCCAAACAGCAAATGATCAAGATCGTGCACGATGAGTTGACCAAACTTATGGGCGGCGTTCGCGAGCCCTTGAATCTTGAAGGCAAACCGGCAGTTATATTAATGGCCGGACTCAACGGCGCGGGTAAAACCACTTTCTCCGGCAAACTCGCCAAATACCTTCAGGGTAAAGGAAAGCATCCCATGCTGGTGGCTGCCGACGTGCATCGTCCGGCCGCTATGGAGCAATTGAAGGTGCTTGCCGACAGCATCAACGTGCCCGTCTTCATGGAAGAGGGAAGCAAGAATGCCGTAGACGTTAGTGTAAAGGGCGTGGAGGAAGCCCGCAGCCGCCATTGCGACGTGGTGATTGTGGATACCGCAGGCCGACTTGCCATCGACGAAGAACTGATGCGGGAGATTGAATCCATAAGCAACGCTGTAAAGCCTCAGGAGATCCTCTTCGTAGTGGATGCCATGACCGGTCAGGATGCCGTAAATACAGCCAAGATTTTCAACGATCGCCTTAACTTCAACGGAGTGGTTCTCACTAAACTTGACGGCGATACCAAAGGAGGTGCAGCCCTCTCCATCCGCTCCGTAGTAGACAAACCAATCAAATTTATCGGTTCCGGAGAAAAACTTGACGATATCCAGGAGTTCAATCCCTCCGGTATGGCCGACCGTATCTTAGGTATGGGCGACGTGGTGGAACTCGTGAACAGAGCCCAGCGTATCTTTGATGAAAAAGAGGCCCAGAAGCTTGAGGAAAAAATCCGCAAGAGCAAGTTTGACTTCAACGACTTCCGAAAGCAGATCAACAATATCAAGAAGATGGGTAATATCAAGGATCTCGCTTCGATGATACCGGGAGTGGGCAAAGCCATCAAAGATATTGACATAGACAACAATGCCTTCAAGGGAATAGAGGCGATAATAGACTCGATGACACCGTATGAACGCGAACATCCCGAGGAAATCAGAGGTACACGGGTACGCAGAATCGCCAACGGTTCGGGTACAAGCCTGCAGGAGGTCAACAAACTCATCAAGCAGTTTATGGAGACACGCAAGATGATGAAGATGGCCACATCCAAGAAAATGATGGCGCAGATGCAACGTCTGCAGCAGATGCAAAAGATGAAAAGATAAACCTTATGCCTTAGGCAAAGAGCAATATGCCCGTGCAATCGGATGATTTAAAATGGAAAATTACGTAGCCTTCGTAATTTTCCATTTGATTTTACCGACAGCTCCAAAAAAAAGAGTTCCGCCCGGATGAGCGGAACTCTTTTATGTTTGTGGATGGAAGGGAATTACTTCACGATGACCTTGGCGGCTTTCTTGTCGATCATCACGATGTAGATGCCGGCATCGAGTTTCCTGCGGGTATTGTCGGTATCTACCGTGAAGGAAGCGGCACGTTTACCATCGGAAGCATATACGTTGGCAGTCTTGCCGGCATGGCCGCAAATGATGATCTCACCTTTTGCACCTTCCACGCCCTGGAGAGTCTCGACAGCGTTTACACCGGAAGTGGACACAAGCACAACGTTGGAATTCGGTCCTTGAGTCTTCACTTCGTCAACGGCACAGTTGGCTACTATGTAATAGTATGTGTCCTTACCGTTGAAGTCGTCGGAAGCCTCCACACCGGGCACGTTGGAGATCTTGCTGAATTGAGATTCACCGTCGCGCATGCGGTACACATCGTAGCTTTCCATCTGCCAGATCTGAGGATTGGCGGGTTCGTACTCGATATCGTCGATGCAGACGCCGAGAGTGTCCCATCCTACGTAAACAAGTGCGAAATACTTGGCATCGGCAGGAAGATCGAAATAGGTCTGTTCCCAGCTTTCGGAGCCTTCTTTCGAACGGTTGCAGAGCTTGATGAAGGATTCCGGCTTGTTGTCGGTGGTGGAGTAATACACGTGGATAGTCTCGCGATAAGTGATATCCATATGGTTTATCCAGAATTTAACACGGGATCCACCCACCACTTCGGGAGATATAAGCCACTTGCTTACCTGATACTGACCGTCGGAATCGGGATCGTAGCCGGCCATGGCAGCGAGGAACTTGGTGCCGCTGTAAGCACTGAGGCGCGCATCCTGAGTAGTGCCGAGAGCCTGGGCGTCCACCACCTGCCATGCACGTTTCTCATAGCATCCGGGCCAGCGGTCGGTGAGCTGTCCGATGGCGTAGGTCTCAAGTTTGTCGCGGTCAAGGTTGGTCCACTGACCGATCTTTTCGCCATAGATGAACGATTCGAGGAATTCGAAGTCATCGTAAGCGCCGTAAGCCACTTCGGGAGCGGACCATGTCAGGTTGACCTTGCTGTCCTTGATCTGTGCCGAAAGGTCATCCACACAGGGAAGGATGGACGGGATGATGCTCCAAGCCATTTCCATTGAATTGTTGTCATCGCGTTGGTCACCGTCGAGAATAACGGAGACTTTTACTTTGAGATCCTTTACGTGGAGATAGTCGGGCTTGGCCAGGAATGTAAATCGACGGCTATGGCTGCGCAATGCATTCAGACGGCTGATGTTGTAAGTCTGCGAGTCGAGCACTTTGCCATCACCGATGACTTCGCCGCGGATTTCGGCGTTCACACGTTCGGTGCCGGCGTTGATGGCGGAGGCGGTAAACGTGCATTCGTCACCCACGTGGGTGAGGGCGTTCGCAGTAAGCGACGACATCTTCATATCCTTTTCAAGGGCAGAATAAATATCTATTCCATCGATCACGCCGTAAGCGGAAGTGGAGCGGGCGATGTTGAAGTGCAGACGAAGCTGTACCCACTGCTCGTTGAGGTATTTCTCTGGAATTTCGAGCGTGTAGTCTTCCCATGAATAGTTGTTGGCGGGATTGGGTTTCCACGAACCGATTTCTTCCAGTTCGTCCTGACCGTATTTGCGTGCAAGAACGGTGAATGTGGGAGCTGCGGGGTGGTTCCAGTAGCGCATGCGGAACACGGGGTTGGTCTCACCCTTTGTGCAGAACTTTGGCACGAGGAGTTCGGCCTCGCAAGCAGTGCCGGGGAAGAGGCAGTTCACCAGACGTCCGGAACCATCGTCGCATGAAGGATTGCCGATGCCGAGTATAGCGAGTTCTTCGTTAAGTATCTGACGGATCGAGCTGTTTTCGGTGGCGGCTGTGCGGGTCTCATAGTTCCAGCGGTAAGCCACGCCGCCGAGAGCGAAGGGCTCTACGAGAGGCAGACGTACGGGGTCGCCAAGGATATCCTCCACTACGTGGTCCACGGTCTGGGCCTTAAGGAATCCGGCGGAGTTTTGAGCGAAAATAGACACGCGGTAGCGGGCCAGGGCATCGTTTTGAGGATCGAATACCACGGAAGTTTCCTTCACGGGGCTTCCTACGCGCTGCCACGTTACTCCCTGAGGATTGTACCAGACTTGATATTCAAGATTGTCCGGATCGATGAATCCTCCGTTGGTACCTTCGGTGACGGGATCCCAGGTGAGAGTCATGGTGCGGTTGTCTTCGGAAGTGACACCCTTCAGACCGGTCACAATCTTGGGCACGTCTATACCGACGTATCCACGGATGGTATATGCGGGGCCGTCGCCGTATTCGTTGGAGACGCTCACGAGGTAGGTATTGAAGCCTTGCACGGACGGGCAGCTGACCTTAACGGTCTGGCCCGGTTTGCCAGTGGCGCTTCCTACGTGGGAGGCATCGCCGTCGAAGTTGGTCACTTTAACGGTCACATCCTTGTTGGCGAGTGTTTTGCCGGTCATGTCGGTGGTGGGTACGGTCACGTTGATGTCAGCGGAAAGTACGCCCTGAGGAGCAGCCGAGACGGTGACGCTTCTTGGAGCGGACACCACGCCTGTGGAAGCGTTAAGTTTCTGCACGGCGAAGTTGGAGATTCTCGAACCGGCGCCGGATGTGTTGGTGGCGGCGTGAATGGCCACGTAGTATGTGCCTGCCTTTTCAATGCTGAATTTGGCGGAAAGCTTGATCTTCTTACCTTCCGCCACTTGGAGGGCCGGGTAGGTGATAAGGGTAGACATATTGCTCGGAGCTGCCTGCTGACCGAGACAAATGTTGATGTTTTCTGTGCCGTAATAAGGAGTGGCAGTAGCGAAGCTGCATGAGAATTCATACATCTTCGAGGGATCGTCGAAATAGATGGCCGGAAGTATCAACCAGTCGTTGGAGCCCTGGAAAGTCTCATACTCGTGGATGAATTCTTTGGCTTGCTGGTCATAGGTGAAGGTGTTGTTGTCACCGTTGTTGTCTACGATTGTGAAGAGGGCGGCCTGGGCGGCTTCCGGAGTTGAAGTGTAGGGCAGACCAATGGATTTGCCGATCACTCTGTCGAGACCTTCCGATTTCAAAGATGTATGACCGTTGGCAGAAGCGGTGACTGTGATGTTTACTCGCTCAAGTTCGGCCGGTTCGGTGAATGTGTAGGAAGTAGAGGAAATGGGGGAAGCGTTGAGCTTCTTTTCACCGAAGTATACGTCGTAGGTAAGGGCTTTGGTGTCGACGAAGCCGTTGTTGAACCCCTTGGCTCCCGGAGCGTCCCATGAAAGAGTGGTACCGTTGAGGCGCAGGTTGGTGGGAGCAGTGGGTACGTCGTTGCCCACATAGAGACGGAACTGATTTGCAGGACCGGGAAGCGCGGAGCGTACGTTGGCGCGGATCACTATGGCATGGAGCCCTTCGGTGAGAGTGAACGGTACGTTTACCGTCTCTCCGGGATGATGGGCTTTATCGTAGATCTTAACGTTGTCGGAAGTGATCACGAGGTCACAGTCCTGTGTAAGTTCGAGACCATTGTAGAGGGTATTGGGCATCACTACATCAAAGGATCCCGACAACTGATTGTCTTTCAGATTGATTGCCTTGAGTTCCACTACGTTTGCAGCTTCCGGCTTGGCATAGGAGTCGGGAGTGTAGAGGGTGGTCATGTAGTATCCGCC
Source organism: Muribaculum sp. (assembly GCA_023664085.1). GTDB lineage: Bacteria > Bacteroidota > Bacteroidia > Bacteroidales > Muribaculaceae > Lepagella. The sequence goes on along the minus strand of JAMPGE010000001.1, from coordinate 140,741 downwards.
GGGGATCTCTCCCAGTCGTGACATCATACCCGTCTGAATGTCAACATCATAGATGTATGTCTGAAGATATTGGCCGGATTTGTCGGGTACACACATTAGGATTCTGTCATCCTTGGGGCTGTATACGAGATGGGCAGCGCCGCGCTGGTCAAAACCGGCGAAGACGATCAGTTCATCCTGAGGCTCTTCGCAGAAGAGTTCGCATACTGGAATGAGAGTGCCCATCTGACGGTCTACGATACAGATCTGGTAATTGTCAAGGAATGTGTAGATATCGCTTGTAGCGGGATAATAGAAGAGACCGCAGGGGGGTACGCTGCCTGATGCATAGTCATGTACCACTTTTGCCTCGGGCAGACCGGTGACGGGGTTGAGTTTTACGTTTACAAGTCTGCGGGCCTCTGTGACACCGTTGGATTCGAGACCGGCCAGACCGTAGAAGCTGTCGGAGGCGGGGTCATAACACATTGAAAGGAGCCAGAGGTCCATGGAGTCGCCGCAAGCGAGAGGAGTAAGCCATTTGCCGGTGTTAATGTCAAAGCGTTTCCAGACTACGTCGAAATCGCGTACTGACGAACGAATGCCTTCCGGAATGTAAAGAATGCCGTCGCGCACAGCGCCGGTCTGGTTGGCTTGGTCAAGCGTATTGCAGAAATTGATGCTTGAATAGAGCGGAGTCACGTCGAGACCGGGGAAGTTGATTTTTCCCCAGAAGGAGAGTGCATAGTCATCTTCAGTTGCCATCTGGCCCGCAAAATTATTGCAGACACCGAAGATTTCACCGATGATGTCGGCATTGGCGCGAGTGCGTTTGGCCACGTATTCACCGTTGTGGTCACGAAGCATTCGGGAGGTGATGGAAGACTGCGCGTTTTCGTCGTACACGGCGCGTCCTTCGGCCTTTACGATGGCTTGAAAACGGGGATCTTTTTTCTGTGCGGGCCCGACGCTGCTCCTGGGAGTCTCCACTCTTCCGGGGCGGTCCGGGGTGCGTGTCCAGGAGGTTTGCTCAGATTGTGCAAAACCTGCAGACTGGCTCAGTGCCACCAGGGCTGCCGCCGCAAATAGAAAAGTTCGATTCATAAAAGGTTAGTAAATATTATTGATAGTTGTAAAATTTAGTCATACATGCTATAGCAAAGGTAAGAAAAAATGTCGGATTTTGTAAATGTATGATATTAGAAAAGAAAAAATATATAGAAATATTATATTCTTTAAGAAAATTTAACGGAAAATGTCAATGAAAGCGGGAATGAGAGGTAAGAGGGAAGGGGGAAG
>JAMPGE010000001.1:84173-139363 GCA_023664085.1 Muribaculum sp. | reverse complement strand
GGGGCTGATGGGGCTGATGGGGCGGATGGGGCTAATGGGGCTGATGGGGCTAATGGGGCTGATGGGGCTGATGGGGCTGATGGGCCTGATGGGGCTGATGGGGCGGATGGGGCATGCTTGCAGTTCTCACTTTTTATTTTTGAGAATGCCCAGTAGGGCATCGGCTATGTGGCGGTCGTTGCACAGGCGGGGTATTTTTCTTTGGCCGCCGAGCTTTCCGCTGCCGGCAGATGCGAGCCAGTGCTCGAAGGTGCCTCTTGGCAGGGTTATCACTTCCGGGGGATCGAGAAAGATCGTATGGGATCGTTTGGCGTCGTAGTCGGAGTTGAGTTTTCGGAGTTCGGAGTCGAGAATGCGGGCAAAGTCATCCGTGGAAACGGGAGGATTTATCCATTCAATGAGCCATTGGTGCCGACCTCGTTTGCCATTGTGGGAATATACAGGAGCGGCGGTGTAGTCAGCCACGGAAGCCTTGGTGGCGGCGCAGGCCGTGGCGATGGCGGCCTCGGCATTGTTTTCCATCAATTCTTCACCGAATGCGTTGATGAAGGTTTTGGTGCGACCGGCGATAGTGATCAGCAGGGGAGCGGTATCCACGATTTTGACGGTATCGCCGAGGCGGTAGCGCCACAGGCCGTTGCATCCGGAGATAACCATTTCGTAGATATTGCCGCGGACCACGCGGTCAATAGTTACGATTTGCCCGGAGATAAGATCTTTGAATTCGTAATAGATGCCGGAGTCGGGCAGAAGTCTTAAAGGGCGAGGGCCCGGACCGGGACCGTACTGCACGGCGAAGAAACCTTCAGAGGAATTATAGGTCTCGAAGTAGTGCATGCCGCGGGGATTTGCTTTCCAGTCGGGGCATTCGGGTCCGCATAGGATCTCGTATTCCTGGCGATATGGTTCGAAGGAGATGCCGCCGTGGAAGAATACCTCGAGGTTGGGCCAGACATCACGGATATCGGAAGCGCGGCTTTGCCGAATCACTTTTTGTATCACTTTCATGAACCATGAGGGCACACCGGAAATGTTGGTGACATTGGCGTGGGCGGCGGCGTTGGCCAGAGCCGGGAGTTTCAGGTTCCAGTCGCTCAGGAGAGCCACTCTCTTGGAAGGGATGCGAAAGAGAGCTGCCAGAGGATTGATCTTGTCGATAAGGGTGGCGCTGAGATCACCTATGCGCACCTTTGGATCGGAGATCTTCAGAGAAGAGTCGAAGGAACCGCCGAGAATAAATCCTTTGCCGGAGAAAATCCTGCTGTGCGGATTCTCTACAAGATATGAAGCCACGGAGGCAGCGGCGCCGGCATAATGATTCAGCCGAAGGGAATCATCGGTGACAGGGATGAACTTCGACCTGCCGCCGCTGGTGCCGGATGATTGGGCGAAATTTCGGCAAACGCCCGGCCAGAGCACGTCTTTTTCCCCGCGGATCATTTTCATCACGTCAGCTCTGAAGGATTCATAATCGAGGGCCTCCACAGCGTCGGCATATGCACGGGGGAGTTGAGAGTCGGAACAAAGGCGCAGTAAATTTGCGAAGCCGTGAGCTCTGCCAAAGGATGTATGTTGGGCACGACGCAGCATGAGACGCAGGAGTCGGATCTGAGCCTGCGATTCCCGGCCGCTCCACCGCATCAGACTGCGTTGGTTGCGGCTCAAAATCAATCTTGCTGCGGATGTGAGCATAATCGTGAAATCTTGGGTCTGAAACGGTTCTTCCTAATGTCGGTTCCAGGTGAAGTTTTTGTATCTGTTGTGATGATGGCCTAATCTGAAGAAGAAATTTCCGATAGGATGCCAAAGCAAGAAGAGAGGCACGGCCCAGCAAAGACGCACGGCATGAAGAGCAGCCGCGGCGCGTCGGTACCATGCAGTCTCCACTCCCCAGAAAGCAAAGATCAATAAGACCGCTGCGAAAAGAGGGAGCAAGGAGGGAAGTCCGGCCAGAGCGGCAGCCACGGCGAGAGCCAGAGCGAGCCAATTGGAGGAGGAGAGCCAGCCGGCAAGGATCTGAGGCTTCAGAGGGAGCCACCGGCGAGTGAAGTCGTGTCGCTCTTTTTGGTCTGACCAGACACGGTTTGCAGCATTTCCCCACCGTGTGGTAAGGATGGAATCGGGAGAAAGGACAAGGCGAGTGTTGTCGGCGCGTGATATTTCATTTACGAAAATATCATCATGGCCATTATGAAGATTTATTGTTTTGGCATAACCCTTATGGGAGAAGAAAAGTTCACGGGAGAAAGCCATATTTTGCTCGTCGCCACGAAATGCGTGTCCTTGGATAGCGGCCGCCATCCATTGGGCGGAGGAAATAACGGAGTCGAATTGCCTGTACCAGCGCCATATGCCTTTGAATTCACGGAAGTCAAAGTGGGAGTAGCCCAAGGAGAGTTTGATACGGGGGGATCGTGCAAAGGGGGCTGTGACGGCGCGAAGCCAAAACGGGGAAGAAATCAGACAGTTGGAAGTGGTTGTGACCACAATGTCATATTTTGCGGCCTTGACACCGATGGTGTTGGCCAATTTGTGTCTGCTTAGGTTATGGCTGCCGGGGGGCACGAAGGTGACGTGAAGATTCTCCACCCCCTCAAAACGATCGGCGAGCACTGCTGATGCCCTGGCGTCGGCATCGTAAACGATAATAATCTCAAAGAGGGGATAATCCTGCTCAAGGAGCGACTCCAGATATTCGGAAAGGGATTCTTCATCGGTACGCGCAAAGACCACAACCGACACGCCGGGGAGAGTCTCCGGCAAATCTGAGAGCAGGGCGTCATTGGAAGAAGCGTCGGCATATTCGGCCGTGAGGCGCAACGGACGCAAAGCAGTAAGGATAGCAGCGACAGCCACTATCACAAGCGAGGAGAGGAGAATAATCGAAAAAAGGTTAAACTCAAGAATCATATCAGAATTCGGAGAAGAACTTTGGTTTGAACACCAGACCGACCCTAAGCCGGCTATGAAACTTGTTGTAGTCCATCAATGATTCGCCGTAGCCGTTATAGTATTGGGCGAAAAGATTAAGATTTGTTTTTTTATGCACACGCCAGGAGAATTCGGCGATGGTGTTGAAATTGAAATTCCAGCCCTGACGCTTTACGAGGGTGAGCCCGAGCTGATACTTCTTATCGGGAGTGCCAACGACGAAACCGAACTGAAAAATACCGCTGTATTTCAGTATATCCTGATTATTCTGGCCGTCGACGATCGGAATCCAGTATTTTGCATGGACCATAAGCCATTCGTTGACCATGGTGGAACCGGAGAGAGAGATCCTGTTCCAGCTGCGCGACTGTATGGAATCCCGACCGTTGCTCTCATGCTCGATAAGCAGGGTCATCTTACCCACGTATCTGCCTTTGCTGAAGAAAGGTTTGGACCAACCGATGCCGGGATTGAAGTTCATGTCGTACATAGGCATGGAATTCTGAAACACATTCCAGAAAGTCTTCTGCGTGTACATTAGGAAGAGGAAGGTCTTCCAGGGCAGAGTGGCGTTGGTAAGTCTGATTCCGAGAGAGATCTGGAATTTCACATCGGAATTTTCGGCATTGGGCTTCTGATGGCCTACGGAGGTGCCGACGGTGAAGTAATTGTCTTTGTAGAGGCCGAAGTAAGGGCCGAACTCCAGTTCATGCTTCAGCGAATCAACAAATTGCTTCTGATGGGGCACGGCGAGTAGCTGGGCATTGGCCACCGACGTCTTGCATAGGGATGCAAATATGAAAATCAGGGGCAGCAGGATGATGAGCCGTCCGGGTTTTTCACGGATCATTTCACTTCAACCTTTTTTGTTGGTGGTAAATCGGAGTTACGTTTGTCGCATGCCAAGACCACCTTGTCGGCGAGGTCTGAGAAGGCTTCCGCTTCGGGATTCAAAGTGGAGGCGGAACCGTCGGCGCCGGCCACGAGAGCCAGAGAAGTAGGGGTACCGGCATCGGCGTTTTCACGAATATTCGCCACCAGCGGGATCTGAGCGAGGAGCGGCGTGCCGGTTTCCTCGGCCAAACGGCGGGCGCCGTCTTTGCCGAAGATGAAGTATTTTTCATCGGGATGAATGGCGGGAGTGAACCATGCCATGTTCTCTACAATGCCGAGCACGGGAACGTTGACCTTGTCACCCCGGAACATGGCGAGACCCTTGCGGGCGTCGGCCAAAGCTACATCCTGGGGGGTTGAGACAACGATCACGCCGGTGATGGGCAGCGTCTGCACGAGGGTGAGATGAATATCGCTTGTGCCGGGAGGCATGTCGATCAGGAAATAATCGAGATCGTCCCACCAGGCATCGGTGATGAGTTGTTTGAGAGCGTTGCTGGCCATTCCGCCTCTCCAGAGTACGGGACTGTCTTTGTCCACCACAAAACCGATGGATAGCATCTTCACACCGTATTTGACCACGGGCTCAATCCAGTCGCGGCCATCCTGATTCACCATGTAGAGATGCTCGTCTTCGACGCCGAACATTTTAGGCATGGAGGGGCCGAAGATATCGGCGTCAAGCAGACCTACCTTAAATCCTTTTGCCGCCAAAGCCACGGCGAGGTTGGCAGCCACGGTGGACTTGCCCACGCCGCCTTTACCGCTGGAGACACCTATGATGTTCTTTACTTTGGGCAGGGGATTGGGCTTGGCTTCGGGGAGGGGCTTGCGGAATTGTACGCTGATGTTGCCCTTAATATCAAGGTCCGGACCGATCGAGGTCTGAAGGGCGGTTTCAGCAGAGCGGACCACACTTTTCACGAAGGGATCCGTGGGCTTGTCAAACACAAGGGAGAATTCCACTTTATTGCCGGCAATGCGGATATCATCGGCTACCATATCGTTTTCCACAAGGCTTTTGCCATTGCCGGGGTAGCGCACGTTGCTTAAGATGTCGAGTATAAGCTTGGGATATATCGTCATTTCTATGAGTTTTTGCAATATAGAATACAGTGGGAGAGAAGCGGGGTGAGGGAGAGAGGCCACAACGGGGCATAATAATGAAAAAATTGTCAGGTATCTATCAACGCCTGATTGGGGTCAAAGCGGGGCACCGCCCGATAGTCGTCGGGTTCGAGATCGCTGACGTCGGGCTCAGAGAGGGGAGAGTCGCCAAGGCGGAACCGGAACAATTTGATTTTCTTACCTCTTGAGAGCCATTGCATTTCGTAGTGGGTCTTGATGGAGCTTTCTTCATCGGCGCCCCCGGTGCCGTAAAGATCGTCGGTATCTTCGATCACGACGAGACCGTTGTGGGCGGCCATCCGGCGGGTGTATTCGTATAGAAAGGGAGAGTCGGTCTTAAGGTTGACAATACCGTCCGGGCTCATGATCTTTCGGTAAAGGCTCATGAATCGAGTGGATGTGAGGCGTTTGTTAACCTTCTTCATTTGCGGATCGGCAAAGGTGATCCAGATTTCCGCCACTTCGCCGGGAGCAAAGAAATTGTCGATAAGTTCAATCTGAGTACGCAGGAATCCGGCGTTGGGGATACCGTCATTTTCCACTTCCGAAGCACCTTTCCACATTCTTGCACCTTTGATATCGATGCCGATGAAGTTGCGGTCGGGATGCCGCCGGGCCAATCCGACGGTATATTCCCCCTTTCCGCACCCTAATTCAAGGGTGAGGGGAGAGGGGGAGGAAAAGAAGTCGGACTTCCATTTGCCCTTAAGGCTGAAGTTGTCTTCAATCAGGGTCTGCCGAGGACATTCCACCACACAATGAAACGACGCCATTTCGGCAAACTTCTTTAACTTGTTTTTACCCACGAAGAAAAAATTTTAGAGAAGAATTTTTACCGTCTTATTATTGTGAGGAGTGGAGATAACCGCAATGATCACGCTTTCTCCAACGTTTTCCACAGATAAGGAGGCAGACGGGGAGTCGGGGGAGAATTGATAAATCAATCGTCCGTCTACGGAGTAAACCGCCAGATCGGTAATGGATTCGGAAGCAGATACGAGCAGATATCCGTTGACCACCTTTGCCAGAATCTGATCGTCGGAAAGGACGGAATCGGCGGCGGTGGATTCATTTGCGGAGACGTTGAATTCTCCCCACTGGGGATGGTCTTTCCACACCTGAGGATTTCCTTTGACGAAAAGGGTGATCGAACTGCATTCGATTCCCTTGAAAGCGTCTTCGGCCACGTCGGGCACGTTATCTCCAAGTTCCATGGCATCGATGCTCGTAAGAGAGTCGTTTCCGGCGAATGCGGCCTTGTCGATAAAAGAGAGATTGGCAGAGAGAATCAATGATTGAGCCTGATTGTTGGCGAAGGCATAGGGGCCCACTGAGGAGGAGCCGTTGATAGATCCGGTCAAATCGAGGGAGGAGCAGTTGGCTGCAAAAAGAGCGGGCACATAATCCGGGGTGCCTTTAAGATTTTGGAGAGAAACATTGTCCATAAGAGCCCCTTCACCGATCTTGGCCGATGGATTTAGGGCTACATCTTTCAGACTATACATACCTGAAAGAGCGTAAGGAGCCAACTCCTTCACATCGGAGAGGTCTATTGAACGGATTGCGGTGCCTAAGAAGGCTTCCCTGCCGATTTTTTTGATATTCGGAGGGAGAATCACCTTTTCGAGGGCAGAGCATCCGGCGAAGCACCCGTCTGGGATCTCTGTGACGGCGGTTTCGCTCAGATCAATGACCTTAATGGAAGGACAGTTGCCGAAAGCACCTTTCCCGATGGTCGACAGGCGTGCGGGTAAAGCTACCTCGGAAAGATTTTTGCAATCGTAGAAAGCATAATTGCCTATGGACGTCACCGAAGAGGGGATTGTGATGGAATTGATTTCGGATCCGGCGAAAACGGCGGAGCCGATTTCTTTGAGCGAGAGGGGAAGCCTGACGTCGAGCAGCGGCACTTTGAAGAAGCAATAGTCGGGCAAGACGTCGCTTTCGAAGAAAGTGCGGTTGAAGTAGCGTGCCTTTGAGTCGGCAAACTGTTTGATTTCAAGATTTGATATGTCGAGACACGTCACCCCGGAGGGAAGAGATCGAAACGCAGCGATGTCTCGGGCATCGGCTTCACCGGAGATTGCGAGGGCATTTTCAGAAGCCTTGAGGGAAGCGAGGTTGTCCTGAAGGGCACCGGCGGTGATTTTTATGTTTTCGGCATGCATGGCAAGACTCATGAGAGAGGCCAGAGCCATGGCCGGGAAGTATCTGGGATTCATAATATGTAGACGGAAGATAACTTTATGAAAAGCCTATGGAGAAGTATCTCCAAAGGCAGATGAGTTAAAATTAATTCATTACAAGCACTTTGCCCACTGCGGTGCCGGTGTCGGAATTGGCTGAACCGGAGGCCAGTATGAAGTAGATGCCTGTTCTTACGCGTTTGAAGTCAAGGCCCATCACGTCCCATTGAATGGATCCGTTCTCAGCGATGCCGAGTTCGCGTACGAGGCCGCCCTGAGAATCAACGATCTTTACGAGACAGTTTTCCGGAAGGTTGTCGATGGTGACATAGCCGTAGTAGTCAGGTTCCACGGGGTTCGGATAAACCCGGACCTCGCTGTCGGCTTCAGATGAGGAACTCATACCGCTGGGGAAGAATTCTGCCAGACCGCCGTTGGTCGAGACCATAATGGAGCCGTTTTCCGGGTTGTAGCAGGTGCTGTAGACGATATCATCGGGAAGGAGAGAATTTTCGCTTGTGAATTCACCGAGGATTTTTCTGCCGTCGCTGGAAGTGCATACGAGACCGCCGCCGGCCGTGGAGAACCATTTATGGCCGAGTCCGTCGTCCATTATATGGTTCACGAAGACCTCGTTGAGCAGGTAGTCGGCCAGAGAAGTTCCGTCGTTGCGTGCCACTTTCACTCGGTTAAGTACGGCGGTTGATCCGGACACCTGCCGGAGATTGAAGGTATATACGCCGTTGGTGGCTGCAAACCAGATCAGGCCGGTCTGAGGGTCCTCCATGAAGTTGTTGATACGGTGGCCGCTGATGGCGTTGCCGTCTTGATCCACCATTTCGAGATAAGTGTATTTGTCGTCGGAGGCATTGGTGAAAGTGTTGTTGGTGTCGTAGATCATCATGTTCTGCTCATAGTTGAAGTCGCAGTTTCTGATGAGGAACTTGCCTTCGTTGGCGGAATTTTTCAGCACGGAGAAGATTGCTATATTGGAGGCTTTGAGTCCGGTGCGCAGACGCTCCATGGGTCGGTATGAATCTTTGTCTTTGGTAGCGGCGCGATTCTCGGGAGTCCAGCGCCAGATATCGAAGAAGAGATCGGGGCTTGAAGAGAAGTCTGTGCTGAATACGAAAAGGTTTCCTTTATTGTCGAAAACGGGATTTCGGAAGCTGCAAAGAGAAGAGAAAGCGGGGAAAGCGTCGAAAAGCTTGATAAAGCCGGCATGGCCGTTGTGGTCGTTGGAGCGGGTCAGACGCAGGATATCTTCGGGATCTTCTAGATTTACACGGGTAAGGCCGTTGTAGAAGCTTCCGCGATACACGTATTTATGGTCATTGGGATCCACGGCAAGACCATTTATACGGTCGAGGAAGTTAATGTTATGGTGCTTCCATGTGGGAGAGTGTTCGTCCCAGAATCCCTTGCGGTAGCTTGAGAGCAGGAAAGGCACGGTATTGGGAGTGTCGGACTGAAACTCACCTTCGAGGCCGTGGCTGCCAATAAGCATACCGAACGAGGGGTTGTAGACCATGGAGAAGGATATGTCGACGGAAGTGGTGTTGGGCAGCATAAAGTCGCGTGTCAGGGACCACTGGTTGTCAGCGTCGATTTTGTAAGAGCAGAGACCTTTTCGGGGCATCGCGGCCCAGACGTTTTTGGAATCGCAGGTGGCGATACGGGCCTCGCTCAGCTTATCAGGCAGCGGGATTTCACTCATACCGTCGGCGTTGACACGGATTATTTTGGAATCGCCAATGACCTGCAGTTCCGAATCGGAGAGGGAGTGGTTAATGTATTTTTTCTGTGCCCAACCGACGGATAGTTCCTCTTTCACAGAGAAAGAACCGGGCATGAGTGTGCGTCGGCGAATCACACTGTTAAACTGAGGGATACCGAAGAATCCGTAGAAAGTGTCATCGTCGGTGGCAAGCATGGTTCTCATGTCGGCGGCGGTGTCAAACGGCCCGTAGTCATCGAGGTTGAAGCGTGGGTCGGCGGCGTTTGCAATGTAACCGGCGGAGGAGGTGGCAAGGACAATGCGGTCTCCGACGCGTCCTACGGTCTTGAAGCTTTGACCGTAATCGCGAGCCTCGCGGATTTCGAGTTTTTCGTCGTCGAGACACACGTAGCCGAAAGTAGTGGCCAGATATATGGCGTTTTCTTTGTTATAGAAGGTGATGTCGTTGATTTCTTTGGGACCATGCACCACTACCGACATCATGGATCCGATATTGTCGATGTGACCGTTGTCGTGGATGAGGTCTATGTTGTAATTGTTGTAGACCACCACGAGGTATTTCTTCTGGGAATTGTAAGCGGCGCGGAGCACGAGGTTTTCGGAGAGGAAGTTCCTGCGGCTCATGGGGATGATCTCATCGGCCTCCTTGTCGTAGTAGAAGAGGGTCATGTGGAATTGGTTGGCGGTGGTGGAAGAATCCAACACAAAGTGAGGGTATCCCATGAAGTAAACTCTGCCGGGAGTGTCGAAAATGTATTCCACGGAATTGTCGAAAGCCGGAAAAATCTTCCAGTCACCGGTCATGGCAGCCGAAATGTTAAGGGCTGTCAGTGAGAGGATCGCTGTAAAAAGATAGTGTAGTATTTTCATCAGTTGGATTTTATTCTAAAGTTGTTAAAGACTCGGCAAAAGCGCGCATGGCGCGTCCGCGGTGGCTGATAGTGTCTTTGGCCAGAGGGCCCATTTGCGCGAAAGTGAGCCCGGTTTCGTTGCAACGAAACACGGGGTCGTAGCCAAAACCGTCGTTGCCGAGGCGGCATTCGGCGATGCTTCCTTCCACGGAGCCGTCGAAAGTGAATTCCTTGCCGTCGGCGGAGATGTAGGCTATCACGGTGGAGAAACGGGCAGATCGTAGATTGTCGGGAGTGTCGGCGAGCACATTCAGCAGCTTGTCGATATTGTCGTCTGGGCTGCAGTGTTCGCCGGCGAATCTGGCGGTATACACACCCGGAGCACCGTCGAGGGCGTCGACCATAAGGCCTGTGTCATCGGCAAAAGTGGGCAGGCCGTATCTGTCGAATACCCATCGGGCCTTGATGAGAGCGTTGCCTTGAAGGGTGTCGGCCGTCTCGGGGATGTCGTCATGACATCCGATGTCGGCCAAGGAACGCACAGTGATTTTTTCACCCAAAATCCTGCGTGCTTCCCGGAGTTTATGTTCGTTGTTGGTGGCGAATACTATTTCCACGTTCTGAAATTTTATGAGAAGGGGCCAAAGATTAAGATATGATACTGGCTCAAAGTATTAAACGGCAAATCACTCAAATTATTGTGAATGACTTCAAGTTTCGGTTTTTGCCGAAACTTGAAGGTTTTACTGGTTTATGGGCCGCGGTCTTAGACCACGATGTTTACGATCTTGCCGGGCACTACGATCACCTTGCGGGGCTCCTTGCCGGCGAGCCATTTGGCCGCGCCTTCGGCATTGAGAGCGATTTTCTCCACTTCCGCCTTATCGGCGTCGGCGGGAGCTTCGATGGTGTATCTGACTTTGCCGTTGAAACTTACGGGATATTTCTTCACGGCCTCCACCAGACAGGCCTCGTCCCACTTTGGCCACTCGGCGTCGGCCACACTTCCTTCATGGCCCAGACGGTGCCAGAATTCTTCGGCCATATGGGGAGCGAACGGAGCAAGGATGCGGGTGATAAGATCCATGGCTTCGCGGCTTTCCGATTTAAGCTGGGTGAGTTCGTTGAGTGCGATCATGAACGCGGCCACGCTGGTATTGAACGAGAAGTTTTCGATATCGCCTGTGACTTTTTTGATAAGTTTGTGCACACTCTTCTTTTCTTCCGCCGACATGGGCTTTTCGGGAGCTTTTTCGGCTTTTTCAAAGAGTGCGTAGAGGCGTTTGAGGAAGCGGTTTACGCCATCAATGCCGTTGGTGTCCCAGGGTTTGGATTGCTCGATAGGCCCGAGAAACATTTCATAAAGGCGGAGCGTGTCGGCGCCGTATCGTTCCACGATGTCGTCGGGGTTGACCACGTTAAACATAGATTTCGACATTTTCTCCACGGCCCATCCGCAGACGTATTTTCCGTCTTCGAGAATAAATTCGGCGTCGGTGAAGTCGGGGCGCCATGCGCGGAAGCCATCGGTGTCGAGGATGTCGTTGGCTACAAGGTTGATGTCAACGCGGATGGGAGTGGTGTCGTATTGGTCTTTGAGGCCTTTGCTCACAAACGTGTTGGTATCTTTGATACGGTATACGAAATTGCTTCGGCCCTGAATCATACCCTGATTCACGAGTTTTTTGAACGGCTCCTTTTCAGCGACCAATCCGAGGTCGAAAAGGAATTTGTTCCAGAAACGGGAGTAGATAAGGTGACCTGTGGCGTGTTCGGCACCGCCGACGTAAAGATCCACGTTGCGCCAGTATTCGTCGGCTTCGCGGCCCACAAGGGCCTCATTGTTGTGTGGGTCCATGTATCTCAGGTAGTAGGCGGAGCTGCCTGCGAATCCGGGCATGGTGCAGAGTTCGCGGGGATAACCGTCGGGGGTGACCCATCCCTTGGCGCGGCCCAGAGGGGGCTCGCCGCTTTCCGTGGGGAGGTAGCTGTCTACTTCGGGCAGGAGCAGCGGGAGTTCGCTTTCATCGCAAAGATAAGGAATGTTGTCTTTGTAAAACACGGGGAAGGGTTCGCCCCAGTATCTTTGGCGCGAGAAGATGGCGTCGCGCAGACGGTAGTTGGTCTTGACGTGGCCTATACCTTTCTCGGTGATGAACTTCTTGGTTTTGGCAATGGCATCTTTTACTTCCAGACCGTTCAGGTCAAGTTCGGGTCCGCGGGAGTTGGTCATTTTGCCTTCTTTGGCGTCAAAGCTCTGTTCGCTGACGTCGGCTCCTTCGATCAGAGGGATGACAGGCAGGGAGAAATGGCGGGCGAATGCATAGTCTCGGGAGTCGTGGGCGGGCACGGCCATGATGGCGCCGGTGCCGTAGCCTGCGAGAACGTAGTCGCTGACCCAGATAGGAATTTCCTTTCCGGTGAGGGGGTTGATGGCGAAGCTGCCTGTGAAGACGCCGCTGACTTTCTTTTCAATCTGGCGTTCGCGTTCGGTCTTGTGTTTTACTTCCTCGAGATATGCGTCCACGGCCTCTTTTTGATCTGGGGTGGTGAGGATGCGGACGTATTTTGATTCGGGGGCGAGCACCATGAAAGTTACTCCAAACACGGTGTCGGCGCGAGTGGTGAAGATTTCGAGTTTGAGGTCGCTGTTCTTGACAGGAAACAGCATTTCGGCGCCTTCGCTACGACCGATCCAATTTCGTTGTGTCTCCTTGAGGCTTTCGCTCCATTCGAGGGAGTCGAGGTCGTCGAGAAGCCGCGGAGCGTAGGCGGAAACTCTGAGACACCATTGGTTCATCAGCTTCTGCTCCACCGGGAAACCGCCGCGCACGCTCAGGCCTTCGCTCACTTCATCGTTGGCAAGGACGGTGCCGAGTTTGGCACACCAGTTGACCATAGTCTCGCCCTGATAAGCGATACGGTAGTTCATGAGGGTTTCGCGGCGCTTCTTTTCATCCATATCGTTCCATTGTTCGGCAGAAAAGGAAAGGGGCTTACCGCATGCGGCGTTGATACCTTTGGATCCGGCCTTTGCGAAATGCTCTTCGAGCCGGGCAATGGGCATAGCCTTGTTGAGGTCGAGGTCGTAATAGTGGTCAAACATCTGCATGAAAGCCCACTGCGTCCATTTGTAGTAATCGGGGTCGCAAGTGCGCACTTCGCGGCTCCAGTCGAAAGAGAAACCGATTTTATCCAATTGGCTGCAATATCGGGCGATATTAGTGGATGTGGTTTTCTCGGGGTGTTGTCCGGTCTGAATGGCATATTGCTCGGCGGGCAGTCCGTAGGCGTCGTAACCCATGGGATGGAGCACGTTGAAACCCTGCTGGCGTTTATATCGTGAAAAGATATCGGAGGCAATGTAGCCTAATGGATGGCCCACGTGAAGACCGGCGCCTGAGGGGTATGGAAACATGTCGAGGACGTAGAATTTAGGACGGGAATGGTCAATGTGGGATTCGTATATTTTGTTTTCGCGCCAGAACTGCTGCCAGCGCTTTTCAATTTCCTTATGGTTGTAGTCGGCCATTTTGTTCGGATTATATTGTTGTAAATTATTGTTTTAAATTATCATTCTCTCTGTTCTTACCTCTTACCTCCAATGTCACTAAAATAAGAGTTCTCACGACATCGCCTCTTCGAGGCTCATTTATTTATCTTGCCGATCCGCAGGCTGAAGCCTGAGGTTAACCACGAATCTCGCCTCTCCGAGGCGAACCCCGACAGTTCTTAATTTAGTGACATTACTCTTGCCTCTTGCCTCTTGCCTCTTGCCTCTTGCCTCTTGCCTCTTGCCTCTTGCCTCTCAGCTCCTACCTTACTTAGTAAGATTCGGAGATGTTTGGGAAGTCGGAGTCTTTTACGTCGCTCACGTAGTGTGCTATGGCATCGTGCATCACACTGGAGAGGTCGGCATATCTGCGCAGGAAGCGGGGAGAGAAACCCTGGTTAATACCGAGCATGTCGTGCATCACCAGAACCTGTCCGTCAACGTTGGGACCTGCGCCGATGCCGATTGTAGGAATGGATACTTCCTTGGAAACTCTGGCGGCGAGTTTGGCGGGGATCTTTTCGAGCACCATGCCGAAGCAGCCGATTTCGTCGAGCATGCGGGCGTCCTGAATGAGTTTTTCGGCTTCGGCTTCTTCGCGTGCTCTTACGGAATAAGTGCCGAATTTATTGATGCTTTGAGGGGTGAGGCCGAGATGGCCCATCACGGGAATGCCGGCGCAAAGGATACGTTCGATACTTTCGCGCACTTCGCTTCCGCCTTCGATCTTAACGGCTTCGGCGCTTGCTTCCTTCATGATACGTATTGCGGAAGCCAGAGCCTGCTTGGAATTGCCTTGGTAAGAGCCGAAAGGGAGGTCTACGATGACGAGGGCACGCTTCACGGCCTTCACTACGGAAGTGGCATGATAAATCATCTGGTCGAGAGTGATGGGCAAAGTGGAGACGTTGCCGGCCATCACGTTTGAGGCAGAGTCGCCTACCAGAATGGCATCCACACCTGCGGCGTCCACGATACGTGCGCTTGAGTAGTCGTAGGCGGTAAGCATGGCGATCTTTTCGCCGCGTTTTTTCATCTCAATAAGGCGGCGAGTGGTCACCTTACGTTGATTATCTGTAGTATTGGTTGACATAAGTTGATGATTTGTAGTGGCTCAGGGATTGATTATGCTGAGTCTTTCCCAAACAGTCGGGTTATCATAGTGCAAAATTACTGAAATTCCATTAATTTTCAACTTTTGCGGTAATCTCTTGAGTAGCCGCGGCAGACCGCGCGATGGTGCGGTTGATGATACGAATCTGGTGGAGCAGCATGAAGAAAGCCACTATTGCTGAGAGACAGTCGCTCACCGGGAAGGATGCCCACACACCGTTGAGTCCCATCAGGGGAGGGATTATGAGCAGGCAAGGGATCATAAAGATCAACTGGCGTGTAAGAGATAGGAACACGGCTTTTCCGGCCATACCCAGCGACTGGAAGAAATTGGTGACAATAATCTGAAACCCGACAATCCAGAAAGTGAGGGTGGTGATTTTAAGACAGTTTACGGCGCATTCTATCTGACGCTCGTCGGTCATGAAAAGCGAGGCGATCGCGGATGGAGCGAAATGGCCGATAATGCTGCCGGTGGTGGTAACGATCACGGCGCAGATAGCCGCGAGTTTAAAGGTGGAGAAGAGCCGTTTGTATTTCTGAGCGCCGTAGTTGTATCCCAGTATTGGCTGCATACCCTGGCAGAGGCCCATCACTATGAATACGAAGATGGTCACAAATCTGTTGAAGACCACGATGGAAGCGATGGCGTTGTCGCCGTTGGAACCGCCGTAGGCAAGCAGCGAATTGTTGACGATGGCGTTAACACCTGCGGAGGTAAGATTGATCAGGAAAGGAGCCATACCGATATATAGCACCGACCTGATCACCGCCCAGTCGAGTTTGAAGGTGCCGGCTTCGAAATGGAGAGTGTTTTTCTTGTTGAAGAAATGCCCCATCACGAAGCAGGCGGTGATAAACATTGAGATATCAGTGGCCAGAGCGGCCCCTCTCACGCCCCATCCGAAACCGAAAAGAAACAAAGGGGCAAGAATCACGTTGAGGCCCGCGCCGATAAGATTGGTATACATTGCTTTGCCGGGATATCCGGAGGCACGCATCACATTGTTGTAGGAGAAAGTAAGGTTGATGAGTACCATGCCGGGGAGAAGCCACAAAATGAATTCCCGGGCATATGGCATAGTGGCGTTGGAGGCGCCGAAAATTTTTAGGATGGGCTCGATGAATACGGAGAACCCGACCACGTACATTATGCCGATGTAGATTGTGAGCTGCACGCAGTTGCCGAGGATCAAAGCGGCTCTGCGCAGATCGTTTTGCCCCATTACGATACTGACCCTTGTGGCGGCGCCTGCTCCGATGAGCATACCGAAAGCGGTGGCGAGGTTCATCACGGGGAAAGTCACGGCAATGCCGGCCACCACGTTTGGATCGGGCACGGCGTGGCCTATCACCATGGAGTCAATGATATGGTACATAGCCATAACCACGGTGCCGACAATGGCCGGCAGACTGTATTTGAAGAGCAGGCGACCCACCGGAGCGGTGGCCAGTTCCCTTACCCGCTCCAAAGGGTCTTGGGTCTTTTTCATCTTCTGGCTCTAAAGTTGGTTTTTCAACGATTTATTATTCTCTATGCCGCACCTGGCTATGGTCTCGGCGATAATCCAGTCGAGGGGGGTGTCAAGGTCCACGCTTCTGTGAGGATCCATCACGCATGGCACAACGCGTTTAAACCGGGATAGAGGGGATAGGCTTACGCTACGGGGGTTGATCACGTAGACGGCACCGTTGTATTGCCACACTTTTGGAGCATCCTGCCGACGCGCTACGTCGCCGTTGTCTTTGCTGAGATGCAGAAAGCCGTGGGCGTCCGCTTCGAAGGCGTTGTAATACGGGTTGGCGTCCGCTTCCTTAACGGTAACCGCCATGTCTGCACCGGGATTTTCCTCAAAGATGGAAATCGTGCGGCGAATGTCGTCGGCGGAGCGCAGGGGGGAAGTGGGCTGAAGGAGCACTACGGCATCATAGCGGGTACCGTTCTTTTCCATGAAATCGAGGGCATGGAGAATCACGCCGTGCGATCCGCTTGAATCGAGGGCCAGACTCTGCGGACGCAGGAAAGGGACGTTGGCGCCCCACTCCCGGGCCACCTCGGCAATCTCCGGAGAATCTGTGCTGACACAGACGTCGGCGGGGTCATCGGCCAGATCCAAAGCCTGAGCGATGGCATAAGCTATAAGGGGTTTGCCAAGAAAAGGTTTGATGTTTTTGCCGGGGATACCCTTGCTGCCACCCCGAGCCGGAATCAGGTAAAGATACTTCATAGTAAAAACTGCCGGTCACAAACTGCGGCTCCAACCTGCAAAGGTAACAAAAAACCTAAATTTCTCAAAACTTCATTGCACGGACAGGTCTTAAGTAGTTGATAAAAATTAACCGATATAAATAGAAAAAATCTTGAACTATAAAACTTTTTCTTTTTGGCCATTTTGACTCTGTCTCTCAGCCTAATATAATATATTAGGCTTCGCTCCAAAGCCAAACTGTCTCAAAAATAAATAAGTTTTATATGTTCATTAATTTTTATCAACTACTTATTAAAGGATGGAGAAGAAAAATGAATTTTGAAAAAAAGAACGGATTGATTAATTTTGCAACTTAGACCCTCTTTCAATACAAAATGTTCGAAAATCATTGGAATTATTCAAGAAGAAGACAAAAGAGAGTCAAAATTCGATAACTCGAAATAAAAAGCAGACAATGCAGAAGATAATAGACCCTGTGGACCGCGAATTGCTGCGTGCCGAACTTACGTCTGACAAACTCCTGAGGCATACCAACAAAGGAGGCAACGACATATATATAGTCGATGCCTTTGATTCCCCCAACGTGATGAGGGAGATAGGGAGACTGCGGGAGATAGCCTTCAGAGACGCAGGCGGCGGCACGGGCAAGGAGGTGGACATCGATGAATTCGATACGATGGATACTCCCTGCCGTCAACTGATAGTATGGAATCCCGATGCATCGGAGATCATAGGGGGTTATCGGTTTATA
This sequence comes from Muribaculum sp., assembly GCA_023664085.1. GTDB lineage: Bacteria > Bacteroidota > Bacteroidia > Bacteroidales > Muribaculaceae > Lepagella. The sequence continues at coordinate 122,008 of JAMPGE010000001.1, read as the reverse complement.
TTCGGAGAAGATATAAAGGTGGACAACGGAGTGCCCCGCATAGCCACATCGCATATGTTCAGTTTCTCGGAATATTTTCTGCGCGAACTTCTGCCCAGCACGCTGGAATTGGGGCGTTCGTTTGTCACGCTGGAATATCAGACCACGAAGGCCGGCCCGAAGGCACTCTATGCTTTGGACAATCTATGGGACGGCCTTGGCGCGCTCACCGTGGTGAATCCCAAAATCAAGTATCTCTTCGGCAAGGTCACGATGTATCCTAATTTCGGCACTGAAGGAAGGGATATACTACTTGGTTTTCTGCATCGATACTTTCCGGATCCCGATAATCTTGTGCGTCCGATAGAGGCTCTTCAATCCAGAGCTTTGTCGCCTGAGATACAACAATATTTCTCGGGAAAAGATTATAAAGAGGATTTCAGAGTGCTCCATCAGAAGATGAAGGCATGCGGCAGAAACATACCGCCTCTGGTCAACTCCTACATGAGCCTGAGCCCGACAATGCGGGTATTCGGCACTGCGGTGAATCATGAATTCGGAGAAGTGGAGGAGACCGGCATCTTCTTTAAGATTTCCGAAATTTTCGAAGAAAAGAAGGCGCGGCATATCGGCACCTTCCAGCAGCTTGCCTCGCTTGAAAAATAATAGTTCGGTCACAAAAATATGAAGAAACTTCTCGTAACCGGAGCCGACGGTTTTATCGGCAGTCATCTCACCCAGACATTGCTGGCTGAGGGCTATGAAGTGCGGGCTCTGGCCCAATACAACTCCTTCAATAACTGGGGATGGCTCGAAGGCATCACGGCGCCCAATCTGGAAGTGGTGTGCGGAGATGTACGCGATCCGAATTATTGCCGCGCCATAATGAAGGGATGCGACACGGTGTTTCATCTGGCGGCCCTGATAGCCATACCGTATTCTTATGTGGCCCCGGATTCGTATATCGATACCAATATCAAGGGCACCCTGAATATCTGCCAGGCGGCCAGAGATGCCGACGTGGAACGCGTATTGGTCACGTCGACTTCGGAAGTGTACGGCACGGCACTTTACGTGCCTATTGACGAGAAACATCCCCGTCAGCCTCAGAGTCCGTATTCCGCATCAAAGATCGGAGCGGACGCGATAGCCATGAGTTTTTACAATGCATTCTCGCTGCCGGTGACCATAGTCAGGCCGTTTAACACGTATGGCCCGCGGCAGTCCGCGCGTGCCATTATTCCTACCATCATCACTCAGATAGCCGACGGCAAGCGAAATATAAAGGTGGGTGATCTCACTCCCACACGGGATTTCAACTACGTGGAGGATACGGCACGCGGCTTTCTGGAGATAGCCCGCAGTGCCGACACTATAGGCAGGGAAGTGAATATAGCCACCGGTAAGGAGGTGACGATGCGGCAGACTCTCGATACCATCGCCGATATAATGGGAGAGAAGGTGACATGGGAGCGCGACGAGCAGCGCATCCGTCCGGCTAAGTCGGAAGTGTTCCGCTTGCTTGGCGACAACACCCTTATAGAAAGTCTTACGCCGTGGCGACCGCGCTACACACTGCGCGAAGGGCTCGAAAAGACAGTGGAATGGTTTACCAATCCGGATAATTTAAGACGATACAAATCAGATATATATAATCAATGAAACGATCCAGAATCGTAGCGCTTCTTCTTGGGGCGGGCCGCCGGGTATCGATGGTGCAGCTTCTCAAACGCAGCGCCGAGCGTCTTGGAATGGACCTCTCTGTGGTCAGTTACGAACTCAGTAAGAACGCCCCTATCGCCGTGGAGGGTGAAGTGGTGGTAGGCTTGCCGTGGGACGATCCCGATGTGGTCAACGATATCATGCGGGTGGCCATACAGCATGAGGCCACTCTGATCATCCCGTTTGCCGACGGGGCCGTTCCGCTGGCGGCGGAGTGCGGGAAAAGGATGCCCAACCTGTATGTGAGTATGCGGGATGTAGGCATGGCAGAGACTCTCTACAATCGCCAGACAGCCGGAGAGGCCTTGAGCAAAGCCGGTATCCCCGCGCCGATGGCCTACACCGTGCTCAACGCGGAGGCTCCTGTCATAGCAAAGCCGGTGTTGGGATCCACCGCACGCAATATCAAGATATTTCACGATATCGAAGACCTCATGCAGCTTGAAAATCTGCAGAACTATTCGCTTCAGGAATATATAGAGGATTTCGATGAATACGAACTCGACTGCTATGTGTCGGAAGAGGGCAGGCTGCTGTGCAACGTGCCGGTGAAGATTATAGAGATGTTGGGAGGAGAGCCCACGCGGGCCCTTACCGAACATATACCCGAACTGGAGGCACTGGGCGAAAAGATAGTAGAGGCCTTTTCGCTTCGCGGTCCGGTGATGGTGGAGGCTCTTTTTGACCGCCGGCGCCACAGATATGTGGTGACCCATGTGTCGGCCCGTCTGGGCGATGCGGCAGCCTGTGCCATCTATGCAGGAGCGCCGATCTCGGATTATCTGCTCAAGGAATATCTTCACATCGATACCGAGCCGTGCGCCGACTGGGCCCCCAATACACTTATGACCACTTACCGCAAAGAGGCTATATTCTTTAATGTGGATCCGGAATGAACTGGTCAGAAAAGGTAATAGTGATAGCAGAGGCGGGAGTGAATCACAACGGTTCGTTTGAACTTGCTCGCCGGATGATACGCGCGGCCCGCGATGCAGGCGCCGATTATGTGAAATTTCAGACCGCCGTGGCGTCGCGGCTGGTGGCGCCCTCGGCACGTAAGGCTGAATACCAGCGGAAAAACACCGGCACGGATGAATCCCAGCTTCAGATGCTTTCCCGGTTGCTTCTCCCTTTTGAGGAATTCACACGCCTTAGGGATATCTGCAGGGAGGAGGGTATCGGTTTTTTGAGCACGCCGTTCGACCTTGAGTCGATCGCATTTCTTGACTCACTCGGTCAGGATTTCTTTAAAGTGCCATCCGGAGAAATCGACAATCTGCCGTATCTAAGAGCCATAGCAGCATGCGGCCGCCCCGTGATCCTGTCGTGCGGCATGGCCACCATGGAGGAGATCGAAGACGCGTTGCTGATTCTTACGGGCAGCCATCCGCAATATCCCTCCCGGTCGTCGCTTACCAGGGACGACATCTGCGTGCTCCACTGCAACACCCAATACCCCACGCCCTTCAGCGACGTGAATCTAAGAGCAATGCCTGCCATAGCCCGCGAATTCGGAGTGGCAACGGGATATTCAGACCATACGCGGGGCATAGAGGTGCCGGTGGCCGCCACTGCTCTCGGCGCCCGTGTGATCGAGAAGCACTTCACGCTCGACCGCAACCTTCCCGGCCCCGACCACAAGGCATCGCTCGAACCGGATGAACTGCGGACCATGGTGAGGTCCATCAGAAATATCGAACTTGCTCTGGGCTCGGACTGCAAGCGCGTCACAGACAGCGAGCTACCCAATAAATCGGTGGCAAGAAAATCGATCGTGGCAGACGCCTGTATTAAAGCGGGGGAGACATTTACTGAAGAAAACATCACGGTGAAACGTCCGGCCGGCGGTCTGAGTCCCATGATGTGGGACAGAGTGATCGGCACCGTGGCTACCCGCGATTTCGCACCCGACGAGCAAATCGTGATTTAAATGAACATGAAGGAAGAGAAATCAGGTTATCGGCAGGTATGAGATTGCAATGAACGAAAGGAAACCACTCATAATGATAGCCACGGGCACACGAGCGGACTGGGGTCTGCTTCAGCCCCTTGCCAAAGAGTTGTGCGGCAGGGAGGTAGAGACCGTGATAGTCGCAACTCACGCCCATTTCTTTCAAGAACTCGGCAATACGGCGGATGAAATACGCTCGGATGGCTTTGACCCCATAGAAGTGCCTACGCGCCGCGACGCTGCGGAGGCCACCGCGGATGCCATTGAAGGATTCTCAAAGGTTTTCGCCGCCCAAAGGCCCGATGCCCTGGTGGTGCTGGGCGACAGATTCGAGATACTCGGCGCCGCCACGGCGGCCATGCTCGCGTCGGTGCCGATAGTGCATATTGCCGGGGGAAACGTGACGATGGGAGCATTCGACAACACTATCCGCAATGCCTTGTCGCAGATGGCATCACTTCATTTGCCGGAAACCCCCGGGTGTGCCGCCCGACTCGAATCCATGGGAATCCGGCCCGACAGGATAGTATGCGCCGGATCACCGGGAGTGTACAACGCCATGCACGTGCCTCTGATGAGTCTTGAAGAGCTTGAAGAGAGTCTGAGCGCCAAACTCGGACCTGACTTTCTTTTGGCTACACTTCACAGCGCCACGCTCGACAATGAGACACCCCTTCGTCGCTTTGACGATTTTCTCACCGCAAGCACACATCATCTCAAAGACCATCCCAAACGAAATCTTCTCATCACATATCCCAACAGCGACACGGATCCCGCACCGCTTGTGGCCCGAATTATGCAATTTGCGGAAGATAATCCGGGCAGGGTAGTGGCAGTGCCATCCTTGGGGAGAGTGAGATACCTCTCCGCGGCAGCTCTCTGCACGGCCGTGATCGGCAATTCCTCAAGCGGAATCGAAGAGACTCCCTCGTTAGGGCGTCCCACACTCGATATCGGGGTCCGCCAGAAAGGCAGAGAACGCGGAAAGGGCGTGTTTCACTGCGAAGCCGATACAGACTCGATACTTCGCGGCCTTGAACTGGTGACTTCACCCGCCGCCGCAAAGACAGCCGCGGAAAAGCAGAATCCATACTTCACTCCCGACACACCAGCGGTTCAGGCACAGGCCGTGATCGATTTCCTTAACCACACTACTTCTCAGCTTAATCAACCGCTTCTTTAGTTCTCGTAAAAATTTAAATCATTTCATTGTCTTTTTGTAAGATGAAATCAATCTCTCGGTATCTTCACATAGCATGCACACTTCTTTTCGTAGGAATTCTCCAGGGATATTCCCCCCTGCAGGCGAAGGCCGATGGAATAAGCGGCACTTGGCGCGTTCATCAGGGATTTGATATGGCCTACAACCGGGTCGGAGCTCATGTGGTAAGTTCATTCGGCACACCCTTCGGAGCATATCTGCTTGTGCGCGGCCGGGCTTTTGCCCCTCAGGATAAACACGTAGTGTATAGGGACGAGGTGAACCACGTATTCAAATATGACCGCTCCGCTCCTCAAAAAGGACTTTATCCTCTTGTTGATGAACTTGAGCTGAGTGGCTCCTCGGTGCAGGCGGCCGGCTATTCCCCGGCGGCCCGGAGACTTGTAGCGGTGTATGAAGACGGAGCTATGGATATAATAAGTGACGGCGGGGATGTGGTCAGCCCCGCGGCTTTGAAAAATTGTTTCAGCGGCGAGGCAAATAAGGCAATGTCGGTGACCTTCGATCCGGACGGCACCACCTTCTATGTGTCGACAGCCACGGGCTTCATGGCATTTGACATAATTTCGGGGGAATGCACCGAGATATGCAATATCGGAAGAAGTATCAACAGCATAAACCGGGTGGGATCGCACTATGTAGTACTCGCCGCTCCGGCGGTGGAAGAGGGGTTGGATCCCGTATTCAGTTCTCCCTATGCAATCTCGAATTCGTATTATGCCGACCTGTACGTGTTTGACAGCATCGACGATATTAAAATCGACAAAGATGCTTACACACGTGTAAGTCTTTGCGGAAACGCAACATTGCCGTCGGCCCTGACAGGCCATTATGATAAGGAGGCCCGCAGACTGATGAACGTGCAGTGCGTATATCCTCTCACGGAATCCACATTCCTTGCCGTGCCCATGAAAGAGAACAATAATTTCGGACTGTTTGCGGTGCATATAAATCAGGGAGGCGATTGTGAAGGAGCTTTTGTAAGCCACGGCACATATGACCGGGACCGTATGGGCGTGGCCTGGTATATGACTTCACGCCACTTTCTGGAAGGCAACACAGGCGAATGGCGCGATGGAGTGATGGCCACCTATGCCAACTCCATAGCATTGATACGCAAAGGGGTGGATCTGAATGTGGAGGAACCCGAAGGCGTGGATAAGTTTATAGAGCAGGCTGTAAGTGAGACGGGGCGCGGAATCTCCGATCTCCCCGGGGCCGCCGCTGATGAAAACTATGCGCCGACGTGCACTTACGATGGCCACACCTTTCATACCTATATCCGGCGGCAGGGTCTGCTCACGCGTACGCTGAATGCCGGAGAGAATACGTCGTCCCCCGTATGGTCGGCACCTTCCGATATGGTTGAGGTCAACGCTTCGGGCAGCTCCGACGCCTATTATCTGGCTTATCATCCCAAATACGGCATGCTTGTGAGAGGCACACCGTTTATTTACGGCACGTATGGCAACAATGCCAATTACTATGACAATATCTCGGCATACCGTGACGGGAAATGGACACAACTCGGCCACGTCTTCAACAATCAGCCGGCTCTTGCATCGGGGATATCACAGGTGAGAGGGCTCGCCGTGGATCCGGAGAATCCCGACTGGATTTACGGCTCAACGTTTTATCACGGCGTGACGCGAATGAATACCGCAGATCCAACCGATTTTCTTATAATGACATGGACCGGCGATTCATATCTGAAAAACCAGAATTATCCGGGAGCGGTGGGATGTCTGGAAGCGGAGCCCAAATGGAACGGCGTGTGCAGCTTTTCCGAACCGACGTTTGATAACAACGGCACACTATGGATGCAGCGCGTGTCGATGAATATGGGCAACCTTCCATTATATTACTGGACAAAAGAAGATCGGCTGGCCTCGGCCGACATAGCCAAAGACCATACGCACAGTGAGACATACGGCCCCAAAAAACTTGTAGGGGAAGAGGTGACGCCCCATCACCCCGGACGGGCGTTGGCATTGCGCAGACCCGGCAACGAGAATATAATCGCCTTTGTGGCCGGCGCATCCATCTCCAATAGCTATTGCCCGTATTTCTACGATCATAACGGCACCCTCGACGATCCTTCCGATGACCGCTACCGGGCGTTTAAAGACATTTATATAGACAACCATGGCACGAAAGGGCGCTACAACGGCAGTTTGACAGGAGTGTATGAAACCATGGAAGGGGATGTATGGTTCTTGGGAATGAGTGGAATCCTGACGGTGAATCCACGTGAGGCCTTCGAGCAGGAGATCAACAAGGTGACACTGTTAAATATAGAAGAAGGAAACGGAAGTGTGGAAGCTTTCGGACAGAATCCGGTAAGGTGTATGGCCGAAGACTCCTTCGGCAACAAATGGGTGGGCGGAGTCTACGGAGGCGTATACTGTATCTCAAAAGACAATAAAAGGATGTTGGCCCATTTCACTACCGAAAATTCCCTCCTTCCCTCCAATGATATTTACGGTATTTGCCTAAACGAAGCCACCGGTTCGGTATGGATAGGTACTCAAAACGGTATAGCGGAGTTTATACCAGCAGGAATGGGAGAGGTGTCATCGGCGGAACATATAAGGGCAATCCCCGCATCGGTCACCCCAGACTACAGGGGCAATGTTACTTTTTACGGGCTCCGCGACTCAGCGGACTATATCATCGCCGATGCAGAAGGCAACGAGCTCTGCCGATTGCCCCGCGCCAATGAGGGAGCAATAGCGTGGCCCGTATGCGACACGCAACTCACCACCGGCACCTATACCCTGCGGGAAGCCATATCCGGCAATACGCTGCTCTCGATAGATATCCTGCGCTGACAGAAGAGGTAGGTATAAGCCGGGATATGATATTTGCTTTGAATGTCAGTATGCTATAGTTGGACATGTAGGGTGGGATACAAATCCGCGGAGACTGAGACGGACTCTTAAGCCACTGCCAAGCTGCCCGTCATTCACAGATGGCATTGCCTTCAGCCACGACGCATTGGGGTGTTTGTTGCCATGGAAAGGGGGGTTGACGGTGCGGACAGGCGGTGAGGTCGCACCTGGTGAGAATAAGGTTTTGTTCGAGTTCACCTACGCGTCGGGTGAGTTCGAGTTCATGAGCGGTGGTGCTACGCAGCAGATCGGTTTGTTCTGCAAAACGCAACTCTTTGTCGTGGAGCTGGGTTTGTAGAAAAGTAATGGTGTCTTCACAGAGCTTTTCGCGAGCGCTGTTGGCAGACGTTTCTTCAGACTGAGCCTTTGCGGCTTCCATTCGGCTTTGACTTTTGCGGGTGGAGATCCACTTTACAAATTCGAGACCTCCGAGCGCACCTACTACAGTAACAATCATTTCCCAATCAATCATATTCACTTTTTTACTGCAAAAATAAAGCTGTGGCCAAAGCGGATACAAATATAAATTGACACTTTTAGTGCAATCTGCATCCTTGGTTTCTGTGGTTTATGCGAGCCGGGAGGCTCGCTATCCTTGGGCGCCATCCTTGGGCGCCTTCTTTGGGTTTTCGGTCTGGGTAAGATTACAAATCCATTGGAGCACGAAACAGGGGATTGTAGTGTTAAAAATAGTTAATGAAAGATAAAAATATATAAATACTTTGGAGTTTGTATTGTTCTTAAAAAAATTGGTTTTATTTCAGATAGACTTAATTTGAATGCAAACTTCTTACTTATTGCTACGAAGATTTAACATATGGACTGAACATTTCGTAACCAACAGTCATAAAATATTGTTAATTTTGCAGTAACTCTAAGGAATGATAAACTCAGTGTACGCAATCCTTTGATCCTAAATTGAGAAAATCCGCAGACCCAGCGCGGCCATAGACTTGACGAAGCCGGATATCAGTCTCAACTGTATATCTAAGGCCTTGAGGACCAAATAGTACCTTTTAGGGGTGTTGTATGCCTGAATTTATCTATTAACAATCCAATTGACAGCAAAATAGAATTCAATTACATAGAAAATGAATAAAATAGCGAAGTTGTGCCTATCGGTCCTGATGACGCTTGGATCGGTTCTGACTTTAGACGCGCAGAATGTCGGCATTAAGTCCAATTTAATCAGCGATGCGCTGCTAAGCCCGAATGTCGGACTTGAGATCGGACTCGCACCGAAATGGACTTTCAATGTCAGCGGTCAGATCAATGCATGGACAGTGGACGGACACAAATGGAAGCATTGGCTTGCACAGCCCGAGATCCGTTACTGGTTCTGTCAACGATTCGGCGGACATTTTCTCGGACTGCACGCACTGGGCGGCCAATATAATTTCGGCCATCTCGGCACCGACTTTAAATTTCTCGGCAGCGATTTTTCACGACTTAAAGACAACCGCTATCAAGGTTGGGGCGTAGGAGCCGGCATAGGCTACGGCTATGCGTGGCCCGTGGCCAAGCACTGGAACATAGAGGCGGAGATCGGAGTGGGCTGGATCTATACGCGCTACGATAAATATCCGTGTGCGGAGTGCGGGAAGAAACTTCAGGACAATCGAGTGCATAATTATGTCGGCCCCACGAAGGCTGCGGTCAATGTGGAATATCTATTCTAAACAGTATGAAAAAGATTCTGATGATAATGGCTTTGACTGTGCCGGGGATGTTGATGCAGGCACAGCAAGTAGCGGACCTCCATGTCACCGACGCCGTAATATCGCGTGTGGAAGACAATATGGACGTTGCCATGACGGTAAAGCCTTCCGATTATAAGCTGAAGACCAATACACAATGGCGGGTCACACCGATGCTCTATAGCATTGACCTCACCGACAGCATAGCATTGCCCTCTTTTTTGATAACCGGAAAAAACGCATGGTACTATGCCCAGCGGCAAGGGTTGGACAGCGACGGCACCTCACTGTTGCGTTCCGGCAAAGGAGATGATCTGGCATATGCGGCCTCCACGCCGTATCAGTCGTGGATGGAGCATTCGGTGCTAAAGCTTCAGGCCCGGAAAGTGTCGTGTTGCGGAGAATCTCCCAAAGACGTCACCGACAATTATCCCGTGGCCGAGATCAACCTCGAACCGGAAAGGTTTCAGGCCGCCTTCAATTACGTCACACCCGTGAAGCAGGAGCGCAAAGACCGCAATATGCACGGTCGTGCCTACGTAAACTTCATCGTGAACAAGACCAATATTGTGCCTACCTATATGAACAATACGGTAGAACTCCGAAAGATCCTCAATTCGATCGACTCCGTACGGCTCAACGCCGACGCCACGGTAGACACGATACTGCTCACCGGCTATGCTTCGCCCGAAGGCCCGTGGAACAACAACGTGCGTCTGGCAAAGGGGCGTACCGAGGCAGTGAAGGAATACGTAAAAAGGCTTTACGATTTTCCGGCGAGCGTATACCGCACCAATTCGGTGCCGGAAGACTGGGAAGGGCTGCGCGAATACATAGCGGGCTCGAATCTGGCCAACCGTGACGCCATGCTTGCCTTTATCGACAACGAAGCCAATCCCGTACAGACCCGCAACGACCGTTTCCGCGCCCGGTTCCCGCAGCAATACCAGTTTCTTCTCAAGAATGAGTATCCGTGGCTGCGCCATACGGACTACTATATCCACTACGTGATCAAGCAATACACCACGGTGGATGAAATCCGCGAAGCTTACAAGAGAGATCCGCGCAACTTGAGTCTCAACGAATTCTTCATTCTGGCCCAGACCTATCCGGCCAACAGCAACGAATATTGCGATATGCTGGTGCAGGCCGCGGCCATATATCAGAACGAGCCGGAAGCCAATCTCAACGCTGCCAACGCATCGATGGCGCGCGGCGAGTATGCCGCCGCCGGACGATATCTGGCCAAAGCCGGAAGCAGCGCCGAGGCGGATTATGCCCGCGGAGTGCTTGCCGCGCTCACACAAGATTATGACAACGCTCTCACCCTGTTTGGAAATGCCGCCAATGCAGGAGTGGACCGCGCCGCCGATGCCGCGCGTCAGATCAACGACATGATGCAGTGCAACGGAACTGTGCGATATCTGTCCGGAGACAAAGAATAAACAAATATCAATAACTATAAATTATTTAATTAAAAAACAATGAAATTTTTAAATCACCTCCTCATCGGAGCCTTAGCTTTCGGCCTATGGTCATGCTCAAGCGAGGATCCGGATGCCAATGGCACTAACGAGGCCACTAAGGGTGACGTGTTCGCTACCCTTACCCTTAATCTTCCCACACGCAGTGGCACCGTGGACACTACCGATCCGACTCAGACCAATTCATCCGACGGATACGAAATAGGCTCGGACGCTGAAAACCACGTAAGTCAGGTACTCGTGGTCCTCGCTACCCAGAATGGCAATGACTATGATTACGTAACCTGCTCTCTTTCCGACGCACGTATCAACAACCTCGCGACTGATCCTACATACGTGATCCAATTCCAGACCACAAAGCTCAATGAGCTCGTGAAAGAAGGTCCCGCCACCGTTTCTGTATTTGCATACTGCAACCCCAACCAGCAGTTCAAAGACCTTTTCCTCGACAGTGAGGAGCAGCCTCTCGACGCAGTGGCCAACTTCACCGACGAAATTCTCACAATCGCCCGTGAGGATCAGATAATGATGACCACCAACATCTATCAGGACAATTATTTCCTGATGTCGAACGCCGATCTGCACACAGCTACCGTGCCTGCCCTTGAGACACTGATCTCAACACACAATACACAGGCCAAGGCATTTAATCTGGGCACAGTAGACGTGAAGCGCGCATCCGCCCGTTTTGACTTCGCAAGCACTGACAACGGCTATGGCGCCAACATCTACCCCATCAAAGACCAGATCACCGAAGAGGTTGTGGCAAACGTAGAGATCGACGCCCTCGCCCTTTTCAACGAGGCCAAGAGCTTCTATGCCCTTCCCCGCGTATCTGCCAACGGTCTGAACCAGGACATCTCCCTCTGCGGCATTGAGACAAGAGCCAACTGGGTAGTGTCGCCTTTCGCCACAGAAAAGATGGCCAACCCAATCGACTTCGAAACGTTTAAGAGCCATTATCTCTATCCGCTGGGACAGAACGCCATGCAGTATAACTTCATGACTGTCGGAGAGATCGAGAACGCTGCCAATGAAGATGATGACAACAACTGGACAGACGGCAACAAGGCTAAACTCAACTACTACAAATGGCGCTACTCCACAGAAAACACCATTCCTGACATAGAAGCCCAGCAGAAAGGTATCACCACCGGTGTGATCTTCCGTGCGAAAATGACACCTATAGCAAATGCCGCCGAGGGAAGCCAGGCCGCCAAACTCGCCACCGCTATGAACAATGGCGATATCCTCTATGCGTACAAGGGTGTGCTTTACGGTAATGCCGAGGATCTGATGAAGGCATCCAAGGAAGTGCCCGGATCGGTTTTCGAATCATCCATCGCATCCGCATTCGGCGACAACACCAACGTGAATGCACAGGGCAACCTCATTAAGTCTGTCAACGACATTACTATCTACCGTCCCTCAAAAGACGCTGAGGGCAAAATCGTATATTATTGCTACTATTACTACTACAACCGTCACAACAACAACGGCAACAACAACATGATGGGTGCCATGGAGTTTGACGTAGTACGCAACAACGTCTACAAGCTCAGCGTAGACAACGTATACGAATACGGTCATCCCGGCAATCCCGATGACGATCCCGATCCCGAAGAAGATCCCGATCCGGACGAGACTCCCAAGGCATACTTCAAGGTATCCTGCCGTGTAATTCCCTGGGTGGTTCGAGTAAATCACATTGAATTCTAATCCATTCCATATTCAAAAGAAGGAGGCGGCAATTCCGCCGCCTCCTTCCTCCCCAAAAATCAGAAATCTCACATCTCTCACCTCTCACCTCACATCTCTCACCTCTCATTCCTCATATAAAAAATCTCTCGTCGCATCAAACTTGAAATCAATATAGCTTATCTGATGAAAGCTCTCAAATATATAAAGAATATTTCCTTCGCTTCCGCAATCGCGGCGGCATTCCTTACGCTGACTTCATGCGGCATGATCAATGATGATCTTCCGGAGTGTAAGCGCGGTGTGGAACTCCGTTTTATCTATGACTACAACATGGAGTTTGCCAACGCCTTCTACTCTCAGGTGGACTGCCTGACGCTGCTGGTGTATGACGCCCAGGGCAACTACGTCACGTCAAGGGCCGAGACATCCGACGCTCTCAAGGATGAGAACTACAGGATGACGCTCGATCTTGCTCCGGGAACATATACCTTTGTGGCCTACGGAGGTATGGAATGCGACAAGTCATCGTTCCACTTCGTAAAGACACCGTCGGCGGACGTGAACCTTACCGACAATCAGGTGGAACTCAACGCCGATTGCCTCACATCGCCGCTCGGCACCGAGCTGCATCCGCTTTTCTACGGCAAGCTGGAAATGGAGGTGCCCGATGAATGGCGCGAATACACAAAAGGAACCGTAGCGATGATGCGCGACACCAACAACCTGCGCATCGTGATGGAACAAAACGACGGCGAGCCCCTCAGCAACGAATACTTCGACTTCAAACTCATCGACGACAACAAGCTGATGGCATGGGACAATGCGGTGATTCCCACTTCTCTCACCACCTATAATCCGTGGGCGCTCGGCGATTTTGATCTTGGTAAAAACCACAACGGAGAAACCGTAAACGCCTGCTATGCGGAATTCAGCTTTCCAAGAATAATATACCCCGCGCAGACTAAGGTAGACGAGAAATATCAGGGGCCTCATTTGTTGGTGACCCGAAAGGGTTCATCAGATCCGGTGATAGATATCGACATAATTCCTTACCTGCTTGCCATGAAGAGTGAGCACTATAAGGCCATGGGTGCCCAGGAGTTTCTCGATCGTGAGCACGAATGGTCGCTTATCTTCATTCTGGACCGCCATCTCAACTGGTATCAGATACAGATCCGGGTACAGGACTGGGTGGTAAGAATCAACCGTACAGATTTAGGAGTATGAAAACCGGCAAAAGCAGTATACTGACAAGGCTAACGCTGGCAGTGGGACTACTGCTGGCCCTGTCGGCATGTACGTCGGATATCGGACCGGACCCGGTGGTCAACGACAACAAGATCATATTGAATCTTGACGTGCGTATAGACAACGGGTCATCGGCGGTATTGCTCGACAACAATGGCCTGACGCGTGCCGACGACTGGTATTTTGAGGCGCCGGCCAATAAATACGAGGGCGTGAAAACCCTGAGGATTATCATCTACCGCAAGGCTCAGGGCACTGTGGAGTATAACCGTCTCATTAATATTCCCGAAGACCAACAGCTTCAATCGGTGATCGGACCGCAGCAGTTTAAGGTGGAGGGCGGTGAACTGAAGGGGATCTATCTTATTGCCAACGAAGAAAGCCTTTCTGCCGAGAACGTAAGAACCCTGAAGAAATTCGACGCCGGTTCATCGTTTGATCCGGTGGTGGTGGCGGCTATGCTTGTAAGTGCTCCCGGCGGCAATCCTATAGTGGATAATGAATCTACATCGACACCGAAGTATCTGCCGATGAGCGAATGCTTCGACTGCACCGTGATACGCCCTACTCAGGAAAATATCTATCAGGACGAGACCTTCTTCATCACGCGGGCGGGTGTGAAATTCTCATTTGAGATCGATCCTTCCTCCTACGTGCTTGCAGACGGAAAGAACCTCAACAGTTTCATCGTGTCGGAGATAACCGTATCCGGAATAGCCGAGAGTGAATACCTGCTTCCGTATAACACCAGCTACAATCCGATCAAGGAAGAAGCGGCCGACGGGCGCATCATCACCGACTATGAATGCCCGGCGGACGTGACAACGACCACAATAGCGTTTCATCCCCGAAACTTCGGCCAGAACCGCGACGCCGACAGAGAATCCGATTCCGACGACGCGCCTTATCAGCCCACGGCTTATGCTTCCACCTATGCACCGATGAAGTATTTCTGCGAGAGTCCCGTGTCGGCCTCCGGCTACTCGGTAGGCATAAAAGTGAGAGAGACAGGGGATTCGGAAGATATTGACCTAGGCACGGTGTTGCTGCCCAATCTGCCGTCGTTGCCGCGCAATACGCACGTAAGGGTCATCATGACCTTCCGTGAGCACACGCTGGAATGTGCCGCAACCCTTATGCCTTACATAGCGGTATGGCTCTATCCGGAATTCGGACTATAATAAACGGACCAAGTGATTGGTGCTTAAAAGAAAAACAGATACGTCTTGACAAGATGAAGTTTAAAAACATAATCTCTCTTTTTTTGATAGGCATGGTCGGCGTATTGGCCGGATGCCGCGATGATCTTCTTTATGATCCGGAGGGCGACGGCCCTTCCATGATCACGGCTACCGTGGATTTCAGCCCGGTGCTCACAGACTTGGGCGGGACACCGACGCGCACCGACGGCAACGTGCTCAATCACGTGAGATCCTTCTGCATGCTGATCTATAATGCCGACGGCCAGCTTGTAAGAAAGGTAAAGCAGGAGGAACTCGATGGATACAGCATAAGCGACAATACCGTGATGCCTCCCGATCGTACTGATGCCGAACAGGCGGAGGAAAAGACACCCAAGGCCACGTTTACATTCGACGGACTCCCCGTGGGCAAATACAAGATCTACGGAGTGGCCAATATGGGCGATCTCTCGCAATATGAAGAATCGAGATACGAGACGGAGGAGGCCCTGCGTTCGATCCAACTTGTGTGGAACGAAGACGACATCGCCTCCAATGATCAGATGCTCGGCTACTTCACACCGGCCGACGCTCAGTCGAGCACAGGGTTTGACGCACCGCTCATCACCGTGGGCCACGGCAACGTGCAGCTTCACGCATGGATCAAGCGGGCCGCCTCAAAAGTGACCGTAGCCATCGACGGCAGCGGACTTTACAAAAACGTCTCTGTTTATATCAAATCCGTTCAGATCAAAGACATACCGAGATATTGCTGGTTGGGAGAAGACAACGTGGCCACCGCCCACAACCTTATTGAAGATGGCGAACGCCAGGTGGTAAATGAGGAAGCGGGCGCGAACGGTCCGGTTGTGACCAACACCAAGACCTGGCCGGCGGATATCTCCAAAGCCCATACACAGACGGCCAACGCGTTTTTCTTCTATGAAAACATGCAGGGCGAGGGAGAGTCGAAGACGCAGGCCGATCCCAACGATCCTACCAAGGTGAAACACCCCAACGGCAACAGCCCGCTTGACCCCGGATTCAAAGACGGCAAGAGAGCCGGATCCTATATAGAAGTGGTGGGTTATTACAAATCCACCAACCGCGGAGAGGATGGAGAAGGAAAAGAAGAAGGCAGCATTATCTACCGCTTCATGCTCGGCAAGAACATTACCACCAATTATGACGCCGAGCGCAACCATCATTACAAGCTCACCCTTAAGTTGAAAAAATGGGGAAATGACGCCGACTGGCATATCGTATACAATCAGGATCCCGACATCATCTCCTACGACCCCTACTACATCTCCTACGTCTACGATGAGCAGATGGGCTATCCCATAAAGATAGTGGGAGGAAAACTTATAAAACTTTGGGCGGAAATTCCTGTAGATGATGTGAACAAAAACAGCTGGCACGCCGATCTGGATGATGGAGAGATCAATCCTACCGATCCCAATACCGGCATCTACTGGAGCGGAAAAGTAAACAATCCCGGGCCATGGAACGGATTTCTGTCGCTATGTATGACCGATAATCCGGTAATCGGCTCCGTGGCCGAAGGATACAGCTCCAGCAATGCCGCCACGTATACCTTCAATTACAACTATTTTTACGGCAATGCCATCAATCCCACTCCATCGTATTACCGACATTGGAATCTATCGCGAAGGGAATATCAGGTGGACATCCCAGAGGGTCAAACCCAGCAAAGATATGAGGAGGAAGAGGGTTCTTACAGGATCTCGCGAGTGGGTGAAGAAGAATATATGGCCTATATACCGTTTTACTCCCGCGCACGTGTGATGGTGGCCCAGACGGGCTATACAGGCAATAATCCCTATGTGGGATATACACGTTCGGCCCATGTCACGATCCATGCCACAGTGAGGAAAGCCAACGGAGAAGAAGTGAGTCTGGCCAAGACAATCCTGATCAAGCAAATGCGTCGCCTGATCAATCCCAAGGGAATCTGGCGGAGCGCCACGTGCACAGCGCCGTTTCATGTTCAGCTGAAGGTGCTCCCTTCCGATACCAAGACACAGTTTCAGAATCTCGTATCGGACGGCCCGTGGCTTGCAGTGCCCGAAGGAGATTCCAGCGACTGGTTTGAGCTTTTGCCTACCCCCGGTCTGTCGCAAAGAAATCCCGACGGAACAATATCGGGCACAGGCAACGGCGATCCTTTCGATCCCGAAAATCCGGGAGCGGTGATAGACTTTACGTTCCGCCCGAAGGGTACCACGAAAGAGCCGCGCGCCGGCATGATTAAGATCTACTACAACAACTATACCTGCATTCACCATATCTTCGTGCGTCAGGGCTACGATCCCGTAAGTTTCTACGGCAGCAACACCTACTGGCACAGTGCCAATCTCAAGACCATAAACAAGGAAGTGGAGGACCCGGTGCTTGAGGGCTCCTATTTCCGCCGCTATAACCGAAAGTACCCGATAGCGGCTTCAAACAATACCGTAGACTGGTTCGACAAGAACGGAATGTCGAGGGATTTTGCCATAGCAGGCTCTAAAACCCCAAGAAAATGGGAAGAAATAACTACGACACGAAGCGACTGGGGCGATCTCGTGATAAACGGCACCACATGCCGACTTCCAACCAAAAAGGATATGGAGGACATCATGAACAACAAACGGACCATGTACGGCTACGGCATACTCTACACCGATGAATCCACGGAAGTAAGCGAAGATGCATCGATTGTATACGGATATAGCCACAAGGCAACCAAAGGATCCGGCATGAGAGGAGTGTTTGTAGGCGATTCGGTGACCGGAACCAACATATTCTTCCCCATCGGCGCATCTGGCTACGGACGGTTTAAGCAATTTACAGAGAAAGAGATATATAATCGTCAAAGAGCGGGCTACGGAGGAGTGATTCAGTACGCCAACAGATACCAGCCGATGCCGAACGTGGCTAACCAACAAGGTGTAGGTAGTTATCCTGTGCGGTATAAACCGCTGTTCTGGAATCTTTGGCGAAGGGAAGGAGCTTTGTATTGGCTCGGAAATGTCTCCGATGGAAAGAATTATTCCAACGATGGATTGGATATAAATTTTTATACTTTGGACTTTGCGCCAGCCACCGTGGCGGATCTTGGTCTGGTATGGAGCGGAACCAAACCGGATTCATGGGGAGGCCCCAGAGATCCTTCGGGAACCGATGCCATACAGATGCGTCTGGTAGAGGACCGTGGGGCTACTAAGGGTAAGCCCAAAAAGATAGTGAAGAAGATAATACGGAAGAAGATAATCCGCCGCAAATAAAGAAGAATGCGGAAAACAGTTTTAAAAGCAAGAAATGCAGGAGGCTAAAAATGGTCTCCTGCATTTTTTCATTGAAGTTGTCTAAACTTATGTTGTTATTAAGATTTGGTAAGAAAGAATTTACTGCTGATTTTAACTTTCGTAAATAAGTTTAGACAACTTCATTTACAGATAGGAAAGGATGCCTTTCACGTGAAGGCTTACGATGGCCTCGCGCCCTTTGGCCGACAAGAGGAAATCCACATCCTGACGATTGTCTTGAAACAGATTTTCCGTGAGCACGGCCGCGCACTGAGTCTTCTTGAGGATTGTGAAATTGCTCTCCTTGTCGGGATCGCCGTCGGAAGAGTCTTTCCTGATTTTGCCTGCATACACCGGATCGGCGGCTTTCAGCACAGACTCCGCGGCGGCATAAAGGCAATCGGCCAGCCGGTCGCCACGGGTCTGGCCAACGGAAGTCCAGGCTTCCCAGCCGCGGGCGTTCATCCAATCAGCACCGGATCCGGCGGCATTACAGTGGATGGAGACCAGACAGACGTTGGCGGCCCCGAGCCGGGCGCAATAACTGTTGGCTCTCCTCACTCTCTCAGAGAGGGGAACGTCGGTCTGCTCGGGCACAAGAAGCGCGGCTTGCTTACCGGCTTTCTTAAGACGGCTGACAACTTCGGCAGCGATTTCGCGGCAATAGCTATACTCTCTCAGCACACCGTCGGGAGAACGTTTTCCGGTGGTATCGGCCCCATGGCCGTTATCAATAAGAATCATCATAACGGGTGCAAAATTAGGAATGGACAACGCTGAAATTTGAATAAATTTTGACAAAAAATTTGGAGAATGAATAATTATTTGTAATTTTGCAGAGCTATACGATCAAAAAAAGTAGAGCACTCGGGGCGTAGCGCAGTCCGGTAGCGCACCTGGTTTGGGACCAGGTGGTCGCAGGTTCGAATCCTGTCACCCCGACAGAAACAGTCCCAAACGCTTGCAAGGCAAGGTCTTGCAAGCGTAATCTTTTTATATGGGGGCTCAAACTTAGCTCGCGGAGATCTCCGGGCACTTTGAGTATTCTGAGCACGCCGAGAGCTCTGTGCACACCGAGAGCTCTGTGAGCTTTGAGGATTCTGAGCACTCTGAGATTTCTGAGTGCTCTTAAACTTTTTGATTCTTGAGTGTTCTAATAATAAAAAGGAAATTATGAAGAAGTTTTTAGCATGCATCGGCATCTTGGCCCTTTCTTTGGCTCTATTCTCTGCAGAAGCCAAAAAGGAAAAGGGGGGAAATGCCATAATAAAGTTTACAGAGCAGAATTATAATTTCGGCACCATCAATGAAGCCAAAGGTCCGGTAAGCCATGAGTTTGAATTCATCAATACGGGCAATGGAAATCTGGTGATCATCGATGCCACGGCCGAATGCGGATGCACCCGTCCGGAATATCCCAAAAATCCGGTTGCTCCGGGTAAGAAAGGGAAGGTAAAAGTGACTTATAATCCAGCGGGACGGCCCGGCAGCTTTGATAAAGTGGTGACCGTGCGCACCAACGGCAATCCGAAGAAGGTAAGGTTGAAAATCAAGGGATCCGTAATACCGAAATGAAACCGTTGGCCTTACTGCTACTACTCATGGGAGTCGGCATTGACGTGAGTGCCGACTATACGGTGCATGCCTCCCCGTCGGTCTACGAGTTTGGGGTGATGAAAGAGATAGCCGGGTCGAAGACCGGGCGGGTATATATAGTAAACGACGGTCCGGACCCAACCTATATCCGCGATGTTCGTCCGTCGTGCGGTTGTACGGCCGCTGACTATCAGAAGGGAACGATAGCCCCCGGCGATTCGGCTTGGGTCTCATTCACGTATAATCCCAAGGGTCGCCCGGGAAGGTTTGACAAGACTGTGAAAGTCTACACGGGGGATGATTCGCGCAAGACGGTGGTTAAAATCAACGGCACCGTGTTGGGCACCCCTGAGACCCTATCCACCCGCTACCCGGTGGAAATGGGGGCACTCCGGCTCACCGAAGGGTCTTACAATGTTGGCACGGTGGCTCGGGGCAAAAGCAGGCATTTCTTTATCACGGCTTACAACACCACGGCGGATTCCGTAGCGGTGAGAATGGAATCGCCCGAGAAATGGCTTGATGCCGAATTTCCTGCAGCGAAGATAGCACCTGGCGATGTGGCGGCAGCGAGTTTCTACTTCAATACAAGAGACGTGGACCGCGACGGTCCGATAGATCTGGAATTGCCGGTATATATAGATGATTCCAGCGAGCCCGCCGGGGCCATCAGGGTTTACGGCAAGGTTGTGGCTGGCTATGAAGAAGGGGGCGCCGGAGTTAGTGAAGCGCCGCGGGCGGTATGTCCGGTGACGTTGATCCCGCTTGGAGAAGTTCGCCCCGGCAAGAGCAGGGAATTCTCGGTAGTGGTGGAGAACGGGGGAGTGGCACCGCTTCGGATCATAAATGCCGCGAGTGAGGATTCACGAATACAATTGAGTCTGCCTGCCGGGGAAATAGCGGCGGGTCGGCGCAAGGTGATCAAGGGTAAATTCAAGGCCGGGGCCACCGACAAAGGACCGCAACGAATCAGCGTGGAACTCTATACTAATGATCCGCTGCGGCCGGTGACTACCGTAACGGTTACGGCACAGGTGCCGTAACCGTTGGTTGATAGTTGATGGTTGATGGTTGATGGTTGATGGTTGATGGTTGATGGTTGATGGTTGATGGTTGATGGTTGATGGTTGATGGTTGATGGTTGATGGTTGATGGTTGATTGAAGGAGAGAAAGATTATACTATAATGTCGCTAAAATAAGGGTTCTCACAACATCGCCTCTTCGAGGCTCAGTTTGCTTATCTTGTTGTTCCCCAGGCTAAAGCCTGGGGTTAACCACGAATATCGCCTCTCCGAGGCGTACACCGACAGCTCTTAATTTGGTGATATTAGATTATACTACCGAGTATACTCTAAGTAACGGATTCATTCAAGAAAGGAACACAGATATTCAAGAAAGGAACACAGATATTCAATAAAGGAACACAGATATTCAATAAAGGAACACATATATTCAATAAAGGAACACATATATTCAAGAAAGGAACACGGATATTCAAGAAAGGAACACGGATATTCAATAAAGGAAACAGATATTCAAGAAAGGAACACGGATAAACCCCGTGTGGTAAAATTATTTAGGATACGGGGCAATATGATTTCAAAAAAAATCACTATTTTTGCGAAAAATTACCCATAAAATGGATCATCCCGAAAACAATTCAGAATATAAAGGACTCCAGGTAAACAGTGGAGTGACGTCGCAACCTACGGTTAATCCGTATCGCCGGCCCCGAGCCGCACGGCCTAAGCTTACGGCATCGGATTATGTGGAAGGAATACGCAAGGGCGACGTAAGTATCCTGGGGCGTGCGGTTACGCTTGTGGAAAGCACGGCCGACGCCCATCAGGCCTTGGCGCAGGAAGTGATAGAAAAATGCCTGCCGTATACCGGCAATTCCCGGCGCATAGGCATCACGGGAGTGCCGGGAGCGGGCAAGTCCACGTCGATCGACGTATTCGGGCTGCATGTGATTGGCCAGGGTCATAAGCTTGCGGTGCTTGCCATTGACCCTTCTTCGGAGCGGACCAAGGGCAGTATCCTCGGCGATAAAACCCGAATGGAGAAGCTGTCGCTTGAGAAGGATGCCTTCATCCGCCCTTCGCCCTCGGCGGGATCCCTTGGCGGCGTGGCACGCAAGACCCGGGAGACGATAGCCCTGTGTGAGGCCGCCGGATACGATACGATCTTTGTAGAGACAGTGGGCGTGGGCCAGAGCGAGACAGCGGTACATTCCATGGTAGACTTCTTCCTGCTGATACAGTTGGCCGGTACAGGCGATGAGCTGCAGGGCATCAAGCGCGGCATCATGGAGATGGCAGACGGCATAGTCATCAACAAGGCAGACGGCGACAATATAGAGAGGGCTAATCTTGCGGCTGCGCAATTCCGCAACGCGTTGCATCTGTTTCCGCCCACACCGAGCAGATGGGTTCCAGAGGTGCTCACTTATAGTGGATATTTCGAAATCGGCATTGATAAAGTGTGGGATATGATAGACCGATACTTCGAATACGTGAAGACTACCGGCTATTTTGAGAAGAAGCGCAATGAGCAGGCCAAATACTGGATGATCGAGACGATCAACGAACATCTGCGCAATAATTTCTACCAAACGCCGGAAGTGCAGGCTCTGCTCGAACAGAAAGAGATGAAGGTGCTCAATAATGAGCAGTCGTCGTTCACGGCGGCAAAAGACGTGCTCGACTTTTATTTCAGCCGACTGCGGGAGAAATGAACATAAAGAATAAAGGGGGGATTTTCGACCCCTTTTATGCTTAGAAGTGTTAATACAGAAAAACACGGAGAGACTATGGCAAATAAATTAGTGACAATCATAGAATCCCAGGCGGCGCGATACGGAGCCAGAGAAGCCTACCGCTATTGCTGGCGAAAGGACGGCGAATGGCTTGCCACGTCGTGGGAAGAATTCAAATTGCAGGTGGAGGTGGCCGCCCGGGCACTTGCCATGCTTCATCTGGAGGAAAAAGACAATATAGCCATATGCTCTCCCAATACTCCCCAGATTCTTATCACTGAGTTGGGCGCATTCCGCAACAGACTGGCATCCGTGCCTCTGTATGCCAACAGCAGTCAGGCTCAATTTGACTTCATAGTGTCCAATTCCGGAGCGAAAGTGCTCTTTGTGGGTGATTCACACCAGTATCCACTTGCTTATAATTATTGGAAAACGCATGGAGGCTTGGAGAAGATAGTAGTGTATCGCAACGACAGCGAAATGGCAGTGAATGCGGATGACACGGTAACGATCTTCTGGGACGACTTTGTGCGTCTGGGCATGGATGCACCGGAGGAAATATCCCGATTGGTGGATCGCCGGATTGCCAACGGGCTGCCTGAGGATATGGCTACGCTCATCTATACGTCGGGCACCACAGGGGTGCCGAAGGGAGTGGCCATCACCCATTCGAACTACGAAGCCTGCATCAGCGAGCATCTGAAGGTGCTCCACACGGTAAAGGATACGGATCTGAGCATGTCGTTTCTGCCTATGAGCCATATATTGGAGAAGGCGTGGTGCTTCTATTGCCTGTGTAAGGGAGTGGCGATAGCCGTGAATTACGATCCTCGCGTGATACAGGACACGATCCATAGCGTGCATCCCAACCTGATGTGCTGTGTGCCCCGGTTTTGGGAGAAGGTATACGCGGCGGTGAAGGAGAAGATCTCATCGATGGGCTCAATGCAGCGCATGATGGTAAGCCGGGCACTCTCGGTAGGCCGTAGGCGGAACCTGGACTATCGCAGGCAGGGCCGCAGGGTACCATGGCTTCTGGAGAAGGAATATTCCTTCTGGGACAAGAAGATATTCTCAAGACTTAAGATGGCGATCGGAGTGCCGGATCCCAATATGTTTCCCACGGCCGGGGCTCCGATATCGGACCGGATAGTGGAATTCATGCGATCCGTAGGCATTGATATCGTGGTGGGCTACGGACTCAGCGAGACCACGGCCACGGTGAGTTGTTATCCCGAGGTGGGCTACGAGATAGGCACCGTTGGAGTGCCCCTTCCATCTGTAAAGGTGAAGATATCGGAAAGCGGGGAAATTCTGGTGAAGGGAGCCACGGTGACGCCCGGCTACTATATGAATCCCGAGGCCAATGCCGAAGCCTTCACGCCTGACGGATGGTTCCGCACGGGCGACGCCGGCTATATCACCGCCTCGGGCGCCTTGGTGCTTACGGAGAGAGTGAAGGATCTGTTCAAGACCTCCAACGGCAAGTACATAGCCCCCCAGATGCTTGAAAGCCGACTTGCCGAAAACAAATATATCGACGAAGCCGCCATCATCGGCGATCAGAGGAAGTTTGTCACGGCTCTGATTGTGCCTAACCTGTCGCAGCTTCGACGCTGGGCCGAATCGAAGCATATCGTGGCCGACAACACGGAATCCTTGTTTGCCGACGACCGCGTGTACCGCTTCATGATGGAGCAGGTGGAAAGCGTGCAGAAGGATGTGGCGGAATATGAAAAAATCAAGAGGATATATCTGCTACCCCATCATTTCTCGATAATGAACGGGGAAGTCACAAACACTATGAAGGTGCGCCGTCCGGTAGTGGCCCGTCGGTATGCCGAACAGATAGAGAGCATGTATTCTCCGGACTTCAACAGATAACCAGCATTCACCGAATTTAACCAATGAAAGAAATAAGCCGACATATCATCCCGGGCAAGGAAAACATCCGTGAGGCGCTGTCCCGGCTCAACAGTCTCTCGGGCGGCAATATGACGCTGTTTGCCGTGGATGAAGAGGGAAAGCTCTGCGGATCGCTCACCGACGGAGACATACGGCGCGCCATAACGTCGGGAGGATCGCTTGACGGCACTGTGGCATCGGTGTGCAACCGCGGGTGTCTCAGAATCACGTCGGCCCAGGATCGCTATCCGGTATCGCTCAGAGCCAAGGCCCTGGGCATATCGCTCATCCCGGTGGTGGATGAGAGCGGCTACATACGTGATATCGCCGACATGCACCGGATGAAGGCACTGCTGCCGATAGACGCAGTGCTTATGGCGGGGGGACGCGGGGAGCGTCTGCGCCCGCTTACGGCCACTACGCCCAAACCGTTGCTGAAAGTAGGGGGCCGCCCCATTATCGATTACAATATAGAAGCTCTGGTGCTCCACGGGGTGAAGAGTATCCATGTCACGGTGAATTATCTTAAGGAGCAGATTACGGAGCATTTCGAACGTCCGGCCACGTATGGCGGCGCATCGGTGAAGGTAAACTGCGTGGCCGAACCTTTCAGGCTGGGCACCATGGGAAGTCTGGCTCTCGTGTCCGGTCTCACTCAGGGCGATGTGCTCGTTATGAATTCCGATTTGCTGACCAATATAGACTTCGCGGCCATGTACGAACACCATCGGAACACAGGAGCCGAACTCACCATGGCCGTGACCCCGTACAGTGTAAACGTTCCGTTCGCCATAGTGCGTCATGAAGGCGACAGAGTGACATCTCTTCAGGAAAAACCTACGTATAACTATTTGGCCAACGCCGGCGTTTATATGATGAAACGCAGAGTGGCCGAGGCAATTCCCAAGGGAGAATATCTGGACGCCCCCGATCTTGTAGAGACGCTGATAGGAGAGGGAAAGAGGGTGGGATACTACACCATAGAAGGCACCTGGATAGATATCGGCAGCCCCGATGATTACAGAGCCGCGGACGCCCTGATGCTAAAGTAACCAAGTCTGTCTTGCCATGCGGGATTTTTTAAAAGACGGACGTAAACTTTTGAAAATATGGCAGATTCGAATTTTATAGACTATGTAAAGATATTATGCCGATCGGGTAAGGGAGGAGCGGGCAGCCGCCACTTCCACAGGGCCAAATATGTGCCCAAAGGAGGACCCGACGGCGGCGACGGCGGCAGAGGCGGCCACATTATTCTCAGGGGTAACCGACACCTGTGGACCCTTCTGCCTTTGCGCTATAGCCGGCATATATTCGCCACCGACGGACAGAGCGGCGGCGAGAACCGTTCATCGGGCAAGGATGGTCAGGACAGAATTATTGAAGTGCCGGTGGGCACAGCGGTTTTTGATGCCGAGACAGGGGAATTTCTATGCGAAGTCACTGAAGACGGGCAGGAAGTGAAGCTTCTTCGCGGAGGCAAGGGAGGATTGGGCAACTGGCATTTCGCCACATCCACCAACCGCACCCCCCGCTATGCCCAGCCCGGTCAGCCCGCCATTGAGAAGGCCGTGGTGTTGGAGCTGAAACTACTTGGCGATGTGGGTCTCGTAGGCTTTCCGAATGCAGGCAAATCCACGTTGCTCTCATCCATTTCCGCCGCCAAACCCAAAATCGCCGATTATCCCTTCACCACGATGGAGCCCTCGCTCGGCATTGTGCCCTACCGCGACAATCGCTCCTTTGTGATGGCCGACATACCGGGCATCATAGAAGGCGCAAGCGAAGGAAAGGGGCTGGGACTCAGATTTCTGCGCCATATAGAGCGCAACGCGGTACTGCTCTTTATGGTCTCGGCCGACACTACCGACATACGCCGCGACTACGAAGTGCTTCTGGAGGAACTTAGAAAATACAATCCCGAACTAATATCGAAAGGACGCGTACTGGCTGTGACCAAGGCTGATTTGCTCGATGATGAACTCCGCGATGCAATGGCCGACGAGCTCCCCGGGGATATCCCGGTGGTGTTCATTTCATCCGTCACCGGTCAAGGCGTCACCGAACTCAAAGATATCTTATGGCGGGAAATCAACAGTGACGAGAACCGCATTGTGGGCCCGATCAACCACCGCAAGCTCGACATTCACCATCAGGGCGAACCGGAAGACGAGTTTATCTTCGAGCAGGAAGACACCGAAGAAGATGCCGATCTGCAGGATATCGACTGGGACGAAGAGTTTTGGGATGAAGAAGACCAGATCAATGGATAAGGGGGCCATGGCAGACAAGAGCCATAAGCCGGAATCATCGCAGACTTCAGATCAGACACCACCGCTTATCCGGATAGATCTTCACGGGATACTTCGCAGGCGTCTGAAGGGATGGAAAGGGCGGTTGGTCCCCGGATTTCTTATTTCATGGCTTGAAAAGGTGATTCATCAGGATGGTCTCAACGAACTTCTTCGGGTGGGGTATCCTGCGCGTGGCCATGAATTCACACGGCTCATCCTAAGCCATCTTCAGATCAGTGTGGAGACAATCGGGCTCGACAATCTGCCGCAGGGCAGGTATGTGTTCGCATCCAATCATCCTCTCGGGGGTCTCGACGGCATCACATTGGTCGACATCCTGGGAGCGAAATACGGCGATCACGGAATAAAAGTGCTTGTCAATGATATGCTGATGAACGTGGATCCGCTGAAGAATGTGTTTTTGCCCGTAAACAAATACGGAGCGCAGGGCCGACAGGCAGCCCGGGATATCGGCGAAGCCTTCGGTTCGGATCTGCAGGTGGTCACCTTCCCGGCCGGACTTGTGTCGCGACTGGGCAACGAAGACCGTATTGCCGATCTGACATGGCAGAAGGCGTTTGCTGTAAAGGCTCTTGAATCTGGCAGGCAGATCGTACCCGTGTATTTTGAGGCGCTCAACAGCATGAGATTCTACAGGGCGGCGCGCTGGCGCAGGAAGCTGGGCCTGAAACTCAACGTGGAGCAGATCCTACTGCCGTCGGAGATATTCCGGAGCCGGGGGAAGCAATTCAGAGTAATCTTCGGCAGCCCCATAGATCCGGCTCCTATGAAGGCGTCCGGACAAAGCCCTAAGGAGATAGCGGCCGTAATCCGTGAAGCGACGGATTCTCTTAAGCCGAAAGCCGACAGATAATATAATCCCCCTCTCATCAAGGAAATTAATGAGAGGGGGATTATAGTATTGAAGTGAGGGGATGTCTGGGATTATCGGTTGATTCGCTTGATGACAGAGCCGTCGGCACGACGTTCGATCACAATGCCTTTGGCATCGGAGGCTACGCTTTTGCCGTCGATAGAGAAGAACCGGGATGTGCCTTTGAGGTCAGCGTTGATGGCACTTACAGCGGAGGAAGCGGACCACGCGAAAGAGTAAGAGTAAGGCTGGGAATAATTCTCTTCGGTGATTTCCACTTTTGTGGCATATCCTTCATCATCTACAGTCCATTTGAAGAGGTTGGTTTTAGATCCGTAGACGTCGGTTTCCGTAGCCTTTATGGGGAGAGCCGTATAGATTTTGCCAAGCATTCCGGTCATTGCCACGTACTCGATATCATCGAAGTCAATGTCGAATATGATGTCGTACAATACGAGTGAACCGGGATTCTGAATATCACCGTATTCGAAAGTGATAGCGCTGCATTCGGATACGCTTCCGTCAATGTTCTCGACTTTTTCGATTCGGCCGTTGACGTAGGAGATTTTCGTTTCCTCCACTTCGTCGGAGCTCACCTGCCTGAAGTTGGTAAGATATCCGTCGGTGTATTCAAAGGTGCAGTAGTCATCGTCCTTGACGCCATTGTAAGTCTCCACCCATTTGGCGACAAGGTTTGCATCGTTGAGAGTCATTTCGTAGACGGAAGTGTCCGGAGTGGACCATTCATTGGAGTCAACACGAGTGAGGACCAGTTTCTTGGCGTCAAGCTGAGAATAGTCGAAAGTGAGGGTTGTGTTGCCATCCACAATTTTTACGAGCCGACCGGCATTGTCATATTCAAAAGAGGTGAGATAAGTCGAGCCGTAATCTTCCTGAGTGATGGAAAGGAGCTGGCGGGGAGCCGCGGAGGCGGTAACGGCAGCTGCGGCAAAGATAGCAGTAAGTAAAAGTTTTGACATAGTTAATACTTAGATGTAATATATTTTATGTAATTGTATGGCCCGGTTCGGGAGCTTTTTGAAAAGCAGGTGCAAAATTAGTAATAAATTGTCAAGACGTCAAAAAGGAGGAGAGTCGTATCGTCTTTTTATGAGACGTACTCTTAATTAACCGACGGAAGGGTGAAATAGTTGTCGACAGCCTAAAAAAATTGAGGGAATGACTAAAAATCGAACAAAATTTCTTAATTTTGCATTTTGATTAGCCGATGTTGTGTCGTTACGCATAATATTTGGAGTTATTATTCTGTAAATTAATTAATTGTGAATACGAAATATATCTTTGTCACCGGAGGCGTGGTCTCTTCGTTAGGGAAGGGGATCATCGCATCCTCCCTTGCCAGACTTCTGCTTTCGAGAGGCTACAAGGTCACAATCCAAAAATTTGATCCTTATATCAACATAGATCCGGGCACGCTGAATCCATATGAGCATGGAGAATGCTATGTGACTGTGGATGGCCACGAAGCCGATCTTGACCTGGGGCATTACGAACGATTCACAAATATCGAGACGACACGCGCAAACAATGTGACCACGGGCCGCATCTATCAGAGTGTGATCGACAAGGAGCGGAAAGGCGACTATCTGGGGAAAACGGTACAGATAATACCTCATATCACCGACGAGATAAAGCGAAACGTAAAGAGACTCGGCCAGACCGGTAATTATGATTTCGTAATCACGGAGATAGGAGGCACGGTAGGCGACATAGAATCCACGCCGTTTCTTGAGGCGGTGCGTCAGTTGCGCTGGGAACTCGGACGGGATTCTCTCGTGGTGCATCTCACCTACGTGCCATATCTCAAGGCCGCAAAGGAATTGAAGACGAAGCCTACGCAGCATTCGGTTAAGCAGCTGCAGCAGGTTGGAATCCAGCCGGATATCCTCGTGCTCCGCACGGAAAAAGACATACCGGTGGGAATGCGGCGCAAAGTGGCCAACTTCTGCAACGTCTCTCCGGATGCCGTGATCCAGAGCATTGACGTACCCACGATCTACGAAGTGCCTCTGGTGATGCATAGCCAGAATCTCGACGGCATAGTGCTTGAAAAGATGGGTCTGCCTTCCGAAGGAGAACCGGATCTCAATGCCTGGAATAATTATCTGCATATGCTCAAGCATGCCGAAAAGACCGTAAGGATAGGTCTGGTAGGTAAATACGTGGAGCTTCAGGATGCCTATAAGTCAATCAACGAGAGTCTTAATCAGGCAGCGGCATATTGCGACCGCAGACTCGACTATGTGCTCATACATTCGGAGAAAGTGACCGAAGAGAATGTGGCTTCCCTGCTGAAGGATCTTGATGGCGTTGTGATAGCCCCCGGATTCGGCCAGCGTGGAGTGGAAGGAAAGTTCACGGCCATTAAATGGTGCAGGGAGCACGATATACCCACTTTCGGAATCTGCCTGGGCATGCAGTGTATGGTAATAGAGTTTGCACGCAACGTGCTTGGATTCAAGGATGCCAACTCCACAGAGATGGATCATACCACCACGCACAACGTGATAGACCTGATGGAAGAACAGAAGAGCATCTCCAACATGGGAGGCACAATGCGTCTGGGAGCCTACGACTGCGTGCTGACGCCCGACAGTAAAGCAGCCGAGGCCTATGGCGGCACACACGTGCGTGAGCGCCATCGCCACCGTTTCGAGTTTAATTCCGATTACCGTCAGCTCTTTGAGCAAAACGGCATGATGTGTGTGGGAGAGAATCCCGACACTCATCTGGTGGAGGTGGTTGAGATTCCCCGGCTCCGCTGGTTTGTGGGCACACAGTATCATCCTGAATATAGATCTACGGTGCTGAGCCCGAATCCGATCTTCCTATCGTTTATGAAGGCTGCCATCGATTATTCCGACGCCAAAAAGTAAACGGGAAGTAACAGCATAAAGGAATAAAGCTGCAAAAGATCCGCAGGCAGAGCGGCAAACGAATGTAAGCACTTGGATCTAAACTCTTTTGCGGCCAAAATTGATAAATAAACAAGTTAAACAACAACAATACTCCAAACCCCATATTTGAATATGGATAAAAATACCATCACCGGTCTGATACTGATCACACTTGTGTTTTTCGCATGGATGTGGCTCACTCCCAAAGAGCAGGAGCAGACCGTGTCCGATAAAGGTGCCGTCGAGATGACGGAGAATGCTTCGGCCAATATGCCCGATTCGCTTTCTTCGGAAGAAAAGGGCTGGCTGCTTTCCAATATCGCCGAGCATGGCCATGCCGTGGTGCTTGCAGACGGTCTGCACGCCACCCAGTATTCCGACTCAGTTGTAAATCTCACCGTGGCCGGAGATTCCATATTCGGCACAGTGAGTGTAGACGGGAAATCCATCACCTGGGCCGACATGGTCTCCGCGGATCTGCACAAGATGGATGTGTCCACTCAACGAAAGGCTGTGGAGACTGTGCGTCAGATATCCATGTCGATGGGCAAGTATGGTAAGTTTGCCAAATTCTTAAGAGGAGAAAACAAAGTTATCCCATTGTCAAATGACGTTTTGGCCTTGCAGTTCAGTTCCAAATCAGGGTCCATAACCCGGGCCGAACTTAAGAAATATGACACGGAATACAATCCCGATGAGTCGGTAAAGAGCAAGAAGCCCGTGGTGATATTCGAAGGGAAATCCAATGTGTTTGACTTCACTATGCCATTGCCTCAGGGCATACAGACGGCAGATCTGTATTTTACGCCCACTCAAGTTAACGACACCACGGTAAGAATGACCCTCGAGCTGGCTCCTAATGCGTTCTGGGGATTTGAATACGTGTTGCCCAAAGGCGATTCCTATACGATCCGAGTAAAGGTGATTCAGCAGAATATGGCCCGACTCGTCGGCTCAAACGTGAAGACACTCGGTCTTAACTGGGAGCAGAAACTGCACCGTCAGGAGCAGGGACGCATGTTTGAGGAACGACAGTCAGGACTGTTCTATAAATTCGCCGGCGGCGATGTGGAAAACCTTAACGAAAACAAGGATGACTCCGAAGAGCGTCAGGCTAAAATCAAGTGGATCGGCTTTAAAAACCAATTTTTCTCATCGGTGCTCATAGCGGACCGCCCCTTTAACAATGCCGACTTCAACTCCTCCATCCTCAAGGGCCAGGAATATCTGAAAGACTTCAAGGCAGACGCCACCATCAACGATTATGACTGGAACAGCCCCAACCCGGTGAACTTCACGCTCTTCATCGGTCCCAATTCATATCCGCTCCTGTCGTCGCTCGATGATACGGTGGCCACCGACGAAGATCTCAGGCTTACCAGGATGATACCACTGGGCTGGAGTATTTTCAGATGGATCAATACGTTGATCATCATTCCTATATTTGACTTCTTAGGATCCTTTATCTCCAACTACGGTATAATCATCCTGCTGCTTACCATCTTCATAAAGATAGTGCTCTTCCCTCTGACATACAAGAGCTATAAATCGCAGGCCAAGATGCGTATACTCGCACCGGATATAAAGGAGATCAACGATAAATATCCGGGACAGGAAAACGCGCTCAAACGTCAGCAAAAGACCATGGAGCTTTACAATCGCGCGGGAGCCTCCCCGATGTCGGGCTGTCTGCCGATGCTTCTGCAGATGCCGATATTGTTTGCGATGTTCTCCTTTTTCCCGTCATGCATCGAGCTTCGCGGTCAAAGCTTCCTATGGGCCCACGACCTTTCTGCTCCTGACGCCATTATATCGTGGAGCGGAAATATTCCTCTAGTCACCGAATATTTCGGCAACCACATATCCCTCTTCTGTCTGCTTATGACGGCCACCAACATCATCTATACCCATATCAACATGAAGTCATCGCCCCAGTCGATGCCGGGAATGAAATGGATGATGTATCTTATGCCGGTATTCTTCCTCGTATTCTTCAATAATTATGCCGCCGGCTTGAGTTATTACTATTTCCTCTCGTTGCTCATCACCATCATTCAGACCTATGCCGTACGTCGGTTTATCAAAGAGGAAGACGTACGCGAGGCCATGGCCAAGGCTGCCAAGAAGCCCAAAAAGAAGAGTGGCTTCATGGCCCGCCTTGAGGAGATGCAGAAGCAGCAGCAGGAGATGCTCCGCCAGCAGCAGAAGCAGCGCGGAGGCAAGCATTGATTTTTGACCTCGTCTTATAAGAATTCCATAAGACGAACTCTTAGAGACCTTTACATAGAGTCGGAGGTGCGGTTGCTACAGATCTCCGACTCTCATTCATTACCAAAATGAACAACATACGGGTATTTCGCATCTTTTTGGCCATAGTCTTCTTTGTGGCCTCGTTGGCGTTCCTTTTCCTTGGTCCGGACGTCCATCCCATGGTGCGTGTGGCCCGCGATGTGCAGATCGTGCCCACGGCCTTGTCGGCTACTACTTTAGGCGTGACTCTCTTCTGGTTTGTGTTTTCTTTCTGTTTCGGCAGGGTATACTGTTCCACGGTGTGTCCCATAGGTACGGTTCAGGACATAGCCGTGTGGATACGGCGCCGCATTCCAAGGCTGAACCGTCCTTTCTCGTTTTCCATGCCCCGCAGATGGCGCTACGATATTCTGGTGCTTTATCTTGTTTGTTTGCTGCTGAGTATCTCGGTGGTATGCTTTATTATAGAGCCCTGGAATATGCTTGCCAATCTGGCGGCATCCGTCCGTCCCGGTGACGTGGACGCTACATGGGCAAACCTTGCATACGGCGTGACGGGAGCCATCGTTTCGGGAGCCGTGTCGGTGACAGCCATATTCGTGACGGCAATATTCCGCGGACGTGAGTATTGCAACACCGTGTGCCCCATAGGCACCGCCCTCGGTATATTTAATGACCGCACTCTCTTTCATATCGAAATAGATCCCGACAGATGCACAAACTGCATGAAGTGTGAAGACGTGTGTACGTCCTCATGCATAAAGGTTGTGAGCAGATATGTAGATAATTCACGGTGCGTGAGATGTTTCGATTGTCTGAGCGTATGTGGCGACGATGCCATAAGATTCCAGATCAACAAAAACCGACGTCCAGCCACGCCCTTAATGAGAAAAAGCAAAAAAGCATGAAGCAATATCTTGATCTTCTGCGGCATATTCTTGCCGACGGACATACCAGGCACGACCGGACCGGCACCGGCACAATCTCAACTTTCGGATATCAGATGAGGTTTGACCTCTCCGACGGTTTCCCGTTGCTCACTACTAAGAAAGTACATCTCAAAAGCATCATCTACGAATTGCTGTGGTTTCTGAAAGGCGACACCAACGTGCATTATCTTCAACAGCACGGTGTGCGCATCTGGAATGAATGGGCACGGCCAGACGGCGACCTCGGACATATTTATGGATATCAGTGGCGATCATGGCCCGACTACGACGGTGGCTTTATTGACCAGATCGCAGCAGCCGTGGCCGACATTAAGAATAATCCCTACTCGCGACGTATCATCGTGTCGGCATGGAATGTGGCCGATATTCCGAACATGAGTCTTCCTCCTTGTCACGCTCTTTTTCAATTCTATGTAGCCGACGGGCGACTGTCATGCCAGCTATACCAGCGAAGTGCCGACTCATTTCTCGGAGTGCCGTTCAATATAGCCTCTTACGCCTTGCTCACGATGATGATGGCTCAGGTGTGTGGTCTTCAGCCGGGGGAATTCATCCATACATTCGGAGATGTGCATATCTATCTGAACCATATGGATCAGGTGCGTGAGCAGCTTACCCGTACACCCCGGAGACTGCCGAAAATGATTCTTAACCCCGATGTGAAAGATATCTTCGACTTCAGATACGGGGATTTCAAACTTGAGGACTATGATCCATATCCACCCATTAAAGGAACGGTAAGCGTATGATAGCAATTATAGCGGCAGTGGCCCGCGACGGAGCCATAGGAATCAACGGAGATCTTATCTGGCACCTTCCCGGCGATCTACCCCGGTTTAAGGCCCTCACTTTGGACACCACTTTGGTCATGGGCAGAAAGACCTGGGAGTCGCTCCCCTTCAGACCGCTGAAAGACAGAAGAAACATCATTGTGACCCGCAATGCCGACTACGTGCCTCGCAGAAAAGACGGCACTCCGGCCAATGCACAAACGGCGCCCTCCCTCCAGTCGGCACTCACAATTGCCCGGATGGAAGACGGGTCGGCAACATGCATGATAATCGGGGGAGGCGAAATCTATCGTCAGGCAATGCCGTATGCAGACACGCTTTATATCACATATGTAGACGCCACATGTGAAGAAGCTGATACCCGGTTTCCGGAAATCAATCCGGAAGAATGGCAGCTTGTGGAGGAATGTCCGGGGACTGAATCCACGCCCGCTTATACTTTTCGCACATATAAAAGGATCTTCCCTCGGGAAGAGAAACGGAGTCACGGCAAATAAAAATGAGAGTGGTGCTGATAAATAAATCGGATTCTACCGGAGGAGCCGCCATAGTGACCAGACGGCTCATGGAGGCTTTGCGGGGCGAAGGGGTGGATGCCCGTATGCTCGTGGCTGAGAATCTGGTAAAATCACCCTTCATTGCAGCTGCTGCAGGAAGCTTCAGATTGAAAGTGCCCTTTCTTGAGGAGCGACTCAAGATCTTCCTGAAAAACGGATTTAACCGGAGGACTCTGTTTAAAGTAGACACCGCCTCCGACGGAGTGGATATATCAATGCATCCATGGGTAAAGGAAGCCGATATAATATGCATTAACTGGATTAATCAAGGCCTTCTTTCGCTTAAAGACATAAAAATTCTTCTCGAAAAAGGAAAAAAGATCGTATGGACAATGCATGATATGTGGCCCTTCACAGCGATATGTCATCATGCCGGCGAATGTAGCGCATACATGCTCATTGACAAATGTACAGGGCCCGCGTACATCGAGAAAAGTCAGGATTGCAGAAACTGTCCGCTGTTTGGGCGCCATGCTTCTCCGGTGTATAAAAAAAAGAAAGACTTATATGCCACGGGAAAAATGCATTTTGTAGCCGTAAGCCACTGGTTGGCCGATAAAGCCCGTAGTTCGGCTTTACTGTATGATCAACCGCTTCACGTTATCCCCAATCCCTTCCCAATAAAGGATAGTATTAACCACGAAGTGAGAAAAGACAATGCACCGGAAGAAATTAAACTGCTGTTTGGCGCTGCCCGGCTGGATGATCCTATAAAGGGACTGCCCGTACTTATCGGTGCTTTGCACTGGATTAAAAAATATCATCCCGACATAGCACGGCAAATCACTCTTACTACCTTCGGAGCCGTAAAAGACTCTGACTCCATACGTGAGATTCCCGTGAAGACAATCCATACGGGAATGATTCGGGGAGAAGAAAATATAAGAGACCTATATACAGACTCTGATATACTCGTAAGCACATCTCTCTACGAAACATTGCCCGGCACACTTGTAGAGGCCCAGGCTTACGGTGCCATACCTGTAAGTTTCAACAGGGGAGGACAACCGGATATTGTGGAAGACGGCAAAACCGGCTTTCTTGCCGACTTAAGTTCCGACTTCAATGAATCAGTACAATCAATAGGGGAGGCCCTGCTCAGATCCATTAAAGTTGCTACGGATCCAAAAGCCCGCAGGACCATGCAAAACGCCATGCTTGAAAATGTCAGAACCAAATTTGAGGCATCGGTGGTGGCAAAGAAATATATCCGGCTATTTGACAGCCTAAAATAGATGCAGAGTTCGGAAATTAAAATGGGAAGCAGTGTGAATGATACTCCGGCGGGACGATTTGCTCCATCACCCACCGGAAGAATGCATCTGGGCAATATTTTCGCCGCATATGCATCCTACAGAAGTATTAAATCCCGGGGAGGCAAATGGATTCTGCGAATAGAAGACCTCGACAGAGACCGCTCGCGTCTTGAATATGCCAAATGGATAGAAGATGACCTTCAGTGGCTCGGCCTCGAATGGGATGAGGGAGGGCTGGAAAACAAAGGGCCAAATCCCCCGTATATCCAAAGCGGACGCACCGAAATTTATCGGCAGGCACTGCGGAAACTTGCCGACAAAGGCCTGGTATATCCGTGCCGCTGCACCCGCGCCGACATCCGGGCAGCCTCCGCTCCCCATCAGTCAGACGGAGAAATACGCTACCCCGGAACGTGCCGACCCGCCACATCACAGCCCGCAACAGACATAGAACTGGACTTCTGCCGAAACCACACCTCCCTGCGACTCATGGTGCCGGACTCGGAAATCGAATTCACCGACCGAATCAAGGGAACGCAAAGAGTAAATCTCACCGCCACATGCGGAGACTTCATAATCCGCAGAGCAGACGGAATATTCGCCTATCAACTCGCGGTAGCCGTAGACGATGCCATGATGGGCATAACCGAAGTTGTGAGAGGAGAGGACCTGCTCACATCGACACCCCGACAAATCCATATACTTCGACTCCTCAACCTTGCTACTCCCGAATACGCCCACATCCCCCTCTTGCTAAACAGTCAGGGCATAAGACTCTCCAAAAGAGACCACTCCCAAAGCATGGAGCACTTGCGGCGCCAGCATACACCATCAAGCCTTCGACAACTTCTCGAAAGCTATCTGCCGGAAGGGCTAACAAAGTGAAACAAAGGCAAAAATCCAAACGATAAACGACAAATACGGAGCGAGATCAACAAAATAAATCAAAAAAACGAATAAAAAGTTGACAAAACCAAAAATAATTACTAATTTTGCAGACACAAACAAGGTAAAGCCAAAGCAACCGATGTAAAGCCAAAGCAATCACCTTGAAGGTCCTATAGCTCAGTTGGTCAGAGCACCTGACTCATAATCAGGGAGTCCTTGGTTCAAGCCCAAGTGGGACCACTCAAATCCACGAAACACTATCGACAATTTCGGTAGTGTTTCATTGTATATCACTAATTTACATAGTTTGTTGGCTGAAATTCAAACCCCCGGACTGGGTTTGTTGTTTCCCTGTTATATCCCGGCTTTTCCCGA
The DNA here is from genome assembly GCA_023664085.1 of Muribaculum sp. Taxonomy (GTDB): domain Bacteria; phylum Bacteroidota; class Bacteroidia; order Bacteroidales; family Muribaculaceae; genus Lepagella. Next base: position 84,208 of record JAMPGE010000001.1, on the reverse strand, counting down.
TTGTTCCCTCTTTTGTGATACTATCGTGATACCGG